>JASJCN010000014.1 GCA_030065975.1 Myxococcota bacterium
CCGGCGTACGCCAGGTTGGATCCCACCGCGAGGACACCGCACCAGCCGAGCGCCCGCCCGATGCCGAGGCGCTCGACCAAGAGCCCACCGACGGCGGCGCCGACCATCGTGGCGAGGGAGCCGAAGGTCACCGAGACCAGCGCGATCGCCTCCTTCGAGATGCCGGCATCGACCCAGAAGGGCCGGGCCATGGCGCCGAGGGCGAGATCTCCCAGGCGATAGGTCAGCACGAACACGCCCACCTGGATCAGCTGGCCGCGTCCCTTCCAGCCCTCGAACGCACCGAGGACGTTGCGCCGCGCCTCGATGGGGACCGCGACGCGCGGGCACCAGAGGAGCCCCGCGCAGAGCAGGGCCAGGCCCGCGGCGGCCACCCGATGGGTCGCCGCCCAGCCGATGTGGGTGGGGAGGAGCAGCAACCCGGCTCCCGAGAGGACGATCGCGATCCGGTACGCGGCGACGCGCGTCGCGTTCGCCGGCCCTTCGCGCCCGCGCGGCACGATGCCGATGGTGTAGGCGTCGATGGCGATGTCCTGGGTCGCCGAGGCCACGCAGAAGAGCGCGAACACCGCGAGCAGCAGGCTGCTGCCGACGGGGAGCCCCGGGATCGCGAGCTGTGCCATGGCCATGGTGCACAGGGCAACGGCGATCCACTGACGGCGTTCGCCGAAGCGGTCGACGAGGGGCGACCAGAGCAGCTTGGCCGACCACGCGAGGTAGAGCCCGCTCACGACGCCGATCCAGCGCAGGGGCGCGCCGAGCTCACGGAGGTAGACGGGCCAGACGTCCCGGAACAGGCCCATGGGCAGGCCTTCGACCAGGTACAGGAAGGCCACGACGATCAGCGTGCGGCGGATGGTGTGCCTCGTCGCGGCGCCGGCTCCGGTACCGGCCCAGCCGAGGCCAACCTCGCGCGAGAGTCGCGCGAGACCGGCCGCCCCCCGCGCGCGCCCCCCTGTCGCCCACGGTCCGGAAGCAGGACACTAGCGGCATGCACGGCGCTCGCTCGAAGCTGCCCGCCTCCGACGCTGAGCTGCTGGCGCTGGCCGTGGGCGGAGCGCCCGCGCCCAAGGGCGAGGGCGCCGGGCTCTTCGGCGCGGAGTCCTGGCTCCGGCGGGTCAGCGGGGAGGGGGCCGTGCTCTTCGGCGGCGGCTGCGCCCTGCTCCTCGAGGTGGCCCATCCCCTGGTCGCCGCTGGCGTGGCCGAGCACTCGCGCTACCGCGACGAGCCGTTCGAGCGGCTCAGCAAGACCCTGGCGGCCGTGAACGCGATGGCGTTCGGCCGCGTGGAGGACGCCCTCGCCGCAGCCCGGGGCGTCGAGGCGGCCCACGCGCGGGTGCGCGGCACGCTCTCCATGGACGTGGGCCACTTTCCCGCCGGCACTCCCTACGACGGGCGCGATCCCGAGCTGGTGCGCTGGGTGTGGGCGACCCTCGCCTGGACGGCGCGAGCCGTCTACCGACGGGTGGTCGGCCCCTTGGCCCCCGAGGCCGAGCGCGCCTACTTCGCCGAGCACGCGGTCCTGGCCCGGCTGCTCGGTGTCCCGCCGGCGGACGTACCGGAGACGCCCGAGAGCTTCGACGCCTGGTTCGAGGGGGTGGTGGGCTCCGGCGACCTGGCCGTCGGGCCCCAGGCACGCGACATCGCCGCCTTCGTGCTCGAGCCGCCGGCCCACGTGCGGGCGCTCGTCGGCGGGCGGATGGCGGCGCTCACCGCGCTGCTGCTCCCCGAGCCGGTTCGCGAGGACTTCGGCATCGAGCTGTCGGCCGAGCGGCGCGCGCGCACCGAGGCATGGCTGGATCAGATCCGGGCGATGCGCGCACCGAGGGATCTGGACGCTTCCGGGCCCACCCGCTAGCGTCCGCGCGCCAAGCCGGATCCTGTCCGGCACCGAGGAGAGTCATGACCGATCCCGAGAACGAGCCCCAGGAAGAGCCCGAGATCGGCGCCGACGCCACCGCGATCATCTACATCCTCGGCGGGATTCCGGCGATCGTGGCCTTCATCGTCGTGCTGTTCGTCCTGACGAACATCTTCCCGAACATCCCGGCCTAGAGCGTCCGTCCGGGCCCCTGGGCCCGTTTCCAGCGCGATCCCCGCGCTCCGGACTGCCCGCGCCCCCTTCCCGCGGGGCCTCCAGCTTCACGAGTGGGTAGAACGGCGGAAAAGAACGCCGCAACCCCGCGACTTCGCTGGTAGTCTGGCGATTCTCCGATTCTCCCTTGTTTTCCGGGGAGTTGGGTCACGTTGGCCTCAAGTTGAGCAGGCCTCCCGACCGATGACCTGGGGGTGACGAGCCCCACTCTCTCGCGCCTCTGCCTCGCCGCGCTGGCCCTGTGCCTGGCGGGCGGATGTGCCACCTCGGGGCTCCCCGCCGTCTCGGCCGGTGACGCCGACTACGACTGGTTCCGCACGCCGGATCCGCTCGACGCCTGGAGCCCCAAGATCGAGGGCTGGCAGTCGCGGGAGGCCGTCGAGGTCCCCTTCGAGGCCGGCACGCAGCTGGCTTCGGTCTCCGTCTCGGGCACCCGCTCGGCCGATCGCAGCCGCCGCAGCCCGGGCGAGCTGCGCGAGAAGTACGTGGAGCTCCGCCGCAGCTGGAAGCGGAAGATGGCCGAAGAGGTCGCCGACTGGATCCAGCAGGAAGCTCCGCATCACTATCGTCCGGACGGCCCGATCGACCACTGGGCCACCCTGGACGAGACGCTCGAGCGCAACGGCGACGACTGTGACGGTCTCGAGCTCCTGGTGTTCCAGTTCCTGCGCGATCTCGGCTTCCGCGACGACGAGGTGTTCCGCGCCATCGTCTACCGCCCCTCGGACGGTCAGCACCACATGGTGACCCTCTGGTTCGAGTCGCCGAGCGATCCCTTCGTGATCGATCCGACCGGCGCGATGACCCGCGGCATGCCGCGCATGTCCGACGTCCCGGGCTGGGTGCCCCTCAAGGTCTTCACCGAGACCGAGGAGTTCACCGTCGCCCCGCGCTCCACGACGGCGAGCCGCTAGCGCCACCGCCGCCGCGCGGCCCTCGTTCCCCGGCCCCGTGACTGGTACGTTCCCCGTCTGCAGGGGGGACCATGTCGGCCGAGAACGAACCGCAGACGCTGCTGGCCAAGGGCCCCGCGCCGGATCCGCCGGGCGCGGACGCCGAGGCCACGCCCCAGCTGCTGCCGGTGATCCAGAAGGCGAGCGATCACCCGTGCTTCGATTGCTCGCGCTGCTGTCGCTACGTCGCGGTCGAGATCGACAAGCCCAGCACGATGAAGGAGTACGACCACCTCTACTGGTACCTGTACCACGGGGGCATCTCGGTCTTCATCGACTGGGAGGGCGACTGGTTCATCCAGTTCGAGACGAAGTGCGACCACCTGACCGCCCAGGGCATGTGCGGGATCTACGAGCGCCGGCCGGCCATCTGCAAGGACTTCGACTGGCGCGAGTGCGAGCAGAACGTGAAGGAGGAGGCGGCGGAGAAGCACCTCTTCCGCAACGCCGACGACTTCACCCGCTGGTTCGAGGAGAAGCGCCCCAAGGCCTTCCACCGCTATCAGCGCTTCCTGCGCAAGCGTCACGCCAGCGGCGAGGATCCCGAGCTCGAGCGCCTCGACAACGGCGCTCCGAGGAAGAAGAAGAAGCGCAAGGCCGGGAAGTGAGCCGCTCGAACGCCCCTTCGGCCGACGACCTGAAGGCCTACTCGTTCAAGGCCTTCGCGACGCTGCAGGGCGCGGTGACCGCGGCCATGATCCACCTCGGCGACCGGCTCGACCTGTACCGGAGCCTCGCCGACGGGGAGCCGGTCGATGCGGCGGCTCTGGCCGCCCGCACCGGGCTCTCCGAGCGCTGGCTGCGGGAGTGGCTGTACAACCAGGGCGCCGCCGGGCTGCTCGATGCGCACCCGGGCGAACGCTTCGCCCTGTCGCCCGCAGGTCACGCCGTGCTCGCCGACGAGAACCACCCGGCCTTCGGCGCCGGGATGTTCCAGCAGCTCCCCGAGCTGATGGGCGTCCTGCCGCGGCTCGGGGAGTCGTTCCGCAGCGGCATCGGGCTTCCCTACGACGCCTTCGGGCCCGAAGGCGCCCAGGGCGTCGAGCGGGGCTTCGCGCCGTGGTACCGCAACTTCCTGGTGCCGGCGCTGCGGAGCATCGAGGGCGTGCCCGAGCGGCTCGAGGCGGGCGGCCGGGTCGCCGACGTCGGCTGCGGCGGCGGGGTCGCGCTGATCCAGCTGGCCTCTGCCTTTCCCGAAGCCGAGCTCCACGGCTTCGACCTCTCTCGGCACGCGATCGAGCGCGCGAGGGCCAACCGCGAGGAGGCCGGTGTGTCGTCGGTGACCTTCCACCTCGCGGACGAGGAGCCGCTCCCCGACGACGGGCGCTTCGACCTCGTGCTGACCTTCGACTGCCTCCACGACATGACCGATCCCGCCGGCGTGATGCGCGCGATCCGCGCCGCCATCGCGCCCGACGGCGTCTGGGTGATCGCGGACATCAAGTCGCAGCCGACCTACGAAGCCAACGCCGAGAAGAACCCCATGGCCGCCATGATGTACGGCGTGTCGGTGCTGAGCTGCATGTCCTCGGCCCTCTCGGAGCCCGGCGGCGCCGGCCTCGGCACGCTCGGGTTCCATGAGCCCCTGGCGCGCGAGATGACCTCGGCAGCCGGCTTCACACGCTTCCGCCGGCTCGAGATCGAGCACCCGATCAACGCGTTCTACGAGGTCAGGCCGTAGTCGGCTGGGCGGTCAGGCCTTGGTCGGCCGGCCGGTCAGGCCCTGGCCGGCCCGGCGATCAGTGCGCGCGGCGGGCGCCCACCTCCGGTGAGGGCTCGCGGTAGTCGGGGTAGTGCTTGCGCTGGACGCGGCTCTCTCCGAGCCGCTCCATGGCGCGCAGGACGTCGCGGCGGCTGATCTGACCGACCAGCTCCTCGCCGTCGAGCACGGGGATCCGGCGCAGCGCGTGATCGAGGAAGCGCTGGGCCAGGGTGTAGACGTCCGCGTCGGGCGTCACCGTGTGGGGGCTGCGGCTCATGAAGTCGCCGACCACGCCTTCCTCGCGATAGTCGTCGGCGTAGAACTCGCCGGCTGCGAGGACCTTCAGGCAGTCGAGCTCGGAGAAGACACCGATCAGCCGCCCGTTCTCGTCGACCACGGGCGCTCCCGAGATCGAGTTCTTGAGGAACAGGGCCACCGCCTCGAGGACACCCATGTCGGGCTTGAGGGTGATCAGGTTGCGCGTCATGAATTCGCGCGCCCGCGGGACGTGGTGGGTGTGGTGTCGCATGGCGTACCTCCGGGGCGCCGGGCCCGGGGTGCGCCCGGGAGCCGGGCCGACGCCATGGAGTGTACCACGCGCGGACCCGTGGGAGTCCCGCCGGGGGCGCGCGGGGGGCGCTCTGGGGGCGCGCCGAGGCCGGGATGCTGCGCCGCGTCAGTCTGCGACGCGTGCGCCCGAGGCGGCGCGGACCGAACACGACCGCTCGGTCATGAGATGGAGCTCCTTCTGCCGGGGCCCTGCGGGTGTCGTGAGCTCCGCGGCGTGGTGGATTCGCACCCGCTCTAGGGCGGGCTCGTCGGCAGCGGCGCTCTCGCAGAGCCAGCGGGCGTACTCGCGATAGAGCGCGAGGGTGGACGGCTTGCTCGAGTCCTCCCAGGTCGACTCGAAGAACTGAGCCCAGCGGAAGCTCGGATACGTGTCGATCACCCGCTCGGGCTTGCGGGGATCGAACGGTTCGCCGGTCAACAGGTCGCGCCGCGAGCCGTCGGCGAGCACGCCCTCGATCCGCGGCCACCCGTCGAGCTCGGGCGGGTCCGGCGAGAACATGCTCCAGCGTTGGTGCAGTCGAAGCGCCTTTCCCGCCACGGTCTTCAGGCTGGGCGGGATGTTCGTCCCGGTGGGCCAGGGGCCGCCCTCGGCCACGAGGTAGACGAGGACGTAGGCGAGGCAGGTACCTGCCGCCGCCTGGACCCACCAGGGCTGCGAGCGCGCCCGGGTCGCGGCGGGACGCGGCGCCAGGCCGCGCAGGCGGGGGAGCCACTCGTCGAAGAGGGCCGAGGGCAGGAACGCCGGCCACGCAGCCAGACAGAAGGCGGGGAACCATCCGACCCAGAGCATCGCCGCGATCGAGACGTGGAGGCCCACGAAGAGGAAGATCCCGAGCATGCGGAACACGGCGTTGTGGAACGGGACGAAGGGCACGAAGGGGGCGAGGCGCTCGAACCAGAGCGCGAGGAACGTGAGCGCGGGGAGGAGGCGGCTCTGCTCGCGGACGAAGACGCCGAAGTCGGTCACGTAGGCGTCGAGATGCAGGGCGTAGAAGAGTGCCGATCCGGTCTGCCAGGTCGGCCCCTGCTTCACCCAGCCCGTCACGAAGTAGAGCAGGAAGGTCTGGATCAGCAACGCCGCGCCGGGCACGGAGAAGAGCACGTTGCCCGGGTCGACGTCCGCTTCCCGTCTGCGCCGCGCGTCGAGCGAGTAGCGGGCGCCGAGGGGCAGGAACATCCCCCAGAAGAGCAGCAGCAGGAAGAAGTTGTCGCCTCCGAAGCGCGAGACGTAGGGGTTTCGCAGCTGGAGGCTCATCAGCAGCACCCAGCTCAGGACGCTCGCGACGCGCGTGTTCCACCCGAGGATCAAGGACAGCGCCGCGAGCATTCCGATGCCGAGGAGGGCGGCCACCGCCGCGGGCTCGGCGCTCGCGTGCAGGTGGAGCGAGAGCAGGGCCGAGCGGCCCCCGAGGCTCCGGGCGAGGTCGGCGGGGAGGATGCCGGCGTCGGTGTAGTGGGCGGTCCAGTCGGCCGCCCGGGTCACGAGGTCGAAGAGCAGGACGCTGCCGAGTCCGATCCGGAAGAGCCCGAGGGCCCGCAGGTCGACGCACAGGATCTGCTTCCAGTCGATCGTGCGGGTGTTCGTGCCCGCGCTCATGCTCGCCTCGTGGCCCCGCTGCTCATGGACGTTCGTGCTCCGCCAGGGGGTCGATCTGGAGGTAGCGAGAGAGATAGTGCACACCGACGTAGAAGGGGATCGTGTCGACCAGCGCCGTCACGAGCTTGAAGACGTAGCCCGACAGGATGAACACCCAGAGCTGTCCCCAGATCGGCTGGGCGGGATCGATCGGAAGCCCGTTGGCCCAGTAGTGGGTCACGGTGATCACGGCGAACGAGTCGACGAACTGGCTCACCAGGGTCGAGCCGTTGTTCCGCAGCCACAGGTGCCGTCCCCCGGTCAAGCGCTTCCAGAAGTGGAAGAGCTGCACGTCGCAGAGCTGCGCCGCCAGGTAGGCGATCATCGAGGCGAACACCGCGCCGACGGTCAGCTGTCGGATGCGGAAGAAGGCGTAGTCGTAGACGTCCGAGGGCGGCAGGCCATCGGGCCCGAGCTCGGGGACCGGGGGCAGCAGGCCGCCCACCCAGAGGAAGCTCACCACGAAGAGGTTGAGCAGCAGGCCGACGAAGACCATGAAGTTGGCACGGGCCCGCCCGTAGAGCTCACTGATGAAGTCGGTGCACAGGAAGGTGATCGGGTAGGGGAGCACGCCCACCGCGGGCGCGAAGGGGACTCGCACCCCGGCCACCTCGAACGACATGTCGAGGAAGCGCGAGACCCCGAGGATGTTCAGCATGGTCATCGCGCCGAGGAAGAGGCCCGCGAGCACCAGGAAGACGCGCTCGCGCCGCTCGTGGAGCGCGTCGCCGATGGCCAGGGTGGGTCGTTCGTGCATCCGCGCATTCTAACGGCAATGCGCGACGGCCCACGGGGCGGGGCGACCGGATCCGAGGCTCTCGTCAGGAGCGGGGAGCGTCCTGTGCGTCGTCGCGGGGCGCGGTCCAGTTGGCCGAGGCGTCGTCGTCGAGCGCCTCGAGGTCCAGGTTCTTGCGCTGCTCGTCCGCGCGGGCCTCGGCTTCGGCGCGCTCCCGCTGGATGTCGATCAGCAGCTCCTTGCGGGCCTGGTCGACGGCCTCGCGCTCGACGCCCATGCGCTCGCGGCGAAGCGCCAGGAGCCGCTGCTCGAGCAGCTCGTTGCGGGCGGCCATGAACTCGCGAGGGATCTCCGGGCCCGGCTCACTCGGCGCGTACTGCACCAGCACCTCGGCTTCGGCCTCCGAGCCGTCGCGAGCGATGGCCTTCACGCGGATGCGATTGTTGCCCGTCTGCAGCGGGACCAGCGCGGCGAAGCTGCCGTCGGCCTTGTGCTCGAGCTCAGACGCCGGCGCGCTCGTCGAGAGATTCTCGACGGTGATCTCCGAGACCTGGGTGAGGTTCACGTTCTCGATCACCGCGACCAGGTCGCCGGGGTGTCGCACCGGGGTGAAGTATCCGCCGGTGCGGCGCGCCATCTCCACGACGGCCACGGGCCCCTGCAGCGCGTCGCGGCCGATCCCGAAGGAGTGGATCTTCACGCCCAGCTTGCGTGCCCGGTTGGTGGCGCGCAGCACCGCCTCGACGTTCGCCGCGCGCAGCGAGGGGTCGAAGGGCCCGGTCGGCTGACCGTCGGTGAAGAAGAGGATGACCTTCTCGCTGGTGCGGTCGGTCTGGGAGACCGCGCCGCCGAGGCCGAAGAGCTCGATGTACCCGCGGTCGACCGCCTCGGCCATGTTCGTGTTGCCCTGGGGCCCCCGCTGGAGCACGTGGGTGAGGGCGGCCTCGATGCGCGAGAAGTCGTTGGTGAGCGGCTCTTCCACGATGGCGTCGGGGCGTCGGGGGGAGCCGATGATGAATCCCGGCTCGGGAGGCGGGGCGCCCGCGAAGCTGACCAGGCCGACCCGCGTATTGCGCGAGTCGAGGCTCTTCAGGATGCGCATCGCGGCCGCCACCTCCGCCGCGAGGATCGAGTCCCCCGCGTCGGTGCCGCCGAAGATGCCGCCCATCAGATTGCCGAGTCGCCCCTCGCCCACGATGCCGTTGCCGTTGATGTCGGCACCGGACATGGCGGCCGTCGAGCCCGAGGTGTCGAGCACGAGCATCACGTCGTACTTCTTGAACTCGCCGAGGGACGCGAGCGCACGCCCGGCCACGAAGGCGCCCGAGACGTCGCCCGTCACGATGCCGCTGGCGGGCTGCTCGATCTCGACACGCAGGTTCGTCGAGACGCTGCCCGCGCGACCCAGAAGGGTCTCGCCCTCCTCGGGCCGGGGCAGGGGGACCGAGGCGACGACGGGCGGGCTCGGGGCTCCGGCCTCGCTGCGCTCGGGCGGCGGCGCCCAGGTGCCGGCGTCGGTCTCGGCTCGGTCTTCGGGCCGCGCGGCGGTTTCCGTCGGCGGGGCGGGCGGCGGCGTCCAGGTCCCGCGCTCGCCCTGGGGGTCGGCCTGCGCGGTGCGCTTGGGCGGGGCGGGCGGCGGCGTCCAGGTGCGCGGGGCTTCGGATTCCGCACGCGGAGGGGGAGCCGGCGGCGGCGTCCAGTTGCCGGGCTCGGCAGCGGCGCGCTCGGGTGCCGGCGGCGGAGCCGGCGGTGCGGGCTCGGCGTCGCGACGGGCCTCGCCTGCGTCCCAGCTCGGAGTGCGCGCCACCGTCTCCTCGACGACCGGAGCCGGCGTGGGCGTCGTTCCGCTCGTGGCCGCGGAGTCGGTGGCCGGAGGGGCCGGCAGCGGGGCCGTCGGAGGGCCGGGCGGGTCGGCCGCGCCCGCTACCTCTGCCCGCGCGGCGACCAGCGTCGCGAGCTCGCCGAAGGGCTGTCCGAGTCCGCCCTGGAGGGGTCGCGCGAGGGCGGCCTGTACGGCCGTGATCGGCGTGAGGCGGAGGTGCAGGCGCCCGCGGTGGGGGCGGGCGGCCTGGACGATCCCGATCACGTCGCCCTCGGGATGGCGCAGCACCGGTGCGCCGCCCCAGCCTCGCAGGTCGACCTTCACGTCGAGCTCCACCTCGATGCGGCCGTCGTCGGTGCTCGCCACGGTCCCCCAGATGTCGTCCTCGTCATGGGGAATGTTGGCGGGAACACCGAGCACCCGGACGCGGCCGCCCTCGAGGGCGCGCCCGGATACGGGCGCCGCCTGCAGCACGCGCGCACCCGCCGGCCGCAGGTCGAGAGCGAAGAGCATCAGGTCCTCGGACACGCTCGAGCCCGGCTCGTTGAACGGCCGGCCGGGGAGGGAGTGGAAGCGCGAGGAGGTGCCGACGCGCTGGCCGCTGGCCCCGAGCACGAAGTCGACCTGCCGGGTCTGCACCAGCTCGGCCAGCCGGAAGTTGTGGGCCGGGGCGACCGCAACGGCGCCGGCTTCGGTCTCGGCCGCAAGGAAGAAGGAAGTGCCGCGTCCTCGGCGCTCGGTCCCGAGCTGGAAGGTCGGGCGGGCCACCGCGGGCTCGTCGACGAGTGGTCGAGCGTGGGCTTCGCCTATACCCGAGGCGAGGAAGCCCGCGAGACCCAGCATCAGAACGAGACCGGCCCGTCGTAGCCCGAAGTGGCCGGAGCTGACGTGTCCGGAGCCGACGTGGCCGGAGCCGGCGCGGGCGAAGGCGGGGCAGCGGGCCGGGGCGAATCGGGGGAGGCGCATGCTGTCTCCAGGGTAGCGGCTGCCCGGCACCGGCATTGGTCCGGGGCCGTCCTTCGTGCCTCGTACGCCGCCGGTGGTGCCGTTGGTACGCCGCCCGGTGGTGCCGTGGATGCGCCGCCCGGTGGTGCCGTTGATGCGCCGCCCGGTGGTGCCGTGGAACACGAGACGGCGTTCATCGTTCTGGTAGGTTTACGCGTCGGGGGGAGCCTTGGTTCCGGATTCGTCGGTCGTTCACCGGTTTCGCTGCGCGTGCGCTGCGTTCGCGCTGCGCCCGGGCCTAGCCCGCGCCGGGCTCCTCGGGCTGGCCCTGCTGTGCCTGACCGTGCCCGGCTCGGCCCGCTCGACCGGCTCCAGCGGCTCGGGCACCGAAGAGGCGCGTGATCGCTTCGACACGGTCGTGATCGACCCCGGCCACGGCGGCGAGGACCATGGGGCGCGCGGGCGGACCGGGCTCGTCGAGAAGGAGATCGTGGCCGACGTGGCGGGGCGCCTCGCGACGCTGCTGCGGGAGCAGGGCCTGAACGTCGTCCTCACTCGCGAGGACGACTCCTTCGTGCCCCTCGAGGTGCGAACCTCGATCGCCAACGACGCGCGGGCGGATCTCTTCGTCTCGATCCACGCCAACGCCTCCCTCGTTCGCGGGGCTCGCGGCGCCGAGACCTTCTTCGCCTCCCTCGAGGCCACCGACGACGCTGCGCGCGAGCTGGCCCTCCTCGAGAACGCCGCCTTCGGCGAGCACGCGCTGCCGGAAGCGGCAGCGGACCCGCTCGTGGCCATTCTCGGCGACCTGATCGCGACCGAGCATCTGACGGACTCCCAGGAGTTCGCCCGCATGGCGCAGCACGCGCTCACCTCCGAGCCCGGATCGCGGTCGCGCGGCGTGAAGCAGGCGCCCTTCGTCGTGCTCCTGGGCGTCCAGATGCCCGCGGTGCTGGTCGAGGTGGGCTTCCTCTCGAACGGCGCCGAGGAGCAGGTCCTCAAACGATCCGCCGAGCGTCAGCGGATCGCCGTCTCGCTGGCGGCGGCGGTCGCCGACTTCCGCGAACGTTACGACGCGCGTCGCGGCGTCGACCTTCCCGCGTCCGAGGCCGAGTGACGTCGGGCCTGAGCGGGGCAACGGTCGGCTCGCCGCGAACGCCGGCGCGCGTCCGGACAGTCCGGCCCTGGGGGCCGAAGGAGGTTTTGGCTTGAAGCGCATGGATGGCCGGGGAGCGGACGAGCTCCGCCCGGTGACCCTGCAGATCGACTTCACGAAGAACCCGCTGGCCTCGGTGCTGTGCTCGTTCGGAGACACCCAGGTGCTGTGCACCGCGACCAGCGAGGAGACCGTGCCCCGGTTCCTGCAGGGCTCGGGCAAGGGCTGGGTGACGGCGGAGTACTCGCTGCTCCCGGGCTCGACCGACCGGCGCACGGATCGCGAGGCCGCGCGTGGCAAGCAGTCGGGGCGCACCCTCGAGATCCAGCGGCTGATCGGGCGCAGCCTGCGCTCGGTGGTCGACACGAAGGTACTCGGCGACCGCACGATCTGGCTCGACTGCGACGTGCTGCAGGCCGACGGCGGCACCCGGACGGCCGCGATCACCGGTGCCTACACCGCGCTGGCGCTGGCCTGCCAGCGCCTGGTGCGCCGCGGGGCGATCGACCGCTCGCCCCTTCGCGACTCCATCGCCGCCGTGTCGGTCGGCGTGATCGACGGCCACTGCATGCTCGATCTGCCCTACGAAGAGGACGCGCGCGCCGAGGTCGACATGAACGTGGTCGCGACGGGCAGCGGTGAGCTCGCGGAGATCCAGGGGACCGGCGAGGGAGTGACCTTCTCCCGGAACCAGCTCGACGAGCTGGTCGACCTCGCCCTCGGTGGCATTCGAGAGCTCAAGCGGCTCCAGCAAGAGGCCATCGACTCGGGCGCCGCGTGATCCCATGCGCATCGCCCTGGCCACGGGCAACGCCGGCAAGGTCGAGGAGTTTCGCAGCCTGCTGCGCGATCAGCCCTTCGAGCTGGTCGGTCTCGAGCAGCTCGGCCCCGTCGACTTTCCCGACGAGGGGGACGAGTACGCGCCCAACGCCGTCACCAAGGCGCTGGTCGTTGCGCGCGCCCACGGCCTGCCGGCGCTGGCCGACGACTCGGGGATCGAGGTTGCGGCACTCGGCGGCCGGCCGGGCCCGCACTCTGCGCGCTACGGCGGCGAGGGCCTCGATGCCGCCGGACGGGTGGCGAAGCTGCTGGCGGAGGTCGGCGACGCGAGCGATCGGCGGGCCCGCTTCGTCTGCTGGGCGGCCCTGGCGCTGCCCTCGGGCGTCGTCGAGCTGCGCGCGGGCTTCTGCACCGGCCACATCCTGCACCAGCCCACCGGAGGCGGAGGCTTCGGCTACGACCCGATCTTCGGGATCGAAGGGAGCTCGCGCGCCATGGCCGAGCTCGCGGAGGAGGAAAAGAACGAGATCTCCCACCGCGGGCGCGCTCTCCGCGCGCTGGCTCCCGCGCTGCTCCGGCGGGTGGCCGGGCACGAAGCAACCCGGGTGGGCTAGGCGGCGGCTCCGACGATGCGCCGGACGATCGCGTCGAAGGCCCGTCGGCTCCGCTCGGATCCGAAGAGCCGAAGGCTCTGTTCAGACCGGCAGGGCCGAGGTGCCGGCTCAGGCCGACTCGAAGCCGAGCCGCTCCTCCGGCGTCGGCTGGCTGGGGTCGAAGCGCGAGACGCGGCGGCACAGGCGCAGGAACTCGCGCCGGTGGAGATGCATGTCGCGCTCGTGCAGGAAGCGGCGCAGCGGTCCCTGGCAGAACTGCAGGGCCTCGAGACGTCCCCAGGCCTCGGGGGCCGCGCCGGCCTCCTGGGCCGCGAGCCAGAGCTCGTAGCGCGGCACGCGAATGCCGAGCATCACGCTGAGCTCGATCACGAGGTAGTCGAAGCGACGACGGCCCATACGGTCCTCCCCTCGAAAGAGCAGTGGCTCGCCGGTGCCCGATGTGTCGCGAGATTCCTGCGAGACGCCTCGCTGTACGGCGTTCTCGGGACGGCTCTCGCCGGTTGTGCCGCCTGGCCGGCGCGCCCGCCGCTCGCCCCGCTCCCCGACCTCGCGCCTCTGGCTGCCCGGGCCGAGGCGGCACGCGGCCTGCGGTTCCCCGAGCCCGTCGAGGTGCTGGCGCTGCCTCCCGAGGCCGTGGGGCCGCGCCTCGCCCAGGAGCTGGATCGAGTCGCTTCACGCGAGGAGATCGCCGCCCAGTCCCGGCTCGCGGCGGCGGTCGGACTCGTGCCGGCCGGCCTGGACCTGCGCGCCGAGATGCTGCGCATGCAGTCGGGGTCGGTGGCCGGCTTCTTCACGCCCCTGGACCGCACGCTCTTCGTGGTGGCCGGCGCCGACGGCATGCTGCCGGACGATGCGGGCTTCCAGTCGGTGGTGGTGCACGAGCTGGCTCACGCCCTCCAGGCCGTCCACTCGTCGCTTCCGGACGTGACCCTCGGCTTGCGCGACCACGACGACCTGGCCTTCGCCCTGGCCAGCGTGCTCGAGGGCGACGCCACCTGGTCGATGCTGCGCGACGAATCGCTGCAGGACGGACTGGCTCAACGCGGCGCCGAGGAGGTGGCCCTGGGCTTCGAGGAGCTGATCGCCGAGTCCGAGGCACTCGGGACGCCGCGCTGGCTGCGCGAGTCGTTCCTGCGGCCCTACGCGCTGGGCTACGCCCAGGCGCTCGAGCACGTCGAGCGGGACGGTCCGGCCGGGCTCGACGCGTGGCTGGCCGAGCCGCCGCTCTCGAGCCGGGAGCTGATGCACGGGGGAGAGCCGCTCGAGCTCGTGTGGCTCCCGGTCGACGCGCGCGGCGTCGCGCCGGACGTCCGCTGCCGTCCGACCGCGGCGAACACCTACGGCGAGGTGGGCCTGCAGGTGGCGCTGCGTGAGGCCGGGCTGCTCGACGACGAGCCGGGCGCGCAGGGCGAAGACGGCCTCCTGCGAGGCGACCTCGTCGCCTGGCGGGCCGACCGCGCCATGCTGCTCGACTGCCCCGACGGCTCGGCGCTCGCCTGGCTCGTGCAGCTCGACGTCGAGCAGGCGGAGGAGGCGTCGCGGGAGCGGCTCTTCGACGCGCTCGCCGACCTCGCGACCCATCTCGAGCTGCGCTTCGACCGCGAGGGTGCGCGGGCGCTGCTCTCCCGGGGGCTCGAGCCCGGGGGGCGGGGACGCCTGCTCGCGCTTCCCGAGCAGCGCCACGCCGACCTCGCGAGCTATCTCGAGTCGCGCCCCGAGATCCTCGAGCACGTACGCTGGCTTCGGCGACCGCGCATCGAGCTGCGCTGGCCGCCGGCGCTCGCGCGTTAGGCTCGCCGGGCGTCCTGCCCGCGCCTCCTGCCCGCGCCTCCTGCCCGCGCGTTAGGCCGTCAGGAGCAGGCTGCCTCCGCGTTGGCTGCCAGGAGCTGGCTGCCGGGGGCTAGCCGACGCCGGCGACGATCGCCGTCGAGATGGCGATGCCGATGCTGGCGGCCAGGATGGCCAGGGGCATCTGGGTGCGGACGTGGTCCATCAGGTCGCAGCCCGTGAACATGCTCGAGAGGATCGTCGTGTCCGAGATCGGCGAGCACTGATCGCCGAAGACGGCGCCGCCGAGCACCGCGCCGAAGCACACGTGGATGTAGGTCGGGTCGGGGTTCAGCGCCCAGGCCAGGGGGAGCGCGATGGGGAACACCACCGCGTAGGTGCCCCATGAGGTCCCGGTGGAGAACGCGATGCCCATGCACAGCAGGGCCAGCAGGGCGGGGAGGGCGATGGCCGGGACGGCGTCGCCGATCGCCTGCACCACGAACACCGCGGTCTGCAGGTCGCGCGAGACCTGTCCCAGGGTCACCGCCAGACCCAGCACGATGGCCCCGATCGTCACGTTGCGGCAGCCGGTGATGAAGCCGTCGAGCACGTCGCGCAGGGGCAGGCCGCGCAGGCCGGCCGTGGCCATCGCCGACAGGGCGCAGAGCAGGAACGCCTCGTTCACGCGATAGGCGTCGAAGAGCCAGTAGGGAACGATGGCCACCCCGAGCAGGACGCCGATCGGGACCCAGAAGTCGAGCAGGCTCGGGCGGTAACCGTCGTGGGGCTCGGCCGCCTCGCTGGGGACCAGAGGCTGGGCCGCTTCGTCATCGAGCGCGCCCGTCTGCCTCGCCCGGGCGATGGCGGCGGCCATGCCGCCGCCGACCCAGGGCAGCCGACCCATGGCGAAGAGGAGCGTCATGCTGACGGCGATCAGCGCGTAGAAGTTGTACGGGATCGAGCTCCAGAAGAAGAGGAGTGCCTCCTCCTCCGTGGTCAGCAGCGGGATCGTTCCGACCACCAGCCCCGCGACGTAGGGCGGCCAGGCGTTGAAGGGGACGATGGTCGCGACGGGAGAGGCGGTGGAGTCGACCACGTAGGAGAGCTCTTCGTGGCTCACCCGATGGCGGTCCGTCACCGGCTTGACGGTGGTGCCCGCCAGGACGGTGGAGACGGTGCCGCCCTGGTGGAAGAGCACGCCCATCAGCCAGGCGAAGGCGAGGCTCGAGCGCGGGCCCTGGGCCATGCGCTGGCCCACCACCTCGGCGAAGTGGCGCGCGCCTCCCGTCTTCTCCCAGATGCCGATCAGGCCGCCCAGGCTCCAGAGGTAGATGAGCAGGATCCGGGCGTAGTTCGACGAGCCCATCGCGGGCAGCAGGAACGCGTCGATGGGGTTGGCCTCGGCGAGGCTGGCTCCCTGCACGAGCAGCACGACGCTGCCCGTGACGACGCCGGCGAACAGCGCGACCACGACCTGGCGCGTCGCGAACGCCAGCACGATCGTGACCGCGGCCGGGAGCAGCGACAGCGGCCCGGGATCCACCCCATCCATGGCGCGCAAGGTACCGCTCGATGGGCTTCACCCGCCAGCGCAGGCGGGGGAGACGGAGGCGCGGGTCAGCTGGCGAGCAGTCGGGCCAGGCGTCGGCGTGCGCGGAAGGCGCGGCTCTTCACGGCCGCCGTGCCGAGACCGCGGTCGCGGCCGTAGCGCTCGTAGCTCCAGCCCTCGAGCGCGCAGTGGATCAGCACGTCGCGCTCGTCGGGAGACAGCCGCGCCAGTCCGGAGCGGACGCGATGGATCTGCTCGTGGCGCTCCATCCGGCTCGCGACCGACGGCGTGTCGTCCGCGATCTCCTCGGCGAGCGGGCTCTCGGGGCCGTGGGGCGCGAGGGGGACGCGAAGCTCCCGGCGCTTCCTCGCGCGCAGCCACATCAGCGCCTCGTTGACGACGATGCGATGGGCCCAGGTCGAGAGGCGGGCCTCGCCGCGGAACTGCGCGCGGTTGCGCCAGATCTTCTCCGACGCGCTCTGGACCACGTCGTTGGCCACGTCCGGGTCGCGGGTCACCCGCAGCGCCACCGCTCGCATGCGCGGCTCGAGGGCCGCGAGCTCGTCGGGCCCGAGCCCCTGGCTCGGGGGCAGCGACAGGGGGCGGTGGCTCGGGAAGCTGCCGGCGGTCAGGTCGGGCTGGGTCGGTGTCTGGATGTTGCGGGCCAAGTCGCTTCTCCTGATGCGGCTCATACGCCCTGCAGCCCGATCGGGTTTCGCTCGCCGGTGATCGGGCCACCCGTTGGGTTTTCACTCTGGGAAAGCCGAACCCTGGAGCCTAAGCTCCCGCCGTGACGGCCTTCTTGTGCATCCGACACGCCGAGTCGACGATGAACCGGGAGCGCCGCTGGCAGGGCCAGGCGAATCCGCCGCTCTCGTCCGAGGGCTTGGCCCAGGCGTCCGCCCTGGCCGAGCAGCTCGCGAGCCGCGCCGCCGCCGAGGCCCCGATCGAGGCGCTCTTCGCTTCGGATCTCGAGCGCGCGGCGCGCACGGCGGGCGTGGTCGGTCAGGTGCTGGGCCTCGAGCCGCGGCTGCTCGTCGGTCTGCGGGAGCGCGACGTCGGCGCCTGGAGCGGCCTGCGCCATCCGGAGATCGAGGCCCGCTGGCCCGACGAGCTGCGCGCGTTCCGGGCCGGCGACGTCGACGTGCGACCGGGCGGCGGCGAGTGCCAGCGCGAGTTCGCGGCGCGCGTGAAGGCGGCCTTCGACGAGGTGCAGCACGCGGCTCCCGCGCACCGGGTCGCCGTCGTGACACACCTCGGTGTGCTCCGGGTCTGGCGGCCGGGCATCCGTCTCGGCAACACGGAGCACTTCTGGCTCGACCCCGCCGAGGGCGCAGAGCTCCGAACGGACGCGGCATTCAGCGTCGGAGACGCGGCCCTGTGATCGGCCGCGTACAGCTCGGAGCGGCCGCCGCGCTGCTGGTGGCCGCCGGCTGGAACGCCGGTACGGCGGGAGCGCTGCTGGCCTCGCCGCTCGCGCTCTGGCTGGCCGGGCTGGCACGGGCCGACGACTCCGACCACGGCCCCTACGCGGCCGGCGCCGGCGCCACCTCGGCAGGGCTCGCGCTCGCGCTCGCAGCGGCGGGGCACGCGTTCGCGGCGGGCCTGGCCGGGGTGGGGGCGCTGCTCGCGAGCGCGAGGGCCGTGGCCCTCGCCGAGCGGTCCACCGAGCTGCGTGCAACGGGAGACGATCCTCGACAGCCCCTCGGCGCGCGCGTCCTCGGGATCGGTGCCGCCTTCGTCGACGAGCTCTCGCGCTGCGTCTGGCGGGTTCGCTTCAAGCTGCGCGGCGCTGCGGCCCTCGCAGATCTCGCGGCCGGGGTCCGCGGGGCGGCGCGCAGTCTGAGGCATCGGGAGCCGAGGGACTCGGGTGCCCTGCATCGCCTTCCGCCGCTGCTCGAGAAGCCCACCGTGCGTGCCCTGCGCACTCCCCGCGCCTTGGAGCTGCGCTTCGAGAGCACCCTCGAGCCGCTCGAGGTCGGGGGCGACGAGCTCGCCGCGGGCACCCTGGCCCACGCGTGGCTGCTCCGCGCAGACCCCCGGGCGCTTCGGCCGGTGGTGGTCTGCATCCATGCGCTCGGCGGAGGCTCGCTCTCGCGCGAGCAGCGCCGCTTCGACGCGGCCGGGCTCGAGCGCGCGGGCCTCGACGTCGCGTTCCTCACGCTCCCCCTGCACGGACCGCGTCGCCGCGTTCGGGGGCCGTGGCCCTCGGGCCACCCGCTCGTGCTCTCGGGCCTGGTGACCCAGTCGGTCTTCGAGCTGCGCCGGCTGATCGGGTGGCTGCGGCGCGAGGGAGCCCCCGCAGTCGGGCTCTACGGCCACCAGATCGGCGGGACCGTGGCTGCGCTCGCGGCCGCCTACGACCGACGGCTCGCCGCCCTCGTGGTGCGCGGCACGCCGGCCTCGCTGCCCGATTCGTGGCTCGCGGAGATCGGCGAGCGCGACCGGCTGGCGCTGGCGGCGATGGGTCTCTCGCGGGCCGCCCTCGAGGACGCCTGGAGCCCCGCCGCGCTGCTCTCCTCCGAGCCACGGGTGGCCACCGACGCGCGTCTGATCGTGGCCGGGCGTCGGGATCGGATCTGCACGCCGGAGCAGACCCGGGCGCTCTGGGAGCACTGGGGCCGACCCCCGATCCACTGGCACGAGGGAGCCCACTGGCTCCCGGTGGGGCGTGAAGCCCTCGGTCGGACCGTCCGGGAGCACCTGCGGGAGCGCCTGCACGCCGCGGCCGAGGCCGCCGAGCTCCCCCTGACGCGCTTCCGGAGCTGAGCCTCCCACGGCCCCTCCCCAGGGGGCTTCACGCGCCCCCCGTTCACGCCACGAACGTCGCGTTTTCGCAGAATTTTTCTGCCACAAGCCGGGTCGCCACCCCACCCCCCTGTGCGTACGGAAGACCGTTTCGCGCCCTCCGATCACTCAGGGGACCCGGACCCATGCTGCACCGCTTTCTAGGCGCCTTCGCGCTGCTGTCGCTCTTGCTTCCCGCGTCGGCGGCTCTGGCCGTTCCGGTCACGATCACGATCGAGGCCGGTCAGAGTGGGGACGTCCGTTTCAGCCTCGTCCACACCGCCGAAGCGGACCCCGTCACCATCGACGGCAACGAGTTCTTGCGCGGCGGCCAGAAGTTCCGCCTCTCCGGCACGCTCACCGGTGACCTCACGGGCACCGTGCTGACCATCGACGCCGGCGTGATCACCGTGAAGAACCCGATGCCCGACATGATCGTGACGGGCGGAACGCTGACCTGGCCCGGCTTCGACCCCGACGCCGAGACCGACGCGTTCATCGGAACCATCGCGACCGAGAACTACGGCACGTTCAGCTTCTTCGACAACCAGTCGATCCTGGCCGACACCGCCCAGACGCTCACCCAGACCGCCGAAGGCGCCTTCGCCGTGCTCTGGGGCAACAACTGGACGGGCCCGGTTCCGACCTCGGGGCAGTTCCCCAACTACGGCCTCGACCTCGGCCTCGACATCCGGCCCGTGCCGGCGCCGGGCGCCGCCGTCATGCTCTTCGGTGGCATGGTCGGCCTCGCCGCCTTCGGGCGCCGCCGCTAGGAGCTGCCGCGGTCTCGAGCCGCGAGTCGATTGCGACCGCCGCGTCCCACCCGGGCCGCGGCGGTCGTCTGTTTCGGGACCCATCGGGCGTGGGAGCAGCTCCCCAACGACGGTCTCGACCTGGGCCTCGCTCGAGCCCGCCCGACTAGGCGGGCACGCGCTCGGGGCTTCGTGCGGGGCGGGTGCTGGCCAGGAGCTTCAAGCCTTCGAAGAGGATCCAGACGTCGCAGGCCAGCACGATGGTGCCCATGATGGCCAGCAGTCCCCGGTCGGCGAAGTCGCGGAAGTAGCCGACCACCTCCCCCGTCATCGCCAGCACCGTGGCACCGGCCACGAGCAGCATCGGAACCAGGGTGTAGGCGATGGGCCGGCCCTGGCGCTTCAGCCAGATGGACACCACCAGCAGCGTGACGCCTGCGACCAGCTGGTTGGTGGTGCCGAAGAGAGGCCACAAGAGGAGCCCGCCCTGGCCGCCGCCCTGGGTGAGCGCGAGCAGTAGCGCCGCGGCGATGCCCAGGGCGCCGGCCGCGAAGCGGTTGGTGAGGGCGCGCACCCCGTAGGCCTCGGCGAGCTCGCTGATCACGAGGCGCTGGATGCGGGCGCCGGTATCGAGGGAGGTCGCGGCGAACGCGATCACCATCACGGCGATCAGGGTGCGTCCCATCTCGACGGGGATCCCGAGTGCCCCGATGAAGCGCGCGCCGCCGCCCACGAAGGCATCGAGCTTGGCCGAGAGGCTGCCGGCCGCGCCCCAGCTCGCGTAGTGGGTCGACCAGTCGGCGAAGGTCAGGAAGCCCGCCGTCGAGGCCAGCACGGCCATCATCCCGAGGCTCCCCTCGCCCAGCATGCCGCCGTAGCCGATGGCCTTGGCGTCGCTGGCGCAGCCCACCTGCTTCGACGTCGTTCCGCTCGAGACCAGGCCGTGGAAGCCCGAGATCGCGCCGCACGCGATGGTGATGAACAGGAACGGGATCATCGGGGGTGCGCCTTCGGGCGCGGGGTTGAAGGCGGGGGCCACCACCGTCGGCTGCAGCACGAAGAGCCCGAGGGAGAGCAGGGCCAGGCCCGTCACCAGCTGGTGGGCGTTCAAGTAGTCGCGTGGCTGGAGCAGCAGCCAGACGGGCAGCACCGACGCCGCGAAGGAGTAGAGCAGCAGCAGCCAGACCCACGTGCTGATCTCGATCTCGGCGATCCAGGGCAGGGCCTCGGCCACGGCGTTGCCCTGGAAGATCGCGAAGAGGAGCAGCGCGTAGCCGATCAGCGATGGCACGAGCAGGGGCACGCCGCGCTTGTAGACGAGCCAGCCCAGGACCATGGCGACCACGATCTGCACGTTGATCGGGAAGACGGCGCCCGGGTTCGAGCGGAAGAGCGTGGCGATGATGAACGCGAAGACCGCCAGCACGATCCAGATCAGGAACGAGACGATCATCAGGAAGAGGGTGCGCACCCGGGGCGAGATCACGTGCCCCGCGATCTCGCCGATCGACCGGCCGCGATTGCGCAGGCTGATCACCAGGGCCGAGAAGTCGTGGACCGCGCCCATCATGGCGGTGCCGAGGGCCACCCACAGCAGGGCCGGGACCCAGCCCCAGATCACCGCGATGGCGGGGCCGACGATGGGGGCGGCGCCGGCGATCGACGTGAAGTGGTGGCCCCACAGCACGTCCTTGCGGGTCGGGACGTAGTCGACGCCGTCCTCGTGCTCGCGGGAGGGCACCGTCTCGTCGTCGGCCAGCGCGAAGATGCGCCGCGCCAGGAAGCCCGCATAGAAGCGGTAGGCGATGACGAAGACGGCGAAGACGGCGAGCGCGAGTAGGGCGGCATTCACGCCCGGCAGGCTAGCAGCAGCTTGCTTCCCGGCCGGCTAGCAGCGTCCTCCCCGGATCTCCGTCGGCTGGCGGAGGGACTAGGTCCCGACCAGCCCCTCCTGGATCGCGACCCGCACCAGCTTCGAGGTCTTGTGGACGTCGAGCTTGGCCATCAGGTTCGCCCGGTGGGTCTCCACCGTCTTGGGCGACAGGCCGAGCTCGGCAGCGATCTCCTTGCTCGAGAGGCCCTCCGCGATCAAGCTCAGCACCTCGCGCTCGCGGGCCGTGAGGCCCGAGGCTCCCGAGGCCCGGCCCGAGCTCGGGTTCATCGCTTCGACCAGCAGGTGAGCGACCGACGGCGAGACGAAGGAGCGGCCTTCCAGCACGGCTTCCACCGCAGCCCGCACGTCGGAGGCGCCGGCGCTCTTCACCACGTAGGCCGAGGCGCCGCCGCGCAGGGCCTGGGTCACGTAGCCCTGGGTGTCGTACTGCGAGATCACGATGAAGCGGGTGCCGCACTCGCGCCGCCGGGCGGCCTGCATGAGCTCCACGCCCGACATGCTTCCCATGTTGAGGTCGATCAGTGTGACGTCGGGCTTGTGCTCGTCGATCCTCTCGAGCCCGTCCTCGCCATTGGAGGCCTCGGCCACGACCTCGAGGGACGGATCCTCCTCCAGGATCTTTCGCAGTCCCTCTCGAAACAACCGGTGGTCGTCGACCAGCACGATTCTGCTCGCCATGGAGCCTCCTGCCACAGCTCGGGAGCGATGGATGCCGCTCCCCCTACGATGCTACAACGATTAGCATAATGATTCACGGGGAGAATCATTAGGGCAACACCCGAACCCGCCCGAGGGTCTCGAGAGCCCCCCAATCGGAGGAAACCCCTAGTCCGCGCCCCCCGTCGGCCCGGGTCCCGTGTAGGTCAACGGACCACCCGGGCCCAGGTCTGCCCCAAGGCCCATCCACACGACGAGCATGACCGACCAGATCAGCAGGAAGCCCAGGGCGTAGGGAAGCATCAACGCCACCAGCGTTCCGATCCCACCCTTGGGTACCCAGCGCTGCATGAACACGAGGATGATCACGAGGTACGGGTTGAGCGGCGTGATCACGTTCGAGACCGAGTCGCCCACCCGATAGGCGGCCTGGGTGAGCTCGGGGCTGATGCCGACCTGCATGAGCATGGGCACGAACACCGGCGCGAAGAACGCGTACTTGGCCGACATGGAGCCGATCAGCAGGTTGGCGGCGGCGACCACCGCGACGAAGCTCAGCACGAGGACCGGATTCGGCAGCGCCGCGGCGACCAGCACGCCGCCGCCCGCGATCGCCAGCATCTCGCCGAGCCCCGAGTAGCGGAAGTACTCGACGAACTGCGCGGCGAAGAAGGCCATCACGATGTACGGCCCCATCGAGGCCATGGTCTCGCCCATGAGCTTGGCGACGTCGCGATCCGAGCGCAGCGCACCGGTCCGGATGCCGTAGACGAGGCCCGGGATCAGGAAGCCCAGGAAGAGCAGCGGCACGATGGCCGCGACCCAACGCGGGAAGCGGCCGGCCATGCCGTGGAACGGTGCGCCGGGCACCCAGACGGTGACGACGAGCAGCGCCAGGACCAAGGCGACCGAGAGCCCCGCCCAGCGCAGCCCGCTGCCTTCCTCGGGCAGGAGCTCGTGGGCCTCGTCGCGCGCCTCGCCGCCCGGCCCACCTTCCTCGGCCGGCTTGGTGCGCAGGCGGGGCTCGACGAACCACGCGGTGATCGCCCAGCCCACCGCGGTGAGCAGCACCGTGGACGCGATCATGAACCAGAGGTTGGCCGTGGCTGCGACCGCGTACTCGGGGTCGACCAGGTGGGCGCCCGCTTCGGAGAAGCCCGCCAGGATCGTGTCGAGGCTCGTGATCACGACGTTCGCGCTGAAGCCCGCGGAGACGCCGGCGAACACGGCGGCCAGTCCGACCAGGGGAGGGCGCCCCACGGCGTGGTAGAGCGTGGCGGCGATCGGTGGCAGCACCACGTAGCCCGCGTCGAGCCCGATCGAGGACACGATGCCCACGAAGAATACCGCGGGCGTGAGCAGCGTGGAGGGAACCCGCAGCAGCGTGGCCTTGAGCAGCGCCTCGATGAATCCCGTGCGGTCGGCGACCCCGATTCCGAGCATGCCGACCAGCACGATCGCGAGCGGCGGGAAGTTCTTGAAGTTGTCGACCAGGCTGTCGATCGCCCAGAAGATGCCGTCTGCGGAGAGGAGGCTGCGCGCGCGCACCGGCACCTCGACCTGCTCGCGCAGGGGCTCGCCGGACCCGGGGTCGCGCACCACGACCTGCAACGGCTCTCCTGCCGGGCCGATCAGGGGCTCGCCGTCGGCACCGAGCGCCGGCGCCAGGACGTCGCGCGTGACGGTCTTGTGCACCTGCCAGTCGGCCCGGACCGCGAGCTCCGAGAAGCCCATGACCAGGAGCGCGCCCAGCAGGAAGAGGGTGATCGGATCGGGAAGCCGGTTGCCGAGGTGTTCGATGCGGTCGAGGAGCGCCACGGGCAGCAGGGTAGTACGCTGCGCGCCCGCCATGGGAAGCGTCCCGGGGAAGGCCACGCAGAGCGAGGAGGGGCGGTCCGCGCCCCTGCGGATCGGGCTCGTCTACGACCTGCTCGGGTCGCTCCCGCCGGACCCCGACGCGCCTCCCGATGCGGATGCGGAGTTCGAGCCGCTCCAGACGGTCGAGGCGCTGGAAGCGGCCATCCGGGAGATCGGCGCCCGGCCGGTGCGTCTGGGCTCGGCCCGGGACCTGCTCGGACCGGTCGCGGCGGGCGACCTCGCCGTCGACGCCGTCTGGAACATCGCGGAGTCGAGCGGCAGCCGGAACCGCGAGGCCTGGGCGCCGGTGCTGCTGGAAATGGCAGGGATTCCGACACTTGGGTCCGATCCGCTCACGTTGTCCCTCACCTTGGACAAGGCCTGGGCCAAGGACGTCGTCGCGGCCGCCGGGGTCCGCGTGCCGGACCAGCGGAGCTGGCGGCCGGAGGACCTCGACCGCGCGCTGGAAAGCGATGGACTTCCGGGTCCTTATCCTCTCTTCGTGAAACCGCGGTGGGAAGGCACGGCCAAGGGGATCCAGCCCGGCTCGAAGGTGGCGGACGAGGCCGCCCTGCGCCGGGAGGTCACGCGGATCGCCCGCGACTACGACCAGCCCGCCCTGGTCGAGCCCTTCCTGCCGGGCGCCGAGTACACCGTGGCCGTGATCGGGACGCCGCCGCGTTGCCTGCCCGTACTGCAGCGCGCGCTCGAGCGTGAGAGCGGGATCGGGCTGCACGCCCTCGAGCGCCACGCACCGCCCGGTGGGCACGAGCACGAGACGCCCGGCGCCCTCGACCCGGAGCTCGAGGCGACGCTCGCAGCGCAGGCCCTGCGGGCCTTCGAGGCGCTCGCCTGTCTCGACTTCGCGCGGGTCGACTTCCGCCTGGATGCGGACGGCACTCCGCACTTCCTCGAGATCAACCCGCTCCCGACCTTCGCACCGGACGGATCGTTCGGCGTGCACGCCGAGCTGCTCGGCGTCCCGCTGGCGCGGCTACTCGGCGACGTGCTCCGCGAAGGGCTGATCCGCCTGGGCGTGCTCCCCGCGGAGGCAAAGGCGTGAGGCCCGAGGGCATCGGCGAGGCCGACTGGAACGACGCCGGCTGGCAGATGCGCCACCGGATCCGCGACGCCGAGGGGCTGCGCGCGTTCATCCACCCGACGGACGACGAGATCCGCGCGGTAGCGGCTCTCGCCGACCGCTTCCGCTTCGTGATCACGCCCTACTACGCGTCTTTGATGGACCCCGACGATCCCGAGTGCCCGATCCGCCGGCAGGTCGTCCCGCGCATGGCCGAGCTCGACGATCCGGCCGGCCTCGCCGACCCGCTCGACGAGGTGGCGCACTCGCCGGTCAAGAACGTGGTGCGCGTGTACCGCGATCGCATCGCCTTCTGCGTCAACAACGAGTGCGCGCTCTACTGCCGCTACTGCCTGCGCAAGCGCATGGTGGGCGAGCCCTCGTGGGCGATGAAGAAGCGCGAGCTCGGCCTTGCGCTCGACTGGATCCGCGCGACGCCCGAGATCCGGGACGTGCTGCTCACCGGGGGCGACCCGTTGGTGTTCTCCGACGAGCGCCTCGACTGGCTGCTCGGCGAGCTGCGCGGCATTCCCCACGTCGAGATCATCCGGCTCGGGACGCGCCTCCCCGTGACCCTTCCCGCGCGGATCACGCCCGAGCTGTGCCGCGTGCTCGAGGCCCACCATCCCGTCTGGCTGAACACGCACTTCAACCATCCCAGGGAGCTCACCCCCGAGGCGGCGGCCGCCTGCGACCGCCTCACCCGCGCCGGCGTCCCGGTCGGCAACCAGAGCGTGCTGCTGCGCGGGATCAACGACGACGCCGAGACCATGAAGGCCCTGTGCGAGGGCCTCGTCCGCTTGCGCGTCCGGCCCTACTACTGCTACCAGGCGCAGCTGCTCGAGGGCACGGCCCACTTCCGGGTGCCCGTCGAGCGCGGCCTCGAGATCTTCCGGGCGCTGCGCGGCCGCACCAGTGGCTACGCGATCCCCCTCTACGTGCTCGACACGCCCTACGGAAAGGTGCCTCTCACCCACGCCTATCTGCGCGGGCGCGAGGGCGACGACATCGTGGTGGAGTCCTACGACGGCCGGCTCTGGCGCGAGCCGAACCCGTTGGATGATCCGGAAGCGCCGGCCGACCCGGAAGCGTCGGGTGATCCGGCAGCGCCCGCCGACCCGGAAGCGCCGGACGAGACGTGAGCGGCACTGTGCGCCGGGTCGGGCTGGCGGCGCTCCTGCTCGGAGCGAGCCAGCTGCTCTCGCGCCTGCTGGGCGTGGTCCGGGAGATGGTGCTGGCGTGGCTCGTCGGCGCCAGCCCCGAGACCGACGCCTACCGCGCGGCCTTCCAGCTGCCCGATCTCCTCAACCACTTCCTCGCGGTCGGCGCCATCGCGACGGCCTTCATCCCCCTCTACCAGCGCGCGCGGGCGAAGGGCGGGCGTGAGGCCGCCGAGGAGTTCCTGGGCCTCGTGTGGGGCACGCTCACGCCGCTCGCGATCCTCGCCACGGCTGCGCTCTTCGTGGCCGCGCCGGCGTTCGTCTCGCTGTACTTCCCCGACTTCTCGGAGGAGCAGCAGCGCCTGACCGTGCGGCTCACCCGCATCGTGCTGCCGGCGCAGATCTTCTTCGTGGCCGGCGGCATCCTGCGCGGCGCCCTCATGGCCGAGGGCCGTTTCCTGGCCCAGGCCCTGGCGCCCGTCGTCTACAACCTCGGCATCATCGCGGGCGGGCTGCTCGGCGGCCGGGCTCTCGGCGTCGAGGGCTTCGCCTGGGGCGCACTCGCCGGAGCCGGGGTCGGCCACCTCGCGATCCCGATGCTCGACGCGCGCGGCCGCCTGCGGGTGCCGGCCCGGATCGCGCCCTTCGATCCCCGCTTCACGCAGTACGTGCTGCTGGCCCTGCCGCTCCTCGTCGGCGTCACGGTGGTGGCCGGCGACGAGTGGCTCGACCGCTACTTCGGTCAGTTCGTGGGCGGCGGGGCGATCGCGCTGCTCTTCTTCGCCCGCGCGCTGATGCAGGCCCCCGTCGGCCTCGTCGGGCAGGCGGCCGGCACCGCGGCGTTGCCTTCGCTGGCGCGCCTGATCGAGGCGGGACGCGGCGACGAGGCCGACGCCCTGCTCGAGCGCGTGCTGCGGGTGACCCTCTTCCTGGGTGTCGCCGCCGCAGCGGCGCTGTTCGCCGTCGCCGCTCCGCTCGTCACCCTGGTGTACGTGCGCGGTGCCTTCCTCCCCGACGCGGGGGCCGAGGTGGCGTCCCTGCTTCGGGTGTTCAGCCTCGGGGTCCCGGGTTGGGTGCTCCAGAGCGTGGCGGTGCGCGGCTTCTACGCCCGCGGCGACACCTGGCGTCCCATGCTGCTCGGGAGCGCGATCCTGCTGCTCGCGATCCCGCTCTACGCCGTCCTCGGCGCGCGGGCCGGGACGGCAGGGCTCGCGGCCGCGGGAGCGGCGACGGTGTCGGTGAACGCCGCCCTGACCCTGCTGTGGCTGCGTGTGCGCCACGGCGGCCCCGCGTGGCGCCCGCTCCTCGAGACGGCCCTGCGCTCCGTCGCCATCGCGCTCCCGGCGGGTGCCGTGGCCGCGCTCGTGGTGGTCGGGCGGCCCGGTGCGCTCGGCGCGACCCTCGATCTGGCCGGGGCCGGACTCGGCTTTGCTCTCGTCGCGGGGGTCGGGCTCTGGTGGGTCGGGGATGCCCCCGCGCGCGAGTGGCTCGCACGCCTGCCGCGAGGGCTGTCCTCGCGCCTGCGCGGCGGGACGGGGCCGCGGTAGGCTCTGGCCATGCAGAGCTTTGGACCCGAGCGGCTGGCGGGACAGGGCCTCGACCCGGAGCAGTTCGAGTCGGGCAACCGCGCCATCCACGCGCTCCTGACCGATCCCGACAACGAGCATCGGGTCGACCTGGTGCTGACCTGGCGCCACGACGACGAAGGAGGCGTGTACGAGGCGTGGTCGCGCCGGGGTGCGGTGCGCTTCCGCCGGGCAATCGACGACGACGGCGCGCTCGTCTACCCGATCGTCGAGATCCTGGGCGACGACCCGCTGGCGAATCTCGATCCGCTCGCGCTCGGCTCGATCCGGGCGGAGTCCACCGCCGCCCTGGCGTCGGGGCACGAGGCCGACGACCCGGCGCGCCGCTTCATCGCACCGGAGCAGCAGAGCTATCCCTTCGCCTACGAGCGCATCGCCCAGCTCTTCGATTCGCCCAACGCGCCGGACCTCGCGGTCTCGCCGACCGACTGGGCCCAGGGGCCGAACGCAGGCAACCACGGCGCCCTGCACGTGCGCCAGGCCCGCGCGCCGCTCTGGTTCTGCGGGCCGCGAATCCGAGCCGGCGAGCACGGCCTCGCGGCGCGCGCGGTGGACATCGCTCCCACCCTGCTGGCCGCCTGCGGCTTTCCCAAGACGCGAGGCGCCGACGCCACGGGTCGCTCCGCCGAAGAGCGGGGCGTCGGGCCCGACGTGTACCTCGCGCGGCAGGACGGCCGTCCGCTGGACGAGATCCTCGACCCGACCGCCCTCCCCGCGACGCGCGCCTACCTGTTCCTGCTCGACGGCATCCACATGACCGAGCTCGACGCGCGTCTCGAGGCCGAGCCCGAGCGCTACCCGGGCCTGCTGCGTCTGCGTGAGCACGCGGCGCGGCTCGGTGGCGGCTCGATCGTGAACTTCCCGTCGATCACCTGGCCGAGCCACACGACCATCGGAACGGGGACCTGGTGCGGCCATCACGACGTCGTGAACCCGAGCTACTACCTGCGTGACAAGCGCGAGATGGTGTCGCCCCAGGGTCAGCAGGTGCGCACCGAGGGCTTCTCGAGCTCCGACGTCGAGTCGATCTTCGAGGCGTTCCGGCGGGAACGGGCCGAGGAGGGCATCACCGCCGCCATCTACGCCCCCTTCGGCCGCAGCGCCGACCACGCCCCGCTCGAAGGCCGCACGCTCGGCCACAAGCCGCGGCTGAAGGCGCTCACGGCCGACCTCGCCGGTGACCGCGATCCGCGCTGGGAGCAGGACGGCGACAAGTCCGTGACCGACGAGTCGATCCTCGACAATCGCGGCATGGCCCAGGTGATCGAGCTCTTCACCTCCGACGAGCTGCGCGCCCCCGCGTTCGTCTACCACGAACTGACGCTCACCGACGGGGCCGGCCATGCCCACGGCCCGCACGGCGAGGGGCTCGGCGACGCGCTGGCCGAGAGCGACCGGCGGGTCACGCGCGTGCTCGACCTGCTGGCCGAGCGCGGCCTGCTCGAGGAGACGCTCTTCGTCCTGACGGCCGACCATGGCATGGCGCCCCAGGATCCGGACGTGAACCACCCGGTGAGCGACTTCGCCGCCAACGGCTTCGCCTGTGCCGTGGCCGAGCCGATGATCTGGCTCCACGACCTGTGCGTCCGGGTCGAGCGCTTCGCCGACGGCCGCACGGCCCGCGTGTTCGTCTCCGAGAACGACGCGCTCCCGGACGGGAGCCGGCCCGAGGTCGAGGGCGCCCGGGTGCGCGTCGAGGCGCGCGGCGAGACGCCCCGGGAGGTCGCGACGGGGGAGACCGGGCCCGGCGGCGTGTACGGCTTCCCCACTCCGTCGAACCTGCCGAGCCACGAGCTGATCGTGACGGTGGAGGCGCCGGGCTTCAATCCGCGGCGTCTCACCCTCGACGGGACGCCCCTGGCCCTGGATCTCGGCCGCGCCCTCTACTCCCTTGGCTAGGAGCTGGCGAGGAGTTGGCTGAGCCGGAGACCCCGAGCGGCTGGCGCTTCGCCATCGACCGGGGCGGCACCTTCACGGATACGGTCGCCCGCGACCCGAGCGGGCGCCTGCACCTCGACAAGCGTCTGTCGTCCGACACGGCGCCCGTGGAGGCGATCCGGGCGATCCTCGAGGGCGAAGGCCTCGTCGCGCCGGGAGCGACGCTTCCACCGAGCCGCGTTCGCCTCGGCACGACGGTCGCCACGAACGCACTGCTCGAGCGGCGTGGCGAGCCCGTCCTGCTCGTCACCAACGAGGGGCTCGGGGACGTCCTGCGCATCGGGACCCAGGAGCGTCCGGCGCTGTTCGATCTCGCGATCGAGCGGCCCGCGCCGCTGCAGGCGCGCGTCCTCGAGGTGCCGGGACGCATCGCCGCCGACGGGCGCTTGCTCGAGCCCCTCGACGAGGTGGCGCTGCGCCGCGGGCTCGAGGCGGCGCGTGCGGAGGGCATCGACTCGGTGGCCCTGCTCCAGCTGCACGCCTACCTCGACCCGGCGCTCGAGGAGCGCATGGCGGAAGTCGCCCGCAGCCTGGGCTTCTCGTATGTCGTAGCGTCCAGCGAGCTGGCTCGTGAGATGGGCCACCTGGCCCGGGGTGAGACCGCCGCCGCCGACGCCTACCTGACGCCGCTGCTCCAGCGACACGTGCAGGAGCTGGTGCGCGCGCTGCCCGGCTCGGACCTGCGCTTCATGCAGTCCTCCGGGGTGCTGACCCGGGCCGAGCAGTTCCGCGGCCCCCGTGCGCTGCTCTCGGGGCCGGCGGGGGGCGTGCTCGGCGCTGCACGCGTGGCCGGGGAGGCGGGCTTCGAGAGCGCCATCGGCTTCGACATGGGCGGCACCTCGACGGACGTGTGCGTGGTGGAGGGCGGTCGCGCCGAGCGCGCCTTCGAGAGCGTGGTGGCGGGGGTGCGCGTGCGCGCGCCCATGCTCCGGGTGCACACCGTGGCCGCAGGCGGCGGCTCGCTGTGCCGCTTCGACGGCGTGCGCCTGACCGTTGGGCCGGAGAGCGCCGGCGCCACGCCGGGGCCCATCTGCTACGGGAGCCTCGACGCGAGCGAGCTCGCGCTCACCGACGTCAACCTCTTCCTCGGGCGAATCCGCCCCGAGCGCTTCCCTTTCCCCCTCGACGCCGAGGCCGTCGCGCGCCGCCTCGAGGCGCTGCGGGGCGAGCTCGCAGCCGGCGGCATCGAGCGCAGCCTCGACGAGCTCGCGGCGGGCTTCGTCGCGATCGCGAACGCGAGCATGGCCCAGGCGATCCAGGAGGTGAGCGTCGGGCGCGGCATCGACCCGCGCGGCTTCGCCCTGGTGGGCTTCGGGGGTGCGGGCGGGCAGCACGTGTGTGCCGTGGCGCGGCGGCTCGGCATGCGAACGGTGCTGCTGCATCCCCTGGCCGGCCTGCTCTCGGCACACGGCATCGCCATGGCTCCCCTCGGCTGGAACGGCCAGCGCGATGCGGGACGCGTCCCGCTCGAGGACGGGACGGCGCCTTTGAGCGTGATGGGGATCCTGGCCGAGCTCGAGGCCGAAGGGCGCGCGGCGCTCGAGCGCGAGCCCGGCGCCGCCGAGTCGCTGCGCGCGACGCGCCTCCTCGATCTCCGCTACGTCGGGACGGAGACGCCGCTGCCGGTGCCCTTCCCGGAGGACGGGAACGTGCGCGCCGCCTTCGAGGCCCTGCACCACCGTCGCTTCGGCTACACACGCGAGGGGCGCGCGGTCGAGGTCACGACGGCCCGCGTGCTGATCGAGGTCACCGAGCCCGGCAGCGATGCCGTGGCCTCGCCCGGCGAGTCTGCGGCCGCGTCGCGGCGGGCCGCGGCCCTTCAGGATGCGGCCCGCGAGCCCGTGTACTTCCCCGGGCTCGGCCGGGTGCCGGCTCCGATCCTGGCGCGCGAATCCCTCGCGCCGGGCGAGTTCGTGGAGGGGCCGGCCATCGTGCTCGAGGACACCGGGACGGTCGTGGTCGAGCCGGGATTCCGGGCGGAGGTCCTCGCGGGCGGGCTGCTGCGCCTCGAGGACCGGGAGCCGCACCCCGAGGTCGCCGCGCCGGAGGGCGGCGCAGCGCTCGAGGAGCTCGACCCGGTGCGGCTCGAGGTGTTCGGCAATCGCTTCATGTCGATCGCGGAGCAGATGGGCGCCGTGCTTCGCAACACGGCGGTGTCGACGAACATCAAGGAGCGGCTCGACTACTCGTGTGCCGTCTTCGATCGCGACGGCGGCCTCGTCGCCAACGCGCCCCACATCCCCGTACACCTGGGCGCCATGGGAGCGACGGTTCGCGCCGTGCTCGAGGCCGTGCCCGATCTGGCCGCGGGGGACGCGGTCGTCACCAACGATCCCGCCGGCGGGGGCTCGCACCTGCCGGACATCACCGTGGTCTCCCCGGTGTTCGTCGAGGAGGAGCTCCGCTTCTTCGTCGCGAGCCGCGGACACCACGCCGACATCGGGGGCATCACCCCGGGCTCCATGCCCGCGGGATCCACCTCGATCGCCGAGGAGGGCGTCCTGCTGCGTCCCTTCCCGCTGGTGCGCCGCGGGCGCTTCGACGAGGCGCGGATCCGCGCGGCGCTCACGGAGGCCGCCTACCCGGCGCGCAATCCCGACGACAACGTCGCGGACCTCGAGGCGATGCTCGCCGCGAACCGGACGGGCGAGTCGCTGCTCCTGGAGCTGGTGGCCGAGAGCGGCCTCTCCGCCAGCCTGATCAGCATGCAGCAGCTCCAGGAGGCCGCGCGTCTGAAGGTGGCCCGGGAGACCGAGCGACTGCCCGACGGCGTGCACAACTTCGCGGACGCCCTCGACGACGGCACGCCGATCCGCGTGCAGCTGCGCGTGCACGGCGACGCCATGGAGATCGACTTCGCCGGCACCGGGCCCGCGGTGGCCGGCAACCTGAACGCGCCGCGGGCCGTGGTCGAGGCCGCCGTGATCTACGTGCTCCGCGCGCTCGTCGACGAGCGCATTCCGCTGAACGGCGGCTGCCTGCTGCCCGTGCGCATCCACGTGCCCGAGGGCTCGTTGCTGGACCCGCCCGACGGCGCGGCCGTGGTGGGCGGCAACGTCGAGACCTCCCAGCGCGTCGTCGACGTCCTGCTCGGAGCCATCGGTCGGGTGGCGGCGAGCCAGGGCACGATGAACAACGTCGCGTTCGGGACGAAGCACTTCGGCTACTACGAGACGATCGGGGGAGGGGCCGGGGCCGGTCGCGACTTCGAGGGCGCCTCGGGTGTCCACGTCCACATGACCAATACGCGCATCACGGACGCCGAGGTCCTGGAGTCGCGCTACCCCGTGCGCCTCGAGCGCTTCTCGATCCGCGAGGGCTCCGGCGGCGCGGGCCGGCAGCGCGGGGGCGACGGGCTGGTGCGCCGCTACCGCTTCCTTGCGCCGGTCTCCGTCTCGCTGCTGACCGAGCGACGAGTGCTCGCGCCCTACGGCCTCGAGGGCGGCGCGCCCGGGGAGCGCGGCCGCAACTTCGTGCGTCGCGCCGACGGCAGCGAAGAGGAGGTGCCCGGCCACGCCCGGCTCGAGCTCGCCGCTGGCGACGAGCTCACCGTCGAGACCCCGGGTGGTGGCGGCTTCGGCGCCCCGGGCTGAGGCTTGCACCCGGCCTTCGCGGCGCGTAGCTTCCGCCAACCGTGGGCGCGTAGCTCAGTTGGCAGAGCAGCGGACTCTTAATCCGCCGGTCGAAGGTTCGAGCCCTTCCGCGCTCACCACCCACGCCTCTCCCGCCGGACCCTCGGCCCTTCCGACTGCGTAGCGGCGCCCTAGTCGTCGGCGCTCACCAGGCCCAGCTGCAGCGCCTCGTAGACGGCCTCTCCCCGCGAATTCACGGCGAGCTTGCCGTAGACCTTCCGCACGTGGGTGCTCACCGTGTGGGTCGACAGCTCGAGGATGTCGGCGATCTCCGCGTAGGTGAAGCCCTTGACGATGCCGCGCAGCACCTCGCGCTCGCGCTCGGTGAGCTGCGGTGCATCGCCGGGCTCGGGCCCCTGACGGGCGCGGAGATCCGCGAGCAGCGTGCGCGCGATCGCGGGGCTGATCGGCGAGCCGCCGTCGAGCACCTCGGAGATCGACTGCAGCACGGCCTGCGCATCCTGGTCCTTGAGCAGGTAACCCATGGCGCCCGCGCGGATCGCCTCGAGCACGTGGGCGTCGTCGCCGAACACGGTGATCACCAGGGGCAGCACGCCCCGGCGCGCCGCGAGACGCACCAGCTCGAGGCCGCTCCCGTCGGGCAGGCCGAGGTCGGTGAGCAGCACCTCCGCCGGCGTCTCCTCGAGCAGGCGCTCGCCATCGCGGAGGCTCCCGCCCACGCCGCACAGCTCGAGGCCGGGCGCCCCCTGCAGGGCCCCCGCCAGATGGGTGCGGGTGGCCGCCTCGTCCTCGATCAGGATCACGCGCGCCGCCATCCCGGGATTGTAGGGGGCAAGGGGGCCGATCCGGGGGCTCGGACCCTCCCCAACATCGGGGATGGCGCGGCCCCGAAGGGAGGTTCAGGAGGCGGCGCGCTCGGTCAGGGGCACGGTGAGCTCGATGCGCGTCCCGGTCGCGTCGGACGAGGTCCGCAGCTCGCTGCCGAGCAGCTGCGCCCGCTCGTGCAGGTGGCGCAGCCCGTTGCCGCCCTCCCGCGGTGCCAGGCCTCCCTCGCCGTCGTCCTCGATCGCGAGGGCCACGCCGCCCGGCTCCGCACGGGTGGAGACGCTCACGATGCGCCCCTTCGAGTGGCGGATGGCGTTGGTGACGGCCTCCTGCACCAGTCGGATCACGTGCAGCACGGCATCCGGAGGCAGGGCATGGCCCTCCCCGGCGTCGCTGATCTGCCAGCGCAGCTGCATGCCGGCCTGGTCGGCGCGTCGGGCGAGGCTCGAGCGCAGGGCGCCGAGGAGCGCCGGGAGATCGGAGGCACCCGGCTGCAGGGAGTCGACGGTCAGGCGCAGGTCGAAGAGGGCCTCCTCCAGGGTGCGCTCCAGATGGGAGGGGTCGCTGCCGGGTGTGCGCACCTGGGAGAGGGCCGAGACCACGTGGCCGCCGACGCCGTCGTGCATGTCGCGCGTCAGCCGCTGTCGCTCGGCCGCGACGGCCTGCTCGCGCTCGAGGTCCCGGAGGCGCACGTAGTTCGCGGCCAGCTCGGCCTCGCGCTCGGCCACCCGGGCCTCGAGCCCCCGGTTCAGCTCGGCCGTACGTCGCTGGGCGTCTCGCAGCTGCAGGAACAGATGGGTCGCGACCGCCGCCACCAGGGAGAGCGGAGCCAGCGAGACGAAGGGGTCGGGCGGCGGGAGCCAACGGGAGAGGGCGGGCGTCGCGAGCGTGATCGCGCCGACGGCGAGCGCCGGGGCCCAGCGCAGCTCGCCGTGGGCGAGGACGCGCTGGCCCATCTTCCAGAACATCCGCCCGCACACGAGCAGCGTGGGGAGGCCCCACAGGAACCACACCGCCGGCAGGTAGAGGGCGGGAACGGCCGCCGCCCCGACGCTCAGCGCCGCGTAGGCGACGACCCAGCCCCGCACGGGCGGCGGCGTCCCGGTCGCGAGCGCTCGCGACACGCCGATCGCGAACGCGAGCAGCATCCAATGGAGCGCGCACACCACCGTCCACTCGACGAGCCGGCTCGGGATCGCGAGGTCGGCCGTGTAGGCGCTCATGCTCCCGATGCACAGGCCGAGCAGGCCCGCGGCGAACCAGCGATTGCCGGCCGGGGCCTCGTCGCCGAGGCTTCCGATCCAGAGGATCCCCGCGAGCAGGAGCGCGAGCACGAGCCCGACGCGCAGCGTGTCGATGCCGATGGCGAGGGTGCGCTGGTGGAGGGGCCAGAGCGCCGACTCGGGGCCGACGCGTACGGCCGAGAGCAGGCCGATGCTGCCCTCGGTTCCGACGTAGCGGATCGTGATCTCGTTGCGCCCCGGCTGGATCAGCTCGCCGGGGAAGCCCAGGTACACCGGCCGGAACCGGTTGCGCGCCGGGGGGTCTTCGAGCCGGCCTCCGCTCCCCACTCGGGTGCCGTTCACGAACACCTCGCCGTTGGGATAGAGCGAGTCGATCCAGATGGCCTGGGCGCTGCTCGGCGTCTCGGGCGCCTCGAAGTGCAGGCGGTACCAGCCGCTCGTGCCGTGGCGCCGGCGCTCGAGGATCCAGCGGTCGGGGAGGTCGACCCGCTCGAAGCGGGCGTCGTCGGGGAGCGACGCGGACGCGCTCACGAAGAGCTCGGCCGACTCGAGGACTTGCACGCGTCCGGTGGAGCTCTCGGGTGCGCTTCCGCAAGCGGCCGTGAGGCCGATCCCAAGGGCGAGGATCGCCGCGCGTCGCAGGCGTCGCGCGTCCCGTCGCGCGCTCCGTGCGGGCTCAGCCCGCCGCGCGGGTCGCGTAGCCACTCTCACAGGCCCCCGTGCAGGGCCCGTCCGCCTCGGCGAAGTGGCGCGGCTCGATCTGCAGGGTCGCGTGATCGATGTCGAAGCGTGCGCTCAACATGCGGTTCGCCGCCTCGAGGAGCGCCGTCGGGTCGGAGCCCGGCGTCGCCACGAGGTGACAGGAGAGGCAGACCTCTCCGCCGCCGATGGTCCACACGTGGAGATCATGGGCGGCCTCGGTGTGGTCGAGGTCGAGCAGGGCCGACTCGATCTTCGCGAGGTCGAGGTGCCGCGGTGCCGCCTCCATCAGGACGTCGACCGCATCCCGGATCAGGTGCCAGGCCGAGGCGACCACGAGCGCGGCGATGAACAGCGAGGCGGCGGGGTCCGCCCAATACCAGCCGAAGGCCAGGATCAGCGCACCGGAGGTGATGGCTCCGATGCTGCCGAGCGTGTCCGAGAGCACGTGGAGCCAGGCTCCCCGCACGTTCAGGCTGTGCTGGTGGCCGTCGCGCAGGATGAAGAGCGAGAGGGCGTTCACGGCGAGGCCGCCCGAGGCGATGAGCAGGGCGCCCAGGGCCTGGACCTCCGGCGGCGCCTGGATGCGCTCGACGGCCTCCACCACGATCAGGGTGGCCACGACCAGCAGCCCCGCACCCTGGGCTAGGGCGGCCAGGATCTCGGCGCGAGCGAAGCCGTAGGAGAAGCGCTGCTCTGGAGGACGGCTCGCGATGCGGCCGGCCATGATCGCGAGGACCAGTGCGGCCACGTCCGAGGCCATGTGGCCCGCGTCGGCCAGCAGGGCGAGGGACCCCGTCCACCAGCCGCCGATCAGCTCGGCGAGCATGTAGCTGCCGGCGAGCAGCGCGGCCCAGGTGAGGCGCCGCTGGTTCGCCGCGCGGGCGCTCTTCGCGCCCTTCGCGATCTGGCCGTGGTCGTGGGAGTGGATCATGCGCCCTCGGGGTGCGTCCTCTTGGAGCGCCCCTATGCTGCGCCCCTATGGTGCGCCGGGTGGGAGTCGAACCCACATGGGTTTGGCCCGCAGGATCCTAAATCCTGTGCGTCTACCAGTTCCGCCACCGGCGCCGGTGCCGACAGGGTACCAGGGGGAAGGCCCACGGGGCTCCTGGAACGCCCCCGCGGGCCCGGCCGCCGAGGGGCGCTGGGACGGCCGTCCCG
>JASJCN010000185.1 GCA_030065975.1 Myxococcota bacterium
GGCTCGATGTGGGTCGAGCCCGACTGCAACATCCCGTCCGGCGAGTCGCTCGTGCGCCAGAGGCCCGGGTGCTCGTCGCGGATCCACTCGAACTGGGCGGCCTGGGACGCGGCGAAGCGGTACTCGGGCTCGCGCTCGAGCAGCGTTGCGGCGGTCGAGAAGGTGCGCGCGGCCTTGCGGTGGGTCTCGCGCAGCGGCCAGAGCCAGGCGGTGTCGAGATGCGAGTTGCCGACGGCGAGGTGCGTCCGTGTGCGCTCGGGGTCGGGCTGCCCGAGCACCGGCGCCAGCTCGGCGCGGGCCTTCGCGACCCCGCCGTCGTCGACTCCGTGGGCGACGTGAGCAGCGCCCTGCTCGAGCGCAGCCATGCAGCGCTCGAAGAGCGCCCCCTCTGCCGAGCCCGCGAGCTCGCGCACGAGGGTCCAGTCGCGCACCAGCGCCTCCACCTCCCGGTCGACGACGGCGACGTGACAGCGCCGCAGCGTGAGCCGCCGCTCGCCGTCGGGCTCCGGCATCAGCAGGGGGCCGGGATCCCGAGACGGCGTCGCGGGGTTCGCCGCGGCTTCGATGTACAGGTCGATCCCCTCGCCGCCCGCGGCGGGCGATGCGAGGCGCACCTCCTGGTGCGCGGGGCCGATGCCCTGGATGGGCTCCCCGTCGATCCAGATCTGACCCTCGGCGCCGAAGCCGCTCAGTCCGCCGTATCCCAGGTGCACCATCAGCGCGCAATCCCGGCCGGCGAACGCCGCGGGAATCGTCCCCGTCACGTGGAGCCAGGTCGTCCCCCAGATCGGGCCCCAGGCATCGCCCACCGCGAAAGGCTCGAAGGAGCCCGCGACGGCGGTCGCGTACGGGACGGGCTCACCGGGCAGGTGAACCGCGCGGATCTCGACCGGCGCCGTCGTCGGCCAGCGTGCGGGCTTGACCGTCTCTCGCAGGAGAGCGTCGATCGGCTCGAGGCGCTTCCACTTCGCGAGCTGCTCCGGGTCGGTCGTGGCCATGGGAGAGGAATCCTACCGCCTTCGGGTCCGGATCGGCCCGGATCAACCCCGATCAGCCCGGATCGGTCCCGGCGAGCATCAGACCCTGGGCATGGGAGAGGTGGGTCAGCTCGGTCGGCGGGTCGGCCGGGTCGCGCACCTGGATGAAGAGCGCGCGGCGAGGGGCGCCCGAGCGGTTGGGCGGCGAGCCGTGGATGGTGAGGTAGCTGAAGAAGAGCATGCTGCCGCGCCGCGCGGGCACGAGCGTGAGGGCATCGAGCGGGTACTCGGCGGGGTCGAGGTACTTCTCCTCCGGCCCGACGATCGGAAGCGGCCCCTGGCGGTGGCTGCCCGGAACCACCCCTAGGCACCCGTTCTCCGGCGTCGCGTCGTCGATCAGCAGTGCACCGAGCATCATGCTCGTGCCCCGGTGCGGGAAGTGCGGATGGTCCTGGTGGAGCGGGAACGGAGCACCGGTCTCGGGCGGCTTCACGTGGTACTTCGTGTGATGGAGGGCAACGTTCGGCCCGATCAGCTCGACGAAGGTGTCGACGATCCGCGGGTCGGTGATCAGCCGTGCGAGCCGCGCCGAGTGGCGCTGCACGTCGTGGAGGCTGTCGCAACGGAACGCGTCGGGGTCGAGATCCACCCCGAGCTGCGTGCGATAGCGGCCGGGCCACGCCGCCTCGAGCGAGGATCGCCGCTCGCGCTGGCGCGCGGTGATGTCGTCGAGCTCCGCCGCGATCTCGTCGACCTCTCCGGGCGGCAGAACGTCGGGCACCACGAGGTAGCCCTGCTCCTCGTAGAAGCGACGCCTTTCCTCCGCCGACCCCAGCATCGCGCCGTCCATCCGCGCCTCCCGCGCGAGATTCGCGCACCTGGGTTCCGGGCGCACCCGGGCCCACGGCTGGCTACCCGATCCGCTCACTGCATGGCGAGCCCTCGCTGCGACTGGCCGCGTCGAGCGCCTCCAGACTCCGGAACTCACGCTGCTTCACGCTGCCCAGCAGACGTGCATCTCGGCGCGATCCGAGCGACCCGAGCAAGGGGAGGAACTCGTCGAGCGCAACCCATTGATCGGGGAGCAGGCAGCCGGCGCGGGTCTCGGTGTCGCGCAGGGCCAAGGTCGCGAAGGCAGCCTGGGAAAGGCCCGTGGCGGTCTCCATCGACTCGAGCGCCGACCCCGGATCGTGGTCATGGGTCGCGAGCGTCCGCTCGATCCAGCTGGATCCGCGGCGCACGAACATGACGGGCAATCGGCCCGGATACGAACGACTCGTCGCGCGCAGCCGCTCTCCGGGCTGGATGCGGAGTCCAGAGGCTCGCGTGACCTTCTGCCGCCGTGGGCCCGCGCACTCTGCGGGCCAGGCGGACGGGTAGTAGCCCGCGAGGTCGACCTCGTGGTCGCGCTCGGTCATCGCTGCACCCCCTCGGCCTTCACCCTCGGAGCGGTCTCCTTGCGATCGAGCCGGTCTCGAGGCGGCGGCGGCGGGACGAGCGGAAGTCCGCGCCACTTGGCGATCGCGCTCAGACCGAGCACGGAGAGCACCCTCCCGAGGGCGCCGGTGAGGATCTCGCGCCAGGAGAGCTTGCCCAGTCGCAGACCGGGCGGGTGGTCGAAGACCTGGGGGTTCATGGCGGCGCGGTCCTCAGTGGCATCCGGCATGACGAAGGGTTTCGGGTCCAGGAAGCGAGCCAACGCGTTGGCCGTGAGCCGGGCGGCCGGATTCTCGTAGCGTCGATGGGCGAGCACGCTCGCCCACCCGATCGAGCCGGTGGAGAAGACGGCTCCACCGCCACGCGTCTCGAAGAACACGACGTCCCCGCGCACGTCGGGGTCCGGCACCCAGGGGAGCAGCAGCAGGAGCTCCTCCTTCGTGCGCAGCAGGTCGGCGCGGGCGTTCTCGGTCGATGCGAGAACCAGCGCGTGCGCCGGGGTGCCGAGGCTCGGATCCGCCCGATCGAGCTCCTCTGCATTGCAGGTCGCGCCCATGCGATGGAAGTCGCAGATCACCTCGCCCTCGACGCCGGCCATCAGGAATGCCGCACGCGGGTCGGAGGCGCCGCGCTGCCGTCGGAAGCGCAGCCTTCCCGGCGAGCCCTGCGCAGCGAATCCGACGCCCACCAGCGCCTGCGGAGGCGCCGCGCTTCGCAGCCAGAGGCCCCCGAGCTGGCCGTCGAACTGGTGATGGTACTCGGCCGGCTCCGAGGCCCACGCGCGGGTCCCGTCCTCGGCACGACGGAGCTCGATCGCGGCCGGCCACGCGTCGGAGTGGGCGACCTTCCAGTAGAAGCCGTTGCCGCCGAGGTACATGAAGCGGCCGCCTCCCTCGAGAAAGGCCTCCATGGACTCACGCATGCGTTCCGAGGTGTATTCGGGGTGGGTCCCCGTGACGACCACCCGGTAGTCCGAGAGGAGGGCTTCGCCCTCCCGCTGGAGTGCGTCGTCGGTGATCACGTCGAAGGCCTCGCCCGTCGAGCGAAGCCAGCGAATCACGTCGAAGTCCGCGTTCAAGCACCAGACGCGCCCGCCCGGGCGCCAGTTGGTCGTCGGTCGCAGATACGACGAGAAGTGCACGCCCGATCCGTCGGCGTGGTGCTGGTAGAGAGACGCCCCGAACTCGGGGTGATCGACGAGCAGCTGCTCCTCGGGCAGGATGCGCGGCTTCGCTCCGAGAAGGTCGCCCAACGGCAAGACCAGGAGCTCGTTGGCGTAGGCGAGGTAGGTCGCGGTCGACGCGAGGAAGGCGACCTTCGCCTTCGGCGCGGCACGCGCCGGGAGCACGAAGAAGACGACGTAGTCCGTCTCTTCCCCCTTGCGGAGCCGCGCCGCGTAGACGCCGCTTTGCAGCTCTTCCGGGACGGTGTAGGCGAAGCTCGGCTCCCAGCCCGCGTCGTACACGTCGTACTCGTGGAAGTGGACGGCACTGTACTCGTCGGGCGCGTGGCGCCAGCAGGTCTCGTTCCCGGTCCAGCGAACGCCGCGCACGGCCCGCGTCGGGAGATTCCGGAAGCGCCCGGTCAGGCCGTAGCGCGCGCGGTCTGCGAAGCCGTCGCCGCCCATGTCGGAAGCGAAGTCCCAGCAGCCGACGACCTCGGCATCGCCTCCCTCGGGCGCGACTCGTTGGACCAGGGCCGCGAGCGCTTCGGGGGCGCGCGCGGCCGCTACGACTCGCGGCGCATCGAGGCGACCGTTCAGGTGCTCGAGGGTCTCGAGGCCGCCCTCGTGGAGGTTCCAACGGGCGCCGAAGGTCGGCCGCACGAGCGCGCCGAGGTCGAGATCGGCGTCGAAGGTCTCCTGCTCGTGCGGGCCTGAGTCGGCCGGACCCCTCGCGTGCCCAGCCTGGAACAGGCAGAGCCGACGAGAGCCGGCATCGAAGGAGACGCCCACCACGCTCCAGCGGCGCAGCGGCAGGGGTTGCGACAGGTGATGGGCTGCGAGCTCCGATCCGTCCGGGCCGAGGCAGCGCAGGGTGAGGCGGCCCTGCGCATCGGCGCCGAGCACGAGCTGACCGCCCGTGTCGGCGTCGCCGAACGCGATCAACGCCGAGGCACCCCGTGCTGCCGTCCACGGTTGCACGGCGCAGACGAGGGAGAAGCTGCCGCCCGCGGAGACGATCGGGCGCTCGTCCTCGACGAAGCCGCACGATCCGCACTGCACGACCTGCGCCACCCCCGCGTGCTCGCCCGCGAACGGTGCCGCGACGAACTCCAGATCGAGCCCCGCGTAGGGGGCCACGGTGTTGCCACTGTGGATGCGGACGAGGTCGGCCTGAAAGGGCCGCGCGTCGAAGCTGCTGACCATGAAGCGAACCGTGTCGCCAGCGCGGACCGAGAGGCGGTCGCGATATCCGGCGAGTGTGCGGCGGCCGGGGACGGACTCGGTGGGCATCGGGCACTCTCCGACTGGTTGATTTGGTACAACCATTTTGGTACAACCAAATTGCCATGGCAAGCCCCCTCGACCCGACACCGGAGCCGCCGAGCCTCCAGGCCCACCGAATCGAGGCCTACCTCCGCGAGCGCATCCTCAAGCGCCACATCGAGGCGGGCGAGCGCATCCCGTCGGAGCGAGACCTCGCCAAGCGCTTCGGAGCCGGGCGCAACTCGGTACGCGAGGCCCTGCGCTCGCTCGAGCGCCAGGGGCTCATCAAGACCGGGCCGGGCGGGAATCGCGCGCAGCCGCTCTCCGAGGCGAGCCCGGATCTCATCGAGCACCTGATCGCGATCGATGCCGAGAACCGCGGACGCCTGCTGATCGAGACGGCACGGGTCTACGAGGTCTTCTTCCCCTTCGCGGTCGCCGAGGCGGTGCGGAACGCGGACGACGGGCAGGTGGACGAGATCATCGCCCTGCTCGACGCGGCGCGAACGCCCGGCCTCGATCGCGACGGGTTCCTGCGTGCACTCGACGCAGTGGGGGACGCGGTAGTTCGCGCCTCCTCCAGCCTCGTCCTGCAGCTCGTGATGAAGCCCGTGCTCGAGGCCCTGACGCGACGGCTCGAAGGCGAGCGCGCGGGGCCGACACTCGCGGACGTCGACGCTGAGCTCGACGACATGGCCCGATCGTTCGGCGCGCGGCGACCCGAGGCCGCGGCGGCCAACGCCGGCGCGATCATGGCCGCCTACACCCGCGCGTTCGAGAACCGAAGTTGAGCGTGCCGCGGGTCCACACGACTGGATCGGGGGACACGACCCTCCTCTTCGTCCACGGCTGGCTCTGCTCCTCCGCGTTCTGGCGGCACCAGCTGGCTCTGGCCGATACCTACCGGATCGTTCGATTCGACCTGCCGGGGCACGGCGAGCGCGTGGCGGAGCCCGTGTCCCCCGCGGAAGTGACGATGGAGGCCCTCGCAGACGAGGTCGTCCGGGCCGCTGAAGACGCGGGAGCCGACCGGCTCGTGCTCGTCGGGCACTCGATGGGAGGCCAGCTCGCTGCAATGGCCTCGCCCAAGCTCGGGCGGCGATTGCGGGGCATCGTGGGGGTCGACTCCTTCGAGAACCTGTCTCGCTACGGCGAGAGCTCGTTGCGCAGGACGCTCACCCTGCTGCCGTTCCGCCTCGCCTTCCGTCCCACGGTCCGGCTCTTCGTCCGTCTGACCTGCCCACGCGGCGCCGACCCGTCGGTCCGCCGATGGATCCAAGGGGAGATGACCCGGCCCGCCAAGCGAGTCGCCATCGCCGCCGCGTCGAGCTACGCCGCCCTGGACGATCGCCGCCTGAGCGCCTCGATCACCGCACCGGTCGTGGGAATCCAGTCGATGGACCCGATCTCACCCGTCTTCGCTTCGGACCCCCGCGTGCACACCCTCGAGATGCCCGGGTGCGGGCACTTCCCGATGCTCACCACCCCCGTCGCCTTCAATGCGCGCCTGCGCGAGGCGATCGAGGCATTGGACCGATGAACCCCCATGCAGCAAGGAGCGCACCATGCCCGACGTGTTCCGCACCCCCGAATCCCGCTTCGCATCGCTGAAGGAGTATCCCTTCACTCCTCGCTACCTCGAGTGGGAGGGCCTGCGCATGCACCATGTCGACGAGGGGCCGCGCGATGCGCCCGTCGCCCTGCTCCTTCACGGCATGCCGACGTGGTCCTACCTCTATCGACGCATGATCCCCGGCCTCACCGCTGCGGGCTTCCGCTGCGTGGCTCCCGACTACGTCGGCTTCGGCAAGAGCGACAAGGTCACCGATGACGGCTGGTACTCGATCGAGCGACACTCGCAATCGATCGCACACTTCGTCCGCGAGCTCGACTTGTGCGACATCACCCTGGTCTGCCAGGACTGGGGCGGACCGATCGGCTTGCGACAGGTCGTCGACATGCCGGAGCGCTTCGTCCGGCTGTGCATCATGAACACCTGGCTGCACAACCCGACCCACGAGTACACGGACGCGATTCGCAACTGGAATCGCCAGTGGCATCCGGGCGGCCTCTATGACGAGCGCCAGGCCTGTGGCGAGGTGATGCGCTTCCAGGTCGAGCACGTCGAGGGCAGCACGCTGTCTCCAGAGGAGGCGTTCGCAGCGTACGAAGCCCCCTTCCCCGACCGCGCCTCCAAGGCCGGCCCGCGGCGCTTCCCACTCTCCCTCCCCTTCGACAACCCCGAGGGCGGCAACGCGGTGGACCAGGCTCGCTGCTTCGAGGCGCTGCGTACCTGGACGCGGCCTGTTCACTTCATCTGGGGGACTCTCGACCCGATCTTCACCGAGTCGTGGGCCGAGACGTGGTCCGGCATCTACCCGCAGGCCACGCTCGACAAGCTCCCGGCGAGCCACTTCCTCCAGGAGACGCACGGCGAGGCGATCGTAGAGCGACTCCTCGCACGGATCGCAGAGGAGTAGACGTGTCCACCACAGCGAGCGAAGGGCGAAGGGTCCTCGTGATCGGCGCCGGAGGACAGATGACGGGCCGCGCCGTACGAGCGCTCCTCGACCACGCGCCGGCCGACTTGCGCTTCGTACTGAGCGACGTCTCCGAGGCGGCGCTCGAACGCGTGACGAGCGGTGTCGATCCGCGGCGTTTCGAGGCGCGTACGCTCGACCTGCATGACGATGCGGCTCTCGATGCCACGGTCGCAGAAGCGGACTTCGTGATCCACGGCGCTGGACCCTACCACCGGACGGCCCAGCGCGTACGCACGCGCTGCATCGTCCACGGCACGGACTACATGGACATCGACGACGACGTGGAGAGTGGCCTCGAGGCCATCGCACTCGACGCGGAAGCGAGGGAAGCGGGTGTAGCGATCTTCGCCGGATGCGGTGCGTCCCCTGGGCTCACGAACATCCTCGCCCGCGATCTGCTGGAACGGCTCGAAGAGCCGCTCGACGTCGAGGTGGCCTGGTGTGTCGGAAGCGAGCCGGCGATGGACGTGGGGCGGGCGGTGGCGGAACACACGCTCCACATCGGCGCGGGCGACTGCGTCACCTGGCGTGACGGGCGCCGCGTCACCCACCGGAGCTTCGCAGCGAGCACCGTCTTCCCCATGGGACCCGAGCTCGGCGACCATCGCGTCTACGAGTGTGCGCACCCCGAGACGGTGATGATCCCACACTCCTTCCCGGAGCTGCGCAACGTGACCTGCTGGGGAGGCCTTCACCCACTACCGGCCGTGGGTCTCGTCAAGGGCGTGGCTCTGGCCGAGCGGAAAGGCCACATCAGCCTCGACGAGGCGTGCGCGTTCCTCCAACAGGTGCTCGGGGGCCGGGCCGGCGCGTCGAAGGTCTGGCGGTACGCGATCGGGGGCGCACTCGCGCAGATCCGAAGCGGCGAGGCACGCTGGCGCGACCTCGCGGCCTTCGTCTGGAGCGAGCTCGGGGGCCACTCCGAGCCGCCGAAGATGGGCCTCGCTGCTCGCGTGGTCGGCCGGCGCGATGGCCAGCTGATCCGCCTGTCGCGCACCACCGTCGACCATGGCCCGGGCTCGGCCCTCGACTCGATGGAGGCCGCGACGGGCCTGTCGCTCGCGGCCTTCGCACTCCTGGCACTGTCCGGCGAGAAGCGTCGCGGCTGCCTGTTCCCGGAGGCCTGGGCCGATCCGGCCGACTTCCTCACCTTGCTGTCCAAGTCGGGCGAGCGCGCCGCTTCCCCCCTGGTGTCCGAGGTGCGAGAGGAGTCGCTCGCGTAGGCGTTCGCTCGAAGGCTCTGCCCACGGCGCGGCTTCACGCGAACTCGACGCCGGGATAGCCCTCGTCGGCCTCGCGCGTCACGCGCTCGGTGTAGCGCGGCGCGCCACCCCAGTAGGCGAGGTACCGGATCGTCCCTTCGCCGTGGCCCTCGACGTTGGCGTTGTAGCCCGTGAACCAGCCGCGGCTCCGGCGCATGAGCATCTGCTCCTGGACGCGCACGACCTCCTCGCCCCACTCCTTCTCGGCCTCGGCCCGCGCCTCGAATCGGGTGCTCCCGCTCTTCACCACGTGCTCGAGGAACCGCGTCACCCAGTCGACGCCGCCTTCGATGGCGCGGGGGAAGTTGGTCGAGCCGGAGACGCTCTGGGGGCCCGCCACCATCAGGAGATTCGGGAACCCGTGGGTCATGAGCCCGAAGTACGTGCTCGGGCCGTCACCCCACTTCTCGCGCAGCGTGAGGCCGCCGGCTCCTCGGACGTCCATCCGGTCCCACGCTCCGGTGATCGCGTCGAAGCCGGTGGCCAGCACGCAGAGGTCGAGCTCGTACTCCCGCTCGGTCGTCCGGATCCCCTTCCTCGTGAAGCGCTCGACCGGCGTCTCCGAGAGATCGACGAGGTGGACGTTGTCGCGGTTGTAGGCCTCGTAGTAGTGCGTCTCCAGAGGAAGCCTCTGCGTCGCGAAGCCGTGATCCTTCGGGATCAGCTTCTCGGCGGTCGCGGGATCCTTCACGCGCTCGCGAATCCGGCCGGCGATGTACTCCGACATCTCGCGATTGGCCGCCTCGTCGTAGAAGATCTCCGGGAAGTTGGCCGCCATGATCGCGAAGCCGGGGGTGGCGTAGAGTGCGTCCCAGTGGGCCTTCCGCTCCTCGGGCGTCACATCCCAGAACCGGCGCGACTCCGGCAGGTGGAGGAAGCCCGCGTGCGTGCTCGCACAGTCCGCGAAGATCTCGTCGTAGCGGGAGCGGATGTCCACCATCTCCTCTTCGGAGATGGGAGAGTTGTTGAGCGGGGTGCTCCAGTTGGGGCGACGCTGGAAGACGAAGAGCTCCTCCACCTGGTCCGCGATCTCGGCGATCACCTGGATGCCCGTCGCGCCCGTGCCCATGACGCCGACCCTTCGCCCCTCGAGCGGCACGGGCTCCTTCGGCCACCAGTAGGTATGGAACGCGTCGCCTTCGAAGTCGTCCATGCCCTCGTAGTGGGGCAGCGTCGGCGTCGAGAGGACGCCGACCCCCGAGACGACGAAGCGAGCGGTATAGGTGTCGCCGTTCGCGACCCGGAGGTGCCAGACGTGCTCGTCCTCGTCCCAGAGCATCGCCTCGACCCGCGCCTCGAAGCGCATGTGGCGGCGCAGGTCGAACTTGTCGACGACGAATCTCAGGTAGCGGAGGTTCTCGGGCTGGGAGGAGAAGCGCTCCTTCCAGTGCCATTCGTCGAGCAGCTCGCGCGAGAAGGAGTAGCCGTAGGTGTAGCTCTCGGAGTCGAAGCGACAGCCCGGGTACCGGTTCCGGTACCACGTCCCGCCCAGATCTTCGTCGGCCTCGAGCACGATCGCATCGAGCCCGAGGTCCACCAGCCGCTTGATCTGGTAGATCCCCGAGACCCCGGCTCCCAGGACGATCACTTCGTGGTGCTGCGACACGCTGCCTCCGTCCCGGGACTCTACTGCGTCACCCCGGGGCCGGGCGTTCCGCCGAGGGCCGGGCGCAGGCCGCCGAAGAAGTCCGAGGGCGCCACCAGGCCGTCGCCATCGAAGTCCGATGCCAGGCACTCCGGTCTCACCGAGGTGTCGGCCCCCAGGCAGGGGCGGAACACGCCGAAGAAGTCGGACGCGGCCACGACGCCGTCGTCGTCCAGGTCGGCATCGCAGGCGTCGCCGTAGCTCTGGTCGCCGTCGCGCGAGCTGTCGTCGTCCTGGCCGGCGTTGGCATCCTGCTGGTCCGGGTTGGGCGTGAGGAGGCAGTTGTCGATCGGGTCGGCGACGCCGTCGCCGTCGCTGTCCGCGAGCGCGGCGCACGAGAGGAGTACGCCGGACTCGATCGCGTCGGCAGCCAGCGGCAGGAGGTCGGTCGGGCTCAGCGTCACCTGATCCGGCGCGATGACGTAGCTCGCGACCGAGCTGACCCCGAGCGAGACGAGCACCTGGCCGTCGAAGGCCGTCAGGAGCTTCTCGGTGTTGTGGATCGGCGTCGTGGAGGTTCGGGAGACGGGCCCGGTGGGCGTGAGCTCGCCGGCTCGGAGGGCATCGGACGACTGGAAGTAGAAGAGCGCTCCGCCCTCCGGGCGGGGCACGAACGCCTGGTAGTCCGAGGAGGAGACGTCACCGAAGGGGGCCTGGCACTCGAGCTCCGGCTCGCCCGCGGGCGGCGCCGCGACCGGGCCCGGGAACCAGCCGAAGCAGTCGCGGAAGGGAGTTCCGAAGAGGGTTCCGAGGCCGATGTTGGGAATCACGAGGAATCCGCCGTCCCGGGTGAAGGTCAGGTCGCGAGGACGCGGCGATTCGTCGACCAGGTAGTCCGCGTTCGCTTCCTCGGTGAGAGCGCCGCTGGCGTCACTCGAGACCGGCTGGATCTTCCAGAGGGAGCCCACGCCGCCGACGCCGGCCGACTGCGTGCACGACGAGAAGACCTCGCCGGTGACGGGGTGGCGGTCGCCCGGCGCGGCCGCACAGAGCTGGAACGGCGGCGTCTGGGTGACGTAGGTGAGGTCGCCGGTTGCGCCGACGGAGAAGGACGCCGTCTCGACCGAGCCGGTACCGGCACTCCAGGCGAAGAGCAAGCCGGCGCTCTCGTCGCATGCGAGCTCGGAGAGGAAACCAGCACTCGAGCCGCTCACGGCGCTGAGCTGGCCGTCGAGACCGACCTCGAAGCCTTCGACGAGATTGATGCCGCGCGCGAAGTAGACGAAGCGCCCGCAGGTCGTCGCGCCCTTGGGGCTGGGCGATGCCGTCGAAGGAAGCGGCGAGGACGTGACCGACTCGAGGCTGCCGTCGGGCTCGACCCGGACCACGAAGGCCTGTGCCGGATTCGACGCGTGGGCGACGAGGCACTGCGGCTCGAAGGCACACCGCGCGTCACAGCCGTCTCCCGCGACGACGGAGCCATCGTCGCACGCCTCGCCCGGATCGAGGACGCCGTCACCGCAGAGCGCGTCGGCCGTCGCCGGCCAGATCCATGCGAGCAGGCAGAGTGTCCAGATGAAGCTGCGCATGGGACCCCTCTCCGTGTGTGCATGGATGGTGCCACCCTCTGGGATCGCGTGCTCGGATCGCGTGCTCGGCGCTGCCCGTCCCCGGGGGCATCGACGCCACCCGATGCGTCCGGTCGTCAGCCCACGAGCGACTGCGCGAGCATGTACGAGTTGCCGTCCGGGTCGAAGAACGTCGCGAGCTTGACCATGCCCGGGACCTCGACGGTCTCGCCCTCGAAGCTCACGCCCTTCGCCTCGAGCTCGGCGCGCGCGGCAGCGACGTCGACCACGCCCAAGACCGGCGTCGTCCCGCCCTTTCCGTCGACGGCTTCGCTCTGGCCGAGACCGATCGTGACGCCGTCGGTCGGGCTCGACACCTCGGCCCAGCCCGCCTCGTCCACCCGGAGCACGACTTCGAAGCCCAGCATCTCCTGGAACCAGGCGATCGACCGGTCGAGATCGGTGACCGACGAAGAGAGGGTGATGTCGCCCGCATACTCGAATCCCGGCATCGTGAGTCTCCCATCCTTTTGGTTCGGATCTTTTTGCCCGCAACACGCGGCGAGGTCAAGGTCCGATTCTCGCCAGCCGCGCTAGGGTGGGATCGAACGGAGAGGAAGACCGATCCAGATGACGTTCAGGCGCATCCTGCTGGCGCTCGGCACCCTCGTTGCCGGGCTCGTTCTCCTGCTCGTCCTGCTCTACGTGGTCGGGCGAGGAGGCCTCGGTTCACCGGTGACCGCCGGCCGCCCGGCCGCCGAGCGGGTCCCGATCGCCCAGGTCGCCGAGCGAACCGAGCGGGTGCGTGCCGCCGCATCTTCGGCCGGGGCTCCCGACTCGGCGCAGATCCTCTTCGGCGACCTGCACGTGCACTCGGGATTCTCGCTCGATGCCCTGGCCGCGGGCGTCTTCACGGGCGGCGAGCCCTACACCGTCTCCGATGCCTGCGACTTCGCGCGTTACTGCTCCGCACTCGACTTCTGGTCGATCAACGACCACGCCATGAACCTGACGCCGCGGCGATGGCGCGAGACGATCGACGCCGTGCGCGA
>JASJCN010000186.1 GCA_030065975.1 Myxococcota bacterium
CGGCCGGGGCTCCCGACTCGGCGCAGATCCTCTTCGGCGACCTGCACGTGCACTCGGGATTCTCGCTCGATGCCCTGGCCGCGGGCGTCTTCACGGGCGGGGAGCCCTACACCGTCTCCGATGCCTGCGACTTCGCGCGCTACTGCTCCGCACTCGACTTCTGGTCGATCAACGACCACGCCATGAACCTGACGCCGCGGCGATGGCGCGAGACGATCGACGCCGTGCGCGAGTGCGACGCCCGTGGATCGGGGCAGGGCCCGCCCGACGTGGTGCCCTTCCTCGGCTGGGAGTGGACGCAGGCGGGAACGCGACCCGAGAACCACTTCGGACACAAGAACGTGATCCTCCGCGACCTCGGGGACGGCGAGATCCCCACGCGTCCGATCGCGGCCGATTCGCCGAGCGGCAACCCCTTCGAGCTGCCACCGCCGCTCGGGCTCGGCGCCCTCGCGATGCTCGGCGGCTTCGGCGGACCCTACCTCGACGCCCCGGCCTCGTTCCGCGAGATGGCGGAGGTCGATCGCTGCCCGGACGACGTCCCCGTGCGCGAGCTGCCCGACGACTGTCGCGAGTGGGCCGCCACGCCGGGCGAGCTGTTCGCGAAGCTCGACGACTGGGGCTTCCCCTCGCTCGTGATCCCGCACGGGACGACCTGGGGCAACTACACGCCCCCCGGCTCGAGCTTCAGCCACCAGCTCCGCGCCGGAAACCACGACCCCGAGCGCCAGCGCCTGATCGAGATCTTCTCCGGGCACGGGAACGCCGAGGGGTACCGGCCCTACCGCGCCGCGCGCTTCGAGTCCCGAGACGGCGAGAAGGTGGCCGTCTGCCCAGAGCCGAGCGAAGGGCATCTCCCGGCCTGCTGGCACGCCGGCGAGATCATCCGCGGGCGCTGCCTCGGCGAAGGCGAGACGGAGAGCGAGTGCGAGGATCGTGCTCGCGAAGCGCGCCGGCACTTCCTCGAAGCACCGGGCGCCACGGGCCATCTCGCGATCGGGGGCTACGAGCCCGACGAGTGGCTCGACGCCGACCAGTGCCGCGACTGCTTCCTCCCGGCCTTCAACCACCGGCCGGGATCGTCGGTGCAGGCGATCCTGGCGGCGCGGGAGCCGACGGAGCCGGAGCGCTTCCGCTTCGGCGTGATCGGGTCGAGCGACACGCACACGGCGCGGGCCGGCTCCGGCTACAAGGAGCTGGCCCGGGTCGACATGACCGACGCACGCCTGGCCGGAGTGAGGCTGCCGTTCCGGACCCGGGGCACTCCGCTCTCGCGTGCCCGCGAGGTGAGCCTCGAAGGCGTCGGCCCGACCGAGCGCGGCGAGGTGGAGCGGCTGGGGTCCTTCTTCTACACGGGCGGGCTCGCCGCCGTCCACGCGAGCGATCGCAGCCGGGAAGGCATCTGGAACGCCCTCATGCGCCGGGAGGTGTACGGCACGAGCGGCCCGCGCATCCTCCTCTGGTTCGATCTGATGGGGACGGACGACGAGCGGATCGCGCCCATGGGCGGCACGCACTCGACGCGCGAAGCCCCGCGGTTCCGGGTCCGCGCGGTGGGCTCGTTCGAGCAGGAGCCCGGCTGCCCCGACTACGCGGTGCGCGGCCTCGGGCCGGACCCGCTCGAGCGGCTCTGCCGCGGCGAGTGCTGGAACCCGAGCGATCGTCGGCGACCGATCGATCGCATCGAGGTGGTCCGGATCCGGCCTCGCGCGGCACCGGGCGAGCCGCTCGACGCGCTGATCGAGGACCCCTGGCGCGTGCTGCCCTGCGACGGGTCGGAGACGGGCTGCCGCGTCGAGTTCGAGGACCCGGAGTTCTCGCGGGACCGGCGAGACGCCGTCTACTACGTCCGCGCCATCGAGGCCAAAGCACAGGTCGTGAACGCGGGCGGACTGCGATGCGAGACCGACGACTCCGGCGCATGCGTCGAGCCGCGCGCCTGCCGCGACGTCGGCGACGAGGACGACTGCCTCGGGGACGCCGAGCCGAGAGCCTGGTCCTCTCCGATCTTCGTGGACTGGCGTTCCGACTGAGGGCGAGGCCCGCTCCTCCCTAGGCCCGTGCCTCGTCTCCGCCCTGCATCTTCGCGAGCATCGCCTTCATCTGTGCGTGCACGAGGTTGATCGCCTGGAGCGGCCGGATCAGCACCTTGAACTCGACGATCTTGCCCTCTTCGTTGCAGCGGATGATGTCGATGCCGTTCACGTACTTGCCTCCGGCGCTGGTCTCGAACTCGAGCATGGCCGAGTCGCCCTGCAGGATCTCGCGCACGTAGCGGAACTTGCCGGCACCCCCGCTACCGCCTCCGTTCTTCACCGGCCCGTCGTCACCGCCGAGCGTGTTTCCCGCGGCGCTCAGGTAGAGCTTGGTGATCTCCTTGCCCTGCTGGGGGGTGAAGACGATGGGGGAGTAGAAGGTGCAGTCGTCGGCGAGGAGCTCGTCGAGCCCACCCTCGAGCTCGCCGCGCAGGTGGGCGTGCCAGCGTTCGATTGTCTTCTCGATCATCGTTGTATCTCCGGTGGGGTCGGGGGAGAGACGGGCGCGAGTAGGCAAGGCTAGCTCGTCCGCCCTGCCCTCACTCGCCGGCGCCCACGGCGTTCGAGAGCCGCGGCAGGCCCTCGAGCTCGATCTCGACCCGATCGCCGGCGACGAGATAGGGATGCGCGCCTCCGTGGGCGACGCCGCCCGGCGTACCGGTACACACGACGTCGCCCGGCTCGAGCCGCACGCGAGCCGTGACCGCCTCGAGGATCTGCGGGATCGGGAACGCCATGTCGCTGGTGCGCCCGCTCTGGCGGAGCTCTCCGTTCACCCAGGTGCGGATGCCGATGTCGAGCGGATCGGCGAACTCGTCGAGGGTCGCCACACATGGGCCGAAGGGCTTGAAAGTCGGGAACCCCTTGGCCCGGGCCAGGGCTTCGAGCGTGCCGCCCCTCTGGACGTCGCGCGCGGAGACGTCGTTGATCGGCGTGAGCCCGGCCACGACCGACCAGGCGTCAGCGGCGGCGACCCCCTCGACCGTTCGGCCGATCACGACGGCGACCTCCCCCTCGTAGTCGACCTCCTCGGGCGCCGCGGCCGGGATCCGGATCGGGGCCCTCGCGCCCAGGGCCGCGGCTCCGTTCGTGAAGCCGAAGAGCAGCCGCTCGGGAACCGGCCGGCCTACCTCCTCGCAGTGGGCGCGATAGTTGAGGCCCGCGATCACGAACCGGCCGGGCTGCGCGATCGGCGGCAGGAACGTCACGTCCTCGATGGCGACCCGACCCTCGGGCGGCCGGGATCGCAGGGGCTCGAAGGCCCCGGCGCCGAAGTGCTCCGCGAGATCGCTGCTGGCGGAGTCGAGGATCTCGAGCTGCGCCTCGCTCTCGAGGCACGCGCGCGCGATTCCCCGGCTCGTCGCGAAGAGCTGCACGCTCAGGCACCCCGTACGGTGTCGATGATGCGGAGCGCTGCAGCCGCGTTCGGCGCGTCGCCGCGCCAGGCGACGAAGCCGTCGGGGCGCACCAGCGTGAGCGGCTCGACGTAGGCGTCGCGGACCGCCGCCTCCTCGGGCCGCGCGACTGCGACCGGAACCCCGCGCTGCTCCGCTGCCTGCACCAGGGTCGTCGGGTCTCCGCCCAGCTCGACGAGCGTGAACGACTGGCGGAACCAGTCGAGAGTGGAGCTCCCATCGGCGAGCCAGGCGTGAGGCGCACGCCCTCCAGGCTTCGCAGTCTGCTCGTAGCGGAACCACTCGTCGTTCGTATCGAGGGGCGTCCCGTCGTCGACGATCACGGGCGAGCCGTCGTAGCGGTATCCGAGATCGGCACGGCACCACTCGAGCCGCTCCTCGGGGATGGACGCGAAGCCCTCGCGAAGGTTCCGACGCTGCTGCTCCGCAGCCGGGTCGTCGTCCCACAATGCTCGTGGCGGGTTCGGGATGATCCCCTGATGTCCGAGCTTCCGGTCCGCGAGCTTCCTCGGCTCCGGGCCGGACAGGTCCGCGCCCTGGAAGCGCAGGAGGTCCAGGGTGGCCAGGCGTCGCTCGTGGGTGTAGCTGTCGAGCAGGTTGTCCCCGCCCCACCCCTGCAGCACGGCGGCGAGCTTCCAGCCGAGGTCGACCGCGTCGGCGATGCCCCGGTTCATCCACATCCCGGCGAAGGTCGTGCCCCGGGCGGCGGCATCGCCCGCCACGAAGATCCGTCCGTCGCGGAACGAAGGGCAGAGCGCCTGGCGGGGCCGCCACGGGACCATCGTGAGCACTTCGACGTCGATGTCCGCTCCGGCCAGCCGCTTCAGGTTGGCCGCCGTCGCCTCGGCGTCGTCCCTCTCGATGATGCCCGGGCCATGCAGTCGCCAGAGCTCCTTGCCATCGATCGTGATCAGCAGCCAGCCGGAAGCATCCGGCCCGTCGGCCCGGCCGAGCACGCGATACTGCCAGCGATTGCGCGGGACGAGCTTCGCCAGGTCGGTGGACCGGAAGTAGACGGAGTCGATCGGGTCTTCGGGCGGAAGCCCCACGAGCTCCTGACCGATCCACTCCCGGACGCGGCTGCCCGCCCCGTCGCAGCCGACCGCGAAGGCCGTGCGAACCCGCCGTGTGCTTCCGCTCGCGAGGTCGAGAAGCTCGGCCACGACGCCGGTCTCGCGCTGCTCGAGCGCCGTCACCTCGTGCCCGGATAGCAGAGTCGCGCCCCGCTGCTCGGCGGCCGCGCGCAGCACCGGGTCGAAGAAGCGCTTCGGCTGCCAGAGCTCCGTCTCCGGCGTGTAGTGGCGACGGGTCGCGTCGGCCGCACTCTGGCGTGGCAGATGGGCGAGCTCGAAGCCGCCGATGTGGGTGAGGATCCCGAGCGCTCCGGCCCAGTCGACGGGGAAGCCGGCGTTTCTTGCGGCGTCCGCCAGGCCCCAGCGGCGCAGGAGCTCGACCGTGCGCACGGACAGATGATTGGCGGTGGGGTGGGTCAGCTCGTCGGCCGCTCGGCGCTCCACCACCAGCGGCTCGAACCCGAAGCCCAGGAGCTCGATCGCGAGGGAGAGCCCCACGGGCCCACCTCCGACGATCAGAACCGGAGCCTCCGGGCTCCTCACGGGGTCGCCCGCCGGCCAGGCCGATGGTCGCGGCCTCGGGTGGGATCCTGCTTCAGCAGCTCGCGGGCGGGGACGCCCGCGCGGTAGCGCGCGAGCAGGTCCTCCGGATCGAACTCGACCCCGATCTCACCGATCGGCGGCCCGTCACGCAGCGTCTCCTCGAGGCTGTCGAACGCGTCGACCTGGAGCTCGACCTGGTTGCCGTCGGGATCCAGGAAGTACATCGACGTGGTGGCGCCGTGGTTGACGCACCAGTGGGGCTCGATGCCGGACTTCGCGAGGCGCTCGTAGGTGAGGAGGAGGTCTCCGAGGCCCGCGTAGGTGAAGGAGACGTGCTCGAGGCCGGTGGTGCGCGGCTGCGTCAGCGCTCCGCCAGGAGCCGCGTTCGGGTCGTTCAGCAGCGCGATGCGATGGTGCTCGTCGTCGTAGGTGAGGAACACCAGCAGCGGGCTCTCGGCGATCACCTCGGCACCGAGCACGGTGATGTACCACTGCCTCGCTTCCTCGAACTTCGCCGTGCGCAGCACCACGTGCGCGAGCTTCGCGGGGCTGATCGCTCCCGCGCGGCCCTGGTTCGGCTGCGCGCGGTGGCGATCCGCGATGGGGATGTCCTCGCTCATGGGGGTCCTCCTGGCTCGCAGGCTGGCAGCGCGGATCACGGGGACGAGGCGGTCGCGGCGAGCTCACTCGCCTCGTCCTCGGAGACCCCGAATGCCTCGAGCAGCCGTTCGACCATGCGCGGCACGACCTCGGGCCCAGCACCGCCGGCCACGATCCGCCGGATCGTCATGACGAGGAGCCCGGTGGCCTGGTCGAGGGTCGCGTCGTCGGCTGCCCGTTGGAAGCGGCCCTGCTCGAAGCCCTCGACCAGGTCGTCGCGCAGATAGTGATTGAGCTGGTTGGGCTCGCCCGGCCGATGGACGAGACGCAACGCGAGGCGCGCCCAACGGGGGTCGGCCAGGGCTCTCTGCAGGACGCGCGTGGCCGTCACGGCCACACGGAGAGCCGGATCCGGGATCGGCTCGTGCGCGGTCGTCGCAGCGATCCCGAGCAGCTGGTCGCGCATGATCGCGTCGATCAGCGCATCGGGGTCGGCGAAGTAGTTGTAGAAGGTCCCCGTCGAGACGTCGGCTTCGGCGGTCACGTCACGCGCGGTCAACGACTCGCCCTTCCGGTTCAGGACCCGGAGCCCGGCGGCCAGCAGCTGCCGGCGCGTCTTCTCCTTCTTGCGGTGGCCCCGCGTCCGCGGGCCCTCGAGGGGGTCCTCGTCGACCATGCGAGCAATCTATTTGAATAATATACATACGTCAATATTGAAATTTTCTCATTTATGTGAGAAACCAGAGGCTCCTTCAGCCACACGGGGAGCCCCATGGAGAGCGAACGAGGCCGCGTCTCGCGGAGGCAGCTGCTGGGAATCTCGCTTCCGGCCATCCCGCTGTTCGGGCTGATGATGCCCACGGTGGTCTTCATGCCGGCTCTGTACACGGAGCAGGTGGGCCTCGATCTGAGCCTCGTCGCGACGCTCTTCATGGTGGCCAAGCTCTGGGACATGCTGAGCGACCCGCTGTTCGGGTACGTCGCCGAATCGGTGAAGCTGCCCTTCGCGAGGTTCGGAAGGCGCAAGCCCTGGATCGTGCTGTCGACTCCGATCCTGCTCGTCGCCGTCTTCCGGATCTTCGTTCCACCCGACGGCGCCGGGCCGCTCTACCTCCTGGCCTGGCTCGTCGTCTTCTACCTCGGATGGACGATCATCTTCCTCTCGCTCCTGGCCTGGGCCTCGGAGCTGTCGCACGACTCCCACCAACGCTCGCGGGTGATGGGCAGCGTCCAGATGGCGAACGCCGCGGGCATGATCGGGATCATGGTGGTCGCCGCCCTCGCCGACCGTGCCAGCGGGGGCGATGCCGCGGCCCGGGCCGAGACGATGGCCTGGTGCGTCGTCGTCCTGCTGCCCGTCGCGGTCGCGATGGCGCTACGCCTCGTTCCCGAGCGACCGGTAGCGCCGGGGCCCGCCTTCCACCTGGGCCGGACGCTGCGGCGGATGTGGGAGAGCGCGGCCCTGCGGCGCCTCGTCGTCTCCGATCTGCTGGCCGGCCTGATGATCGGCCTCGCCGCGTCGCTGATCCTGTTCTACGCGACGCACACGCTCCGGCTGGGCTCGCGCGGGAGCCTGCTCATCCTGATCAGCTTCGCGAGCAACCTGGTGTTCATCCCGTTCTGGATCTTCGTCGCGGGGCGATTGGGCAAGAACCGGACCTTCGCCGCGGCCGGGCTCTACGCCGTCGTCGCCCATGCGCTCTTCCTGGTCGTACCGGCCGAGAACTTCGCGCTGGCTGCCGTCGCCATGGTGTTCGTCGGGCTCGCCGGGGGTCCCCTGCAGTTCCTGCCCCGCTCGATCCTCACCGAGATCATCGACGAGAGCGAGCAGAGCGGAGCCGGCCGCCACGAGGCGGCGTACTTCGCCCTGCTGACGGCGACCTACAAGTCCGGGATGGCCCTCGCCGTCGGACTCGGCCTCTACTCGCTGTCCTTCCTCGGATTCGATCCGAGGGATCCGAATACCAGCGGCTCGGCGGAGAGCATCCGCTGGGTGCTGTTCGCCTACCCAGCCCTCTTCGGCCTTGGAATCGCCCTGCTCATGCGCGGCTTCCCCCTCGGTCGGCTGGGCGGCCCCGAGCCCCGGGCCGCGATGGAAGCCGCACGCGGCTGAGGAAGCGCTAGACGGGCAGTCCTTCGGGCGGCACGCCATAGGGGACGCGAACCTCGGCCAGCGGCTCCTCGAAACGTTCCTCCCAGCGCTCGAACTGGAGGTTTCGGGTCTCCCGGCCGAGCTGCCAGCCACGACTGATCGCATCCATCACCGGAACGATGCCGTCGGGCTCGAGGAACGTCATTCGCGACGTGGTCGTCGCCATCCACATTCCGAAGTAGGGGAACTGCAGCTGGGCGAGGCAGAAGGCCTGGAGGGAGAGCTCGTCGAGCCCGCTCGGGGTGTATCCGGTGATCACGTGCAGGATGTCGTGGATCTGGAACCCGCGGATGATCGCGTACTTGAGCTCCTCGGGCATGCGGTCGAGCTGGCCCGAGCGCGCCATGAAGTCGTGCAGCAGCTTGTAGTTGGTCGCGAGGTTCTTCTCGAGGCCGTTTCGCGTGAGGAAGTCGTGGTAGCCGCGGCCGACGGAGCCTTCCGGCATCGCGCCGAGGTCCTCGAGGCCGATCGGGTCGGCGAGGAAGCGCGCGGACAGGAAGTCCTCGGCACCGGGCGTCTTGCGGAAGTTCTCGAGGTACCGCTCGATCGTGTGGTCGGGGGCGTGGGGCCACCACTCGTTGAAGAGGAGGTGCACGCCGTGCTCGTCGGAGTCGTTGAACGTGCGCACCATGTTCTTCACGAACTCGGGGTGCAACGTGGGCTTCTCGTGGGCGTCGGGCATGGGTCGGCCTCGGGCGTCGCGGGAATGATTGGTAACGGTTACGTTACAATTGCTCTCGGTCCCGCGCCACTTCGGGATTCGGGGAGTGAGGGAGCCTTGATGCCGCGAGGAGCAGCGAAGCGTCCGCGCCTGAAGCGGGCCGACCGCGAGGCCAGCCTGATCGCTGCGGCGTCGAAGATCGTGGCGGAGCGCGGGGTGGAGGCCCTCACCATGGAGGGGCTCGCCGCCGAGGCAGGCATCAACAAGGCGCTCCCCTACCGCTTCTTCGCGAACCGCGACGCCGTGCTGCTCGCCCTGTGGGACCACGAGACCGCCGCGTTCGACGCCCGCGTGGAGCAGGAGCTGGTCGGGAAGGAGAGCCTGGAGGCCAAGCTGCACGCCATCCTCGGCGTGTGGCTCGACCGGGTCGACGAGGGTGGCGGGATCCTGGGCCGGCTCGAGGCTCCCGGCGTGGGTCCGCCCGAGCTCGAGCGACGCCGGCGGGAACGCACGGCGGGCATCCTCGAGTACTTCGCGGGCCTCTTCCGCGAGGAGTATCGGATCACCCGACAGGAAGCCGTGACGGCCGCGGCCGTACTCGGCTCGGGTGCCCCGGGGCTCGCCGCTCTTCGGGCCCACACCGGCTGGCCGCGCAAGCGGCTCGCGAACACCTTCATTCGGCTCTGTGTGGGAGCCCTCGACGAGATCGGACGCTAGTCGTGGTACACGGCGTAGAGCTCGGGCAGGAAGCCGGCGAGGTGGTTCATCTCCATCCCGCAGTGCACCACCATCGATCGCCCCATCCCGGGTCGCCCGGCGGCACGCCGCACCGGGCCCGAGCCCAGGAGGCGATTGGCGGGGTGATCCGGGCCGAAGTCCGGCAGCTGGGGCTTGCCGAGCCAGAAGCGGCTGCGCATCTCGGTCCCTTCCTCGCGTTCGCGGATCTGGTGGATGAGCCAGCCGATGGTGATGCGGGGTCGCTGTAGATCGACGCGCCCGCAGACGAGGGCCGTCGTGCCGCCGGACGTCAGATCGGCGCCGTCGCCGAAGAACGTCCGGGGATCGTCGAAGGTGATGGTGATGTGCTCGAGACGGTCGCCGATGTACTCGGTGACGTAGTGGGTCGTCCGGTACTTCTCCCGATCCGAGAGGGAGGGATCGTCGCCCCGCATCTCGCGCGTGCCGTTGGCGACGTGGGCGCGCGGGTGCCAGAGCTTGTACCGCTGGTGCTCCATGGTGTGCCAGCCCATCCACCACTCGAACATCGCGCCGGTGGCGCCGGGCATCTCCGTCCGCACGGCGACGAGGGTCTGGCCGTTTCCTAGCTGGGTGAAGCCGTTCTCCAGGGGCAAGTAGCCGGGCTCGAGCAGCTGGTCCGCCGCGTCCATCTCGAAGCCGAGCTCGCTCGCCTCCGCTCCGTGCAGCAATGCGTCCACCACATGGGGCTGCATGGGGGACATGTCGGGCTTCCAGAAGCGGGCGTAGGGCTTGTCGTCGAGATCGCCTGGGCGCATTCCCAGGTAGTGCCGTGCGTTCATGGGTGGCCTCCGGGCTTGGGCTTCTTTACTATACAATTGGACAGCATCGGAGGCAACGTGGCTCAGCTGAAGGAACGTCCGAAGGAGCGCCCCAAGGGCAGGCAGTCCGCCGAGGTCGCGCGTCGGACCCGACGGACCATCCTCGAGACCGCCGGGCGGCACTTCGCGGCCCGCGGCTTCCGGGCGGCCAGCCTCCGCGAGATCGCGGCGGATGCGCGGACGACCCACGGGCTGATCCGCCACCACTTCGGAACCAAGGACGACCTGTGGCGCGCGGTGGTGAAGGACTTCGTCGACCGCGTCGCCGAGCGGCAGCGGCCCCTGCTCGAGCGGCCGGACGACGGAGACCCCCTGGCCCTGCTCCAGGCGATCGCCACCGCCTACATGCGGCAGGCGTCCGAGATGCCCGAGGTCTCGCGGCTGATCCTGATGGAGTCGACCGAGCCGGGCCCGCGGCTCGACTTCCTGGTGGAGCACATCCTGCCTCTCCACCTGGCGATCGGGCCGATCTTCGAAGGCGCTCGCGAGGCGGGGCACCTCGAGGAGCACGACGCCGACTCGTTCTTCCTCTTCCTGGTGATGCTCGGCTCGGTGCCCTTCACCCTGCCGGACTTCACCAACCGGTTCTCCCGGCTGGACATCCGAACCGAGGAAGGGATCGAGGCGCACATCCGCCGGGTGCTGGTGACGCTGTTCGGAACGGCCCGAGTCGATGTCGGCGAACGATAGACCCGGCGCCCTGCTCCTCGCCGGCTTCGGCGACGACCCGAGCATGTACTCCGGCCTGCTCGAGACGCCCCTCGCAGCCAGGGTCGAGCTCACGCCGATCGCCCTGCCCGGCTTCGGTGCGCCGGCGCTCGCAGGGCCGACGTCCCTCGCGGCCCTTGCCGCGTTCGTCGCCGACGCGGCGCGCGAACGCGGAGCCGGAATCGCGATCGCGCACTCCCTGGCCTCGATCATCGCTTCCCTGGCCGCCGGGCAGCCCGGCTGCCCGATCACGCGGATCGTGTCCCTCGAAGGCAACCTCACGGCCGAGGATGCCTACTTCTCGGGGACGGCCGCCGACTACGACGACCCGGACGCCTTCCGGGCGGCCTTCCTCGACCGCCTCGACGAGAGGAGCGCAGCAGAGCCCGTGATCGCGAGGTACCGACGCATCGTGGCCCGCGCCGATCCTCGCGCCCTGTGGGAGCTCGGGAGCGATGCGCGCCGGTTCTCCGACGAGCACGTGCCGGGCGACGTCCTCGTCTCGGCCGCACGCGCCACCTACGTCTACGCCCCGGGCAACTGCCCAAACAGCACCCTCGAGTGGCTGGAACGGAGCCCCATCGAGCGCATCGTGCTCGAGGGCGCGTCGCATTGGGTGAGCGTCGACCAGCCGGAGCGGCTCTCCCGCCACCTCGTCTCCGCGCTGGCCACTGCTCCATAGGCCGGCATCACCCGCTCGACTACCTTGCGACGAGACGTCGTCGATAGGGAGAACGCGCGGATGAGTCGACAGGTGATTCGCAACGGTTTCGTGGTCACGGGAGACCCCGCCCTCGGCGATCTCCCCGACGCCGACGTCCTGATCGAGGACGACGTGATCGCGGAGATCGCGCCCCGGCTCGACGTCGGCGAGGACGCGGAAGTCATCGACGCGCGACGCCGGATCGTCATGCCGGGCATGATCGACTCCCATCGGCACGTCTGGCAGGGCGCCCTGCGGAGCGTCTGCTCCGACGGCTCGCTCGTGGACTACGTGACCCAGATCCGGATGCACGCGGCCCGCTTCTTCACGGCCGAGGACATGTACGCCGTGCAGCTGCACGGGGCGCTCGAGGCCCTCGACGCGGGCGTGACCAGCGTGACGGACTACTGCCACAACCTGCTGACGCCCGACCACGCCCACGAGGCGATTCGCGGCCTCCGGGAGTCCGGGCTCCGCGTGGTCTGGAACTACGGCTTCAACTACCCGCCCCAGGCCGACCCGACCTTCCGATCACTTCAGGATCGGATCGCGTTCGGACGCGAGCTGGCGAAGCACGAGTTCACCGGGCGTGACGCGCTCGTGACCCTGGGCGTCGCGCCCGAGGAGGCGCCCTTCGCGGGCTCATCCGAGCGACTGGCGGCCCAGTTCGGCCTCGCCCGCGAGCTCGATGCGCGGGTCTTCTGGCACTGCAACAGCGGAGGCATCGGGGGCGCCAACCAGCGCGACGTGGCGGCCATCGCGGAGCTCGGCGCGCTCGGGAGCGACGTCACCCTCGTACACATGTACGCCACGGACGAAGACGAGTGGCCCATGGTCGCGGAGGCCGGCGCGGCCGTCGCCTTCACGCCCGAGACGGAGCTGCAGATGGGCATGATGTGGCCCTCCACGCGCATCTGCGCAGAGCTCGGCATCCCCTTCGGGATCGGAACCGACATCACGTCGAACAACAGCGCGGATCTCTTCGCCGCCATGCGGATCGGCCTGCAGGCGCTGCGCTGCCATCACATCGACGGCGATGCGGAGGCGCGGGGGCCGTTCCCCCTGGGTACGCCCATCTCATGCGCCGACGCCCTCGCCTGGGGCACCCGCGGCGGAGCGCGCGCCCTGGGCCTCGAGGACCGCGTCGGGAGCCTCCGCCCCGGGAAGCAGGCGGACGTCGTCTTGCTGCGCGGCGACTCGCTGAACATGGCCGGCTGGGATCGCAGCCATCCCGCCCGCAGCATCGTTCAGCAGGCGCGACCCTCGGACGTCGACACCGTGTGGGTCGCCGGAGAGATCCGGAAGCGCGAGGGTCGGCTCCTTGGCGACGTGGGGCGCGCGTGCAGCCTGCTCGAGGCGGCGAGCGAGCGCGTGCATGCCCGGATCGCCGAGAGCGGCGGCATCGAGCTTCCCCTCGACGAGACCATGGCGCGGATGCAGGCGGTGACCCGGTCGGAAGACGGGAAGTACGAGTTCGACGCGTAGGGCGCG
>JASJCN010000187.1 GCA_030065975.1 Myxococcota bacterium
CGCCGATCGCCAAGCGGGCTCGGCGTCAACCGACGCCGATCGCCAAGCGGGCTCGGCGTCAACCGACGCCGATCGCCAAGCGGGCTCGGCGTCAACCGGCGCCTGCGCGGTTCGGGGCGTGGGGCTAGGCGCCGAAGCGCCCGGTGAGGTTTCCCCGCAGGACGGGCTCTCGCAGGCCGGGGTCGTGGCGGGTCGCCAGCAGGAGCTTCGCAAGCGCGCTCGAGACCGTGTAGAAGGGCCAGTCGCTGCCGAACACCACCCGCTCGGGGCCGAGCTCCTCGAGGAGCGTCAGGATCGAGCTGGCTCCGAGGCTCGCGATCCCGAACAGGGCGTTTCGGTGGGGGTCGGCGACGCGGCGCATCTCCACCAGGTCACGCGCGCCCCCGTGCCCCAGCACCACGATGAGCTCCGGGAACTCGGCGAGCACCGCCTCGAAGTGGCGCGGCAGCGCGTAGGGCCGGACCGACTCGGGCTCGATCCCGCTGCGGCCGGCGTGGAAGATCACCACGATCCCGAGCCGCTCGCAGGCCTCGTAGGTGGGCATCATCTCGGGCGCGTCGGGCCGGAAGCGCTGGACCTCGGGATGCAGCTTCAGGATCCGCACGCCGCGGGCGTGGAGCGCCTCGAGCCGCGGGCCCGGATCCGGCTCGCCGGGGAGCAGGGAGGCACCGCGGACGAAGCGCCCAGGGTCCGCGCTCCGGTCGATGGCGTCGAGCCAATCGTCGGTCGGATCCCCTCGGAAGGGCAGGTTCAGCGCGATGGGGAGCACCGCCGCCTGGGCCATCCGCATCCGGTCGAGCTCGGCGGCGAGGTTCGGGAGCGTCGCGGTGGCGGCGTCGGCGCTGCCGACGGTGAGCGTCTGGAGCGTGTCCCAACGCAGCGAGGTCAGCTCGTGGGGCTGGAAGTTCCCGTTCATGTAGACGTCGAGGTCGAGCTCGCAGCCGGGCTCGGTCGCGTCGCAATCGAGGTGATAGACGACGCGCTCGGTCCGCGCGTTCAGCTCGTGGGACGGCGCGAAGAGGTACGCCATCCCGAGATGGGTGTGGACGTCGATCCCGGCCGGGACGCTCTCGTCGACCATGTGCAGCAGGCCGTCCCGCAGCTCGAACCAGGGAAGCTCGGCGAGCCCGCGGTAGCCCCGGAAGCGCAGCGGACCGAGACGCCCCTGCCCGGAGCGGAGCGGGTCGTCGCGCAGGTGGGCGTCGAGGGCCTCCCGCTCGGCGTCGCTCACCTCGATGCCGGAGTCGCAGCCGAGCCAGAGCGAGGCGCCTCCGAGAGTCAGGCTGCTCACGAAGCTCCGCCGCGATAGTCGGATGGACTGCACGGACTGGGAACCTAGTGCGACTCGGCCCGGCCAGCGAGGGCCGAGCCAGAGACGATGGCGTCAAGCCCGCCCGGGCTCCTGGCCTCCGTTGGGCTTTGCCGGCGCAGCCGACTCCGGGGTCTCGGCATCGGCCGGCCTCGGCGTCTCGACGATGCTCGCGGTCAGACCCGACAAGCTGCCCGCATCCATTCCGATCTCCTTGAGGAGCGAGTCCAGCAAGGGAGCCTGTCCCCGGTAGCGAAGAGCGGCCGACACCGCCTGCTCGGCGAGGTTGTTCGCGTCTCCCGCCGCAGCCCCTGGCGCCGTCCCGTTGGCTCCCGGGGCCCCTGCCGTCAAGCCATCGACCTGAACGATCTTGATCCCGTCGATCGCCTCGAGGGGCTTCACGCTCTCGGCCACGATCCGGTCGAGATTCTCGATCAGTGCGAGCTTGACCCGCATCCGGATCACCTCCTGATCGAGGAGGTTTTCGGCCTCGTTCAACGCGCGCTTGCCCTCGGCCTCGACCGCGTATCGAAGCTTGGCGGCTTCGGCCCGGAGCTTCTCGGATTCGGCGTCCGCGCTCGCCCCGATCTTGACCTCGTCCGCCTTGCCGGTGGCCAGGGTGCGAACGGCTTCGGCCTGGTCCTCCGCAGCTTGCTTCTCGGCGTCCGCCGCCACGGTCACGCCGATGGCCTGGCGCTCCGCCTGCTTCCGGGCCTGGATCAGCTCGATCTGCTTGGCGCGATCGGCGGCCGCGGTGTCCCGCACGGTGGTCACGGCCTCTTCGGCTTCGACCGCGTGCGCGCGCGCCCGGTCGGCCTCGGCGCGAGCCTCCGACTCCTCCTTCGACTTCACCGCAACCGCGATCTGCTTGACCTGCTCGGCGATCTGGATGGCTTCCTGGCGCTGGATGTCTGCCGTCTCGATCGCACGTTCCCGGGTGATGTCCTCTTCCTTTACGGACTTCTCCTTGCGGATGCGCGCCTGCTCGACCTCGCGCTCGGCAGCGATCTCGGCCTCTTCCGCCGCCTGCTTCTGGGCAGCCTGCTCCGTGGCGATCTGGGCGGCCTGCTCGGCACGTCGCACCTCGATCTCGCGGTGCTGCCCAAGCCTCGCGTACTCGACCTCCTTGGAGATCTCGAGCTGCTGGCGCTCCGCATCCAGGTTCTTCTGCTCCACGGCCACCTGGGTGTCCTGCTCGATGTCGTTGCGCTTCTTCCTCCGCGCTTCGATCTCCTCGGTCAGGCGGGTCAGGCCTTCCGCATCGAAGGCGTTGTTGGGGTTGAAGAACTCCTTGTCGGTCTGGTCGAGGCTCGTGAGCGATACGCTCTCGAGCTCCAGGCCGTTCTTCAGCAGATCCTCCGAGACGGCGGCCTGGACCTTCTGGACGAAGTCGACGCGCTGTTCGTGGAGCTCCTCCATGCGCATCTCGGCGGCGACGGCGCGAAGCGCGTCGACGAACTTGCCCTCGACCAGCTCCTTCAGCCGCTCTCGCTCGAGAGTTCGCTGCCCGAGCGTCTGGGCGGCATCCGCAATGGCCTCCTCCGTCGGCTTCACGCGAACGTAGAACTCCGCCGCCACGTCGACGCGCATCCGATCCTTGGTGATCAACGCACCCTGCGCGGCTCGACGCACCTCGAGGCGCAGCGTGTTCATGTTGATCGGGATGATCTCGTGGAGAACGGGGAATACGAGGGACCCGCCGTCCATGATCACCTTCTGGCCGCCGAAGCCCGTCCGGACGAAGGCCAGCTCCTTGGTGGATCGCTTGTACAAGCGAGCGAGAATCAGTCCGATGGTGAAGATCGCGATCAGGATCACGACGGCAGCCGCGATCGGAAGGGCCTGGAACGATGTCATTCAGTGCTCCTATCGGTCGAACTCAGCGATCCGGACTCGAGTCTACGAGGGCGCTGCTAGGCGGCGCAATCACGCGGAATCTCGCGCCCTCGGGCTTGACGAGAAGAACTGCGTCGCCCTCTGCGAACTCGTCCCCCTCCAGGTCCGGCTCGACGAGCACGTAGTGGCTTCGACCGTGCTCGTCTCGCAGCCGTGCCTGGGTCGGCTGCCCGGCCCGGGCGGTGCCCAGAACGATCGTGGCAATTCTCCCCACGAAGGTGCGCTCCGAGACGGCCGTGGTCTCTTCCTTGGGAAGGATCCGCGCGACGATCCCACCGAACACCCGGACGCTCGGGATCGCGACCGCGACGGCGGGGATCCAAGCCAGACTGCCCGGGAGCTGGATTCCGAGGCTCCCATGAAGCAGAGCCTGGATGCCCAATCCGGCGAGCGCGAACGCGGTCAGGAAGATCACCAGCAGCACCAGGATCGGCACTCGGCCGATCTGGAGCCAGGATAGGACCGGCGTCAGCAGGCCCGCATCGGCGGCAAGCTGGTGTTCCGCGCCGCCATGTCCATCCCCATCGACGTCCAGATCCACGTCGACGTCGAAGTCCGGGAGCAGGGCGTCCAGGAACTGCGAGACGCCACCCCAGAGAACGGTGCCGACGCCTTCGACGGCAGCGATCCCCAGCATCACGAGTAGCGCGACCGTGAAGACCTGGTTCTGCGGGGCCCCGAGGAGTTCGAGCATCCGGCGTCAAGACTCCATCCGCGCCTTGGCTGCGGCCAGTCGCTCGCGAACGCGGTTCTCTCGAGCGAGCTTGTCGAGTTCCGCAAGCTTCTTCTCCGTGTCCAGCCCCTCCTTCACGCCCGGCATCCCCGCGTTGCGAGAGAGGACGCGGTCGAAAGCAGACGTGGCGAGTTCGGCTCGATGGCCTGCCGTGGAACCTGCCGACCCCGACGGGGCATCGGAGCCCGTCGAAGCCGCGGCGTCGCTCGCCGTACGGAACTCGGCCAGCTCGTCTTCCATCTCCCGGCGACGAGCGAGAAGCGCCGCGATGAAGCCCTCGAGGTCGCCCTCCTGCTCGGTGCACTCCGTGACCGTGCGCTCGATCACCGGAATCTGGGCCTCGATGTCCAGCTGCTTGGCGATCGCGGCCTCGGCCAGATCGTCACGGCCCTCGCCGAGCGCCAACTCGATCCGGTGGGCCAGCTCCTCGTGGCGCCGATTCTCTTCCATGAGCCGGGTGGTCGCGAGATGGCGCCGCGCGAGCACCTTGCCCAGTTCGGCGCGAACGTCCTCGACCGCCCGGTCGACCTCGCGGATCGCCTCCTCCATGACCACGGCAGGCGCGGCGTTCTCCACCGCATCGACCAATGCGTTGACGCTACCGCTCACGATCCGCCCGACTCGACTCGCCAGACTCTCTGCCATCACCGGTCCTCCTCTGGTTGCTTGGACGCCGGCATGTCCATGCCGGCCCTAACGATGTCTGCCAGTTCGAGGACCGGCGGGATCCGTTGCCGAATGACGCTTCGGTCGTACGCCTGACATTCTTGCGTCACCCCGAGCCGCAGTGTGGCCGAAATGAGCCGGAAGATGCGATCCACACTGCCGCGTTCCAGGGCGTGGATCTGTTCGAGGTCGTTCTCCTCTCCGTCCTCGGGGAACGTGGTGAGGAAGAACGCCAGGGCCTCGGGCAACCACTCTGCGAGCTTGGACACGGGCTCCGAGTGAACGCCAGTCCGGTTCTCGAGCTCCTGCACCAGCTGCAGGGTGGGAGCGAGCATCTCGTGGGACATGGCCAGGCAGCTCGCGTAGTCGCGAAAGCCATCATGCCGCCTGCGGGCGTCTGCAAGCAGGGAGCGAACCTTGTCGCTGGGTGTGGAGGCGCCGTCGAGGCGTAGCCGCGCGAGGAACTCGGCATCCTCGGCGGGCACTCGCACGCTCAACGGAACGGACTTCGACATCGATGCCTCCTGGGCGCGTTTTCATATGAATACATATGAAATCGTTCGATGTCAACTGCCGTCGTTCGTGCGCAACTCTCCGGAAGGGGACGTCCGGAAGGGGACAGGAAGGGGGCGGGTAGGACGGTGCGCGGTCTGCGCGGTGGGGCGAGTGGGCTCAGGCCGCGGAGAGCAGCGTGGCCACGAAGGCGTTCTCGCCCTCGATCTCGCGCTGGAAGGCCGGCCGGCCGTGGACCCGCTCGAGCCACGCCGCGAGGGCCGGCGCATCGTCGGGCAGCGCGAAGCCGAGCTGGGTCGCGAAGCGGAACGTCATGCCGTAGGCGATGTCGGCGATCGAGTAGGCGCCACCGAGGTAGTCGGCGTCGCCGAGGCGCCGATCGAGCTCGCGACTCTGCCCGGCCAGTGCCGCGAGCGCGGCGTCGACGGCCTCGGGATCCGCGGTGTCGGAGTCCGTCGCATAGAAGCGCTGGGCGATCAGGGTCCAGACGTGGGGAAAGAAGACTTCGTCCGCCGAGAGCTCGAGCTGGCGCACGCGCGCCCGGTCGCGGGGATCGCCGGGCAGCAGCGGCGGCGTGGGAGCGATCTCCTCCAGGTACTCGAGGATCAGCGTCGAGTCGTACAGCTCGAGGTCGCCGTCGACGAAGACCGGCACCTGGGCCTTGGGGTTGATGCGCAGCACCTCCGGATGCTTGGGCTCGTAGGCGCTCTCCCGCGAGAAGGGCACCTCGATGCGCTCGACCGCGAGCCCCTTCTCGTCGAGGGCGATGCGGACCTTGGCGGTGAAGAGACTGAGCGGGCCGGAGTAGAGCTTCATGTCCCGAGAGTCGTGACGCGCGCTCGTCGAGGCCAGAGCCAATCGGCGTCGGAGTCGGCGGGCCAATCCTCGCGTCGGCCCCTTACCCTGGGAGCGCGAAGACCGAACCGACGGCTAGGCGCGGCGGATCTTGAATGTCTCGATCAGGCTGTAGACCGTCTGACGCGCCAAGCCGAGGCGCGCCGCGGTGGCGCGCACGTTCCAGTCCTCGGACTCGAGCGCTTCGAGCAGGAACGCTCGCTGGAACTGCCGCGTGGCGTCCTGATAGCTCCGCCGCTCCGGCTCCTCGGGCGCGACCCGACCGCCGTTGGGCGAGAGGTGCTGCACCGAGATCTCACTGGCATCGCTTCCGTGGGCGCGGATCGAGGCCGCCTCGAGGTCGTTCTCGAGCTGACGCACGTTGCCAGGCCAGTCCGTCGTCGATAGCCAGCGCAGTGCGGCCGGGGAGAGGGTGATCGGACCCAGCCCGTTTCGTTCGCAGCACCGCTGCAGCAGCGTGCGCGCGAGATCGGGGATGTCGCCGCGGCGTTCGCTCAAGCTGGGGAGGCGAACGGGCAGGACGTGCAGTCGGAAGAACAGGTCTTCTCGGAACTCCTTGGCTTCGACGGCTGCCTCCAGATCGGTGTTGGTCGCGGCCAGGATCCGGACGTTGGCTCGCATGGGGCGATTGCTACCGAGCCGGAAGTAGTCCTTGGACTGGATCAGACGCAGCAGCTTGGCCTGTGCCGAGTAGGGGACCTCGGCAATCTCGTCCAGGAACAGCGTTCCGCCCTCGGCGGCGCTGACCAAGCCGGCTCGGCTGGTGCGTGCATCAGCGAACGCACCGGCGGCGGCGCCGAAGAGCTCGCTCTCGAGAAGGGTCTCGGGTATGGCACTGCAGTTGAGCTCGACGAAAGGCCCGCTGGCACGTTTGCTGTTGTCGTGGATCGCCCGGGCCAGCTGGCTCTTGCCCGTGCCGCTCTCGCCGGTGATCAGCACGTTGACCTCGAGTGGCGCGGCCAGCATCGCCTGCTCGAGCGCCGTTGCGATTGCGGGCCCGCGACCGACGATCTCGTCGAGGCGGTGGCGGCTTCGCAGCTCGGTGGTGTGGTCGCCCTCTTCTTCGCGAGTGCGCGTGAGCACGAGCCGATCGACCTGCGGGGCGAGATGGTGGGCGAGCAGCTCGACCTGGCGCCGGTGGTCGTCCCCGAACGGCGAGTCATCCGAGCGACCCTGCAGGTAGATCGCACCCGTCCCGAGCGATCCTCGAATCGGTGCGCAGAGGACAGCCTCGATCCGCAGACCCTGGACGCTCTCGAGAACGCCGAAGCGCGAGTCCTCCAGAGCAGATTGGGTGAGAACGGTCTCCCCGGTGGCGATGGCCGCAGCCAGGATCCCGCTGGAGATGCGAGAGCGGACCTCGTCGACCTCGACGGAGGAGAACCCGTGGGCGGCCGCCCAGCGGGCCTCGTCGGCGTCGCCGCTCACCTCGAGCACCCCTTGCCTGGCGCCCGTGACCTCGACGACCAATGCGAGCGCCTCCTGCAGGAAGGGCTCGAGTGCATCGTTTTGCCCCAGCTCCAGGAGACGTTGGTAGAGATCGCGCTCCTTTTCGAGGATCTTCGTGTACTCGGCCTGGGGCATTTCGGGTCTCGCCGTGGGCGAGGCGAGCATAGCGTGGCGCCCCTTGTTCGCCTCGATGACGGACGTGTGGCACGAACCGGTCGGCATACGAGCTCCCCAAGTGTGTCGGCGACGAGACCTGCAACGGTCGTGCCCGAGATGGACACGCGAGGCACGTCCATCTGGCTGGCGCGTCCGGATCACGCGACGCGCGGGGGAGTCGCTGCCAGCCGAAATGGACGGCCAGGACTCAAAGGAAACGACGTCCGACTGCGCCGCCGAGCGTCCGCACCATCCAGCGCGGCGTCCATCCGAAGAACGCGGCCATCCAGGGCGACGTCGCGCCGGGCACCCGCACGGCTTCGCCGGCCATGCAGGCCTGGTAGCCCTCGGCCGCGACCGACTCCGGCGAGTCCGCACGGACCCATCCCGTCACAGCCAGCGCGTTTCCACCCCGTGCCCGTACCTGGTCGAGCATGGCCGTCTCGGTGCTGCCGGGACACAGCGTCGTCACGCTCACCCCCGTCCCATGGAGTTCCTCGTGCAGCGCCTCTCCCAGCGAGAGCAGGTAGGCCTTGCTGGCGCCGTACACCGCCATCGACGGCATGGGCGCGAGTGCCGCCACCGACACCACGTTCAGGATGCGTCCCTCCCCGGCGGCGAGCATCCCCGGCAAGACGCGATGGATGAGGTCCGTCGTCGCGATGGCATTGAGTCGCACGACGTCGAGCAGCGCGCCGTTTCCGGTACGCGCGAATGCCCCCATCGAGATCAACCCGGCGCTGTTCACGAGGGTGCCCACCGGGCCCACTCGCTCCACCAGGCCCGCGATGGCGCCCTGTTCCATCAAGTCACAGCGCACGGGCTCGTAGCCCGTCGCGTAGCGAGCGCCGATCTCTTCACCGAGGGACTCGAGCCGGTCCGCGCTCCGCCCCACTCCCACGACGGAGTGGCCTCGGGACGCGAACTGGAGCGCGAGCGCGCGCCCGATTCCCTCGGTAGCCCCCGTGACTAGCACTCGCGCGGCATGGCTCACGCCTCTTCCCCTCGCTGACCGGTCGGGATAGGATACCTCGTCGGCTGGGGTGCGAGCTGCCGCAATGGAGAACGATGCAGTCGAGCAAGCAGAGCCGGGTCGTCGTCTACGGCGCGACCGGGTTCACGGGGCGCCTGGTCATCGACGAGCTGATTCGCGCCGGCATCGAGCCGGTCCTGGCCGCGCGCGACGCGCGACGGCTCCGCACTCTCCGGGCTGAGCTCGCGCTCGAGAGCTTTGCATGCCGCGTCGAGGAGGTCGGACGCATGCGCCGTCTGCTCCGCGCCGGAGACGTCGTCCTGAGCGCTGCGGGGCCCTTCCGCGAGACCGCCCTACCACTCGCGGAAGCTTGCCTGGGCGCGGGCGCACACTACCTGGATCTCTCCGGCGAGGCCCGGGCCACCGCCGAAGTCAGCCGCCTTCACGACCGGGCGACCCGGCGCGGCACGATGCTGCTCCCCGGCGTCGGCTTCGATGTCGTGCCCTCGGACTGCCTGGCCGCACACGTGAGCCGGAAAGCCCCGGGTGCCGAGTGGCTCCGGATCGGCATCTCGGGACTCGACCAGGTGTCGCGGGGCTCTGCGCTCACGATCTCCCGACAGCTCGGACGAAAGGTCGATGTCCGACGCAGCGGCCATCTGACGAGTGTCGTAGCAGGGACTCTCTGGCACTCCTTCGACTTCGGCAGTGGGGCGCGCCCGAGCACCGCGGTCAGCTGGGCCGACGTCGTGACGGCCTGGTACACGACCGCCGTTCCGAACGTGACGGTCTACTTCGACGCTTCGCCGGCGGTTGCGGCCACCATGCTCGCCAGCGGTTGGATCGGCGACCTCGCCCAGGCCCCTCCGTGGCGACACTTCGTGGACTTCCATCTGCCCACGCTCGAGGAGGGCCCCGACGCGGAACGGCGGGCGCGGGCACGTGCGGTGATCGTGTGCGAGGCCGGCAGAGGCTCCACCTGTCTGGCGCGCGCCCGCCTCGAGTCGCCGGGGGCCTACGACGTCTCTGCCGCCTCCGCGGCGCGCATCGCAAGGCGGGTCTCCGAGGGCGACTTCGAGGCCGGCTTCCAGACTCCGGGGCGGCTGTTCGGGGCCGACTTCGCGCTGTCCTTGCCGGGCGTCGCGCGCACGGACCTGGCGGCATGACCGGGACGACGGGCCCGGCGCCGGAGCACGGCAAGCGAGCACGCGTCGCGATCATCGGCGGCGGATGTGCAGGCGTGGCGGCCGCGTTCGAGCTGACGCGCCCCGAGCTCTGCAACCGTTTCGAGGTCACCATCTATCAGCAAGGCTGGCGCCTCGGTGGCAAGGGCGCGTCGGGGCGCGGACCTTCCGCTCGCATCGAAGAGCACGGCCTGCACGTCTGGATGGGCTTCTACGAGAACGCCTTTCGCCTCATGCGCGAATGCTACGCAGAGCTCGACCGGGATCCGGAGACCTGCCGCATCGCATCCTTTCGCGATGCCTTCTTCCCGGAACCGACGACGGGCCTGGCCGACCGATCGCCCGGGGGAGACTGGCTGCTCTGGGCAGCCGAGCTCCCTCCGGCGCCAGGCCTGCCCGGGGATCCGGACCCTCCCACCGAGACGTTCTCCGTCGCGAGCTACCTGGCGCGAAGCCTCGACCTGCTGCGCGCCCTGCTGGAAGCCGCGCGCGAGCGGGATCCCAGCGAGACGGCGTCCTTCTCCGATCCCGGCCCCCTGGCCGGCGACCGGATCGGCGAGCAGCTCGAGCGCATCAGTCGCTACGGCCAGCTCGCGACCCTGACGACGGCCATCGAGGCCATCCGTGTCGCGGAGGGCGCGCTCCTGAACCTGAGCGCCTACCCGGAGAACGCCGTCCTCACGCTACTCGACGTAATCGGCCGTGCCGCCAGCTCTCGGATCGAAGCCCTCGTCCAGTCGGACGACGAGCTGCGTCGCGTGTGGGAGATGGTCGATCTGGTCCTCGCCGTCGTGCGCGGGAGCATCCGCTTCGGGCTCGTCACGGACCCGCGCGGCTTCGAGGCGATCGACGACTACGACTGCCGGGAGTGGCTCCTGCTCAACGGGGCCAGCGAGGCGTCGGCCGACTCGGCCTTCGTACGCTCGCTGTACGACCTGGCCTTCGCCTACGAAGACGGCGATCCAGACAAGCCCCGGATCGCCGCGGGACAGGCCCTCCGCGGCGCGCTGCGCGCGTTCTTCACCTACCGGGGCTCCTTCTTCTGGAAGATGAGCTCGGGGATGGGCGACGTGGTCTTCGCACCCTTCTACGAGGTGCTCGAGCGCCGCGGCGTGCGCTTCGAGTTCTTCCACGAGCTGCGCCACGTTCGGCTCTCGGTGCCCGACTCCCCCGGAAGTCCGCACGTCGCGGCGCTCGACTTTCGCGTGCAGGCACACGTTCGCGAGGGACGGGCCTACCAGCCGCTGATCCAGGTGGGGGATCTCCCCTGTTGGCCGGCCTCTCCTCTCTTCGACCAGCTCGTGGACGGCGAGCGCCTCCAAGCGGAGGGCATCGACTTCGAATCGTTCTGGGACGAACACGCGGAGGAGCAGAAGCGGCTCGAGGTCGTGCGTGACTTCGACTTCGTGGTGCTCGCCGTCGGAGGAGGTGCCGTCGCGCACGTGTGCGGTGATCTGATCGAGCGCGATCCCCGTTGGCGAGCCATGACCGAGCGCTGCAAGAGCGTCGCGACTCAAGCGTTCCAGCTCTGGATGAGCGCCGACATGCAGGAGCTCGGCTGGAAACGAGACCCCATCACGCTCTCGGGCTTCGTCGAGCCCTTCGACACCTGGGCAGACATGACGCACCTGGCTTCGGAAGAGCGATGGTCGGCCCCTCCGGGAGCCATCGCCTACTTCTGCAGTCCGTACCCGGCCCCGGCTCCAGGCCCCGAGGAGCTCCGCGACCCGAGCTACCCGGCGCGACACCACGACCGCGTCCGGCAGTCGGCGATCCGCTTCTTGCGACGGGACATCCTCCACCTCTGGCCGAGAGCGACGCGCGCGGGAGACTTCCGCTGGGACCTGCTCCAGGACGAGGGCCGCTCCTCGCCCGACGATCTCGACAAGCGCTTCGACCATCAGTTCTGGACGGCCAACGTCAACCCGACCGACCGCTACTCCCTCTCCCTACCGGGCACGTTGCGCTACCGGATCTCGCCCCTCGATGGGACCTACGACAACCTGACCGTCGCCGGAGACTGGACGGCCTGCGGGTTCGAAGAGGGTTGCGTCGAGGCCGCCGTGATGTCCGGGCGGCTTGCCGCGCATGCGCTGAGCGGCCTCCCGCGCCTCGAGGACATCGTAGGGTTCGACCACCCCTGACCCCGAAGGAAGACTCATGAGCGACGAAGAACGCATGCGGCGCCCTCCTCCCGAGCGCACCCAACCGGATCGGGGATGGGGCGGCGCCTTCGGCAGGCACTCCGGGAGCCGGCGCGGCCCGGGCGATCCCAGCATCGAGCAGGGGGTCGACTCCGGCTATCGACTCGTCGACGAATATCTGCGCCAGGGAATGGGGACGGCTCGGCGCTTCAGCGATCGGGCCATGCCGGGCGGCATGGGAGCCAGCCTCCAGGGCATGCAGGAGATGTGGCTGCGACAGGCGGCCGAGTTCTGGATGGGGCTCCTGCCGTTGGCTCCGCCCATGCCGGGAGCGATGCCCAACGTGCCCCCGCCCTCGGCGCGAGCACCGGCCTTCCGATCCAACCAGGCCGAGGCCGAGCCGGCTTCCGCGGCGTCCGCCCCTCGCCTCGAGCCGGAGCCGAGACCGGCGCAGGACATCGGGCGTCCGATCCGGGTCGTCGTCGGCATCGATGGCCCGGGCCAGGTCGAGGTCTCCGTCGATCTCACAGCGGGCCACTCCCACGGAGAGCACCTCCGCGTTCAGGATCCTCGCGCGGTACGCGGTGACGCTCCCCGGCTCCGAGAGGTCTCCATCGACACCTTCGCGACTCCCTCCATTCCGACGATTCGAGCGCGCATCCCGCTGGGCCAGGCTCCGGGCCTCTACGAAGGGGCCATCGTCGACGAAGCCACCAGCGAGAGGTGCGGGACGCTCCGGGTGCGAATTGATCCGGCGCGGAGTGACGTGCCCTGAGCGCGAATCGCCATGTGCCCGAAGCCCGGCAGAACCCCATGGCGCTGTTGGGCGAGTACGGCGAGCGGGTCTCGGAAACACTCTCACGAACGCTCACTCTGGAGTTTCCCGACCCGTACTTCCGGGAGCTCGTTGCCGACTACCCGACCCGAGGCGGGCGCATGCTCCGCCCAAGCCTCTGTCTCGCCGCCTGCGCGGCCTTCGGCGGATCGATCGACCGCTCGATCCCGACGGCCGTCGCGATCGAGCTCATGCACAACGCGTTCCTCGTGCACGACGACATCGAGGACGAGAGCG
>JASJCN010000188.1 GCA_030065975.1 Myxococcota bacterium
GCGACGCCGCCGCACGCGAGGGCCGAGAGCACGAGGTGACGCTGGAAGCGGCCCTCGAAGATCACGTTCGAGAGGAAGAGCGCCGGGATCAGGATGCCGGCCTCGTAGCGCGAGAGCGCCACCAGCCCGGCGGCCGCGTACTGCCAGGCCGAGCCCCGTTCGTGCAGGGTGAACGCCAGCAGGGTGAAGAACACGAGGCTCGGCTCGACCAGCGGCTGCAGCCCCATCAGGTGGAACTGGACGTTGGTCCCGATCGCGAGAGGAAGCAGGAGCGCCCCCGCCACGAAGGTGCGCCGCGCCAGCACGAGAGCCAGGGCCAGCGCCCCGAAGGAGAAGGCCTGGTTCCAGAACAGGGCCGCGTCGAGATAGGGCTTCGGACGCCCGGCCGCCTCGAAGACGGGCGCCAGCCCGGCCATCAGTGCGGGCAACACCGGCATCCGCTTGAAGCTCGCGGGCAGCTCCCCGGCAGCGAAGCTCCGGGCCACGCGCTCGAACGAGGCGTAGTCGTTGTTCGGCAGCAGGAAGGGCTGATACTGGGCGATCCAGCAGCCGAGCAGCACCGCCACGAAGATCCCGAGCGCGATCCAGTCGCCGGGCCCAAGGGACCCGGTGTCGGCGTCCGACCACGGGTGCTGCGGGTCCGGGCGGGTTGTCGCGGGTTCGGCCATGGATGCGGTGCGGCGCGCCCTCGGGGGCCGGCCGACCGGCGGATCATGCCAAACGCCCCCCTTCCCTGCTGGCCTCCGAGCCCCCTTGCGCTTCATCCACCGGCCTAGTGGCGCCCGCGCCAAACTGCTATCGCGCGGCCATGTCCGCCCATGCGCCCGGCGATCCTCCGGGCCGAGATCCGGGCCAACACGGAGCGCCCGCAGCAGACCGGACCCTGCGCCGGGTGCGGATCGGCCTCGGGCTGGCCCTGCTGTGCCTCGGCGGCGGCATGGCTCTCCTCGGGAGTCCGTGGGCGGTTCCCACCGGCCCCGGCTTCGCACCCACGCCGGATCGGCTGTTCCGACACACCGTCCAGATCGCGCTCTTCTGGGCAGCCCTGGTCGACGTCGGGGTGCTCGTCCTGCTGCTGGTCACCGCGCGACTGTGGACGCGGCCGTCGTTCGGAGCCGGCCCGGCACTCCCGCCGCCGCCGCCGCTCCGACGCGGGGTCGTCGTCGTCCTGATCGCCGCCTGCGTGGTCGGTGGCGTACTGCGCTGGCCCGCCGCGAATGGAAGCTTCTGGTGGGACGAAGGGTGGTCCATCACGCGCGTCGTGCGCGGCTACGAGAACCCGAGCGCCGCGGATCCGCGCGTGCTCGAGCTCGATCCCCGGGGCTGGCCCCGCACGGCGTGGCACTGGAAGAAGCCCACCAACCACGTGCTCTACAACCTCGCGGGTCGGACCAGCCTCGAGGGCTGGCGCATCGTGGGCGGGCACGGTCCCGAAGCCGTGGACGAGTTCGCCTTCCGCTTCCCCGCCTACGCGGCCGCCGGCCTCACGATCCTGCTCGTCGGCCTGCTCGGCTGGCGCATGGGACATCCCGAGGCTGGCGCCGCGGCCGCGCTGCTGCTGGCCCTCCACCCATGGGCCGCGCGCTACTCGGTCGATGGCCGAGCCTACGCCTTCGTGATCCCACTGACGCTGTTGGCCGTCCTGGCCCTGGTGGAGGCCCACCGCTCGGGGCGCTGGGCCGCCTGGCTCGGCTTCGCCGCCGCCCAGCTCGGCCTGCTCTGGAGCCATCCGTTCACCATCTTCCTGTGCGTGCCGCTCAGCGCGGTGACGGCGCTCCAGCTCGCCCTCCGACGGGGTCGGCGGGGCCGGCGGGCCCAGGCCTCGGAGCCGACCACGCGCCGGGATGCGGAGACCGGCCTGCTTCGCTTCGTGGCCAGCAACGTCCTGGCAGGCGCCGTCTTCCTGCTGGTGATGGCACCGAACCTCGCCCAGTTCCTGGTCTGGGAAGGACACGTCCACGGAGCTCCGCTGAACGTCCGGGTGATCAGCGAGCTCTGGACGCGCCTCGCGACCGGGCTCAGCCACGGTGCCGCGCCGCCCGACACCTCCTTCGTCCCGCTCACGGCCTTCCGGGATCTCGCCGAGGCGCTCCCTGCCCTCGAGCTCTGGGTGTTCTGGGTGCTGCCGGCGCTCACGGCGTTCGGAGCGCTACGGCTGGTGCGCGAGCGCAACCTCGGGGCCGTCCCGATCCTGACCCTGCTGGCCGCCATCCCGCCCTCGATGGCGGTCTCGCACTGGACGGGACAGCTCTACTACCCGCGCTTCCACGCCCACGCGAGCTGGGCGGTGCTCCTGTGCCTGGCGCTCGGCGTCCAGGGCCTGGCCCGCGCCATGGCCCCCCAGGTGCCCGCCGTCTCGCGCGGAGCGCTCGCGGTGCTGGCGGTGGCCTTCGTGACCCTCGCCTCTCCGCAGATCGATCGGATCTGGTCGTTCCCCATGGCCCCGACGGGCGAGGTGGGCCGCTACACGCGTGCCCTGGCCGGCGACGATCCGCTCTCCGTGATCCGGGTCGGCTACGGACTCGGCGCGGGCGTGCCCCGGATCTACGACCCGTGGATCGTGCCCGCCGACACCGGGGCCGACATCGAGGCCCAGATCGAGCGCGCGCGCACGGAGGGAAAGCCGCTCTACGTCTTCTACTCGAACCCGCACTTCAACCACCGCCGCCGCCCCGAAGGCTTCGTGCGCCTCGACGACCCCGAGCAGTTCCGGCTGGTCGCGGGCTTCGACGGGCTCGAGCCCCGCTTCACCTACCGGGTGCTCTGCTGGCTCGGGAGCGACACGCCCTGCCCGGCCGGGTTCTCCGGCGTCGAGTCGCGGGCCGAGGCTCCCTAGCCCGGCGGCGCGCCGTCGGTGCGGGCGGCCCACTGCTCCGCCGACTGCTCCTCCCAGGCGGCGAGCGTGCCGCCGGCGCGGAAGAACTGGAACACGCGATCGTCGGCCTGCTCGAGAGCGGCGAGCGCCTCCCCGTGGCGGCGGCGGTAGCGCCACTCGATCGCCGAGGCGAGGGCCCGACCGAGGCTCATCTTGATCGGGAACTTGATCGACTGGGGAATGAGGCCCTTCAGGTTGTAGATGCGCTCGAGCGTGCTCTCGCCCGGGTCCTCGGCGGAGGCGCCCTTCCCCGGGCTCTGCGCGCTTCCCTTCCCCGATGACGCACCGTCGCCCGCCGCGCGGCCGGGCGCGATGCGCGCCGCCTCGGGCAGGAACACGCCGGAACGCGCGACGCCGTGGAGCGCGCCCGCGCCCTCGCCGACCTCGGCGTCGAAGCGGCGCGCCCACACCAGCCGCTCCAGCAGCTCCGCGATGGAGAACTCGCTCGGGTGGTCGATGCGCTGGGCCAGCACCGTACGCTCCATCAGCGCGCAGTAGTCGTCGGGCAGCCAGTTGGTCTCGCGCCAGGCGGGATCCGCGGCGCGGGTCATCACCTTCTCGTAGATGGCGAGGTGGCGTTCCACCTGTCGCGAGACGTCGAAGTGCTCGCCCACGAAGTCCCGGGCGCGGCGGCCCATGTCGAGGCGCTCGTCGCGATCCCGGAGCAGCCGGGCCAACGCGTCGGTCAGGCCGTCGACGTCGCGCTCGTCGACCAGGAGGCCGGTCTCTCCGTCGCGCATCGCCTCCGGGATGCCGCCATGACGCGTGCCGATCACCGGCAGCCCCGTCGCCTGGGCCTCGACGACCACGTTGGGGATGCCCTCGACGTCTCCCCCCGGCGGCGTCACCGAGCAGTGGAGCAGCAGGTCCGCCTCGGCCATGTGCTTCCGCACGCCGGCATGGTCCGTCATTCCGACGGTCTCGACCCGGTCGCCGAGGCCGAGCTGGCGGCGCTGGCGTCTCAGCAGGTGGTAGCCCTCTCCCTCCCCGACGACGACGATCTCCGCGTCGATGCCCTGCTGCTTCAGACGGGCCAGGGCGTCGAGGGCGTACCGGTGGCCCTTCTTCTCGACGATGCGCCCGACCATGAGCACCCGCGCCCGCCGCGCGGGCGGGCGCTCCGATCGGTCGACGAAGGCGAAGCCATCGAGGTCGGCGCCGCGATGGATCACGTGCAGGCGGTCCGGGTCCGCTCCGCCGGCGAGCAGCTTGTCGCGGAGGTCGTGCGAGACGCAGATGATCGCGTCGCTCGCCTCGATGAGCGCCGCATAGAGCCGGTCGAAGTGCTCGAGCCCCATCTGCAGCCCGGCGTCCCGCCCCCCGAAGGTCACCACCAGCGGGATGCGCAGCAGCTGCTTCTGCAGCAGCGTCCGCAGGCCCGACCAGCCGAAGTGGGCGTGCATCAGGTCGGGCTGCCAGGTGCGCTGCAGATAGCTCGCCGCGAGCACGCCGAGCCGCGGCTGGACGAGATAACGGGTAGGCAGGCGCTCCACGTGCTCGACGGGGAAGCGGTCGAGGTTCTCCGTGCGGTTGCACAGGATCACGTTGTCGACGTGCTCGCCCAGCCGCGAGATCAACGCGTGGAGGAAGGGCTGGCTCCAGGACAGGTAGGCCGCGAACTTGGCCTGGAGCACGGTGAGACGGCGCTCATGCATGACGATGGCGGGGGATCATAACGAAGCGCGCGCGGCCCGGCGCAGCAGCGCGTCTTCGACGGCGGCGCACAGCTCGTCCATGCGCGCCTCCCAGTCGTGCGTCCGGGCCACCTCGAGGCGGCGGGCGCGCGCCGCCTCGGGTGCCGCGAGCGCCGCATCGACGGCGGCCTCGAAGCCCCCGCCGTCGGCGGCCAGGGACAGCACCCCGGGCTCGGCGTGGGGTACCAGGTTGGGAAGCTCGGTCGCGACGACGGGGAGTCCGGCACCGAGGTACTCGAAGAGCTTGAGCGGCATGCTGCCCTCGGTGTGCGGATTGCGCAGGAAGGGGATCAGGCCGACGTCGCAGTGGGCCATGTAGTCGGGCAGACGCTCATGCGCGACGGCGTCGAGAGCCAGCACGTTCGGCTCCGCCAGGAGCGCGGCCTCCTCCGCCCCGGCGCCCTCGACGTCGCCGAGCCCGCGAGGGCCGAGCAGCACCAGCTGCAGGTCCGGGCGACGACGGGCGAGCCCGGTCAGGAGAGCCAGGTCGACCCGATAGGCGGCCAGGTTTCCGGCGAAGAGCAGTCGCGGACGCGGCCGGCCGGCGAGGCCTTCCGGCTCGGGCACGTTGGCGTCGAGGGCGCGCGCGAACAGGGCCGTGTCCGCCACGTTCGGCACGACGCGCACGTCGGAGCGGTGCCGGCGGAGCCGCTCGCCGAGGACGGCACTGGTGGCGAAGACCAGGTCGGCGCCGCCGAGCATCCGCGCCTCGAGGGCCTCGATGCGCCCCGCGTCGACGCCCGGGTTGGCGGCGTAGTGGTCGACGCAGTGGTAGACGCCGAGCCGGACCCACGCTGCCGACAGCAGCGGCGCCGCCGTCGGAAGGAACGCCCACAGCACGGCCGACTCGATCCCGGAGCGCCGCAGCGCCCGGGACAGCTGCAAGCGAAGCGCCGCCTGCGAGGCGGCCCGCAGCCAGCCCGGCCCGGAGCCGGGCAGCGCGAGCGGCGAGAGCACGTCGAGGTTCGGCGCCACCCGGCGCACCCCGCCGGCGAAGTCGCGCAGGCGCCGGGTCACCCGCTGCCAGTCGTGGCCCGATCGCGCCGCGGGCGCTCGCAGACCCGTCGACTCGACGAAGAGGACGCGGTGGCCGCGCTCGGCGAGCCGCGTCGCCACGTGGTGCACGTTGAGCTTGGCCGGCGACTCCCAGGCCGAGCTGGCCAGCAGGACCACGGGAACCCCGGGGTCGAACGTCACCCCGCCTCGCCCGTCGGGGGCGCGGCCTCGTAGGCGTCGAGGATCTCCTTGGCGCTTCCGTAGCCCCGGACGCGTCCGCGCTCGAGCCAGAGCGCATGGGTACAGATCGAGCGCAGGAACTCGCTCGAGTGCGAGACGATCACGATCAGCCGGCTGCGCGCCATCAGCTCCTCGAGCCGCCGCCGGCTCTTCTCCTGGAAGGCCCGGTCGCCGACGGAGAGCACCTCGTCGAGGATCAGGATCTCGGGCTCGAGACACGACGCGATGGAGAAGGCGAGCCGGGCGCGCATTCCGGAGGAGTAGAAGCGCACCGGCTGGTCGATGAAGTCGCCGAGCTCCGAGAACTCGACGATCTCCGCAACGCGGCTCTGGATCTGCTCGCGACGCATGCCGAGGTAGGCGCCGTTCAGCAGGATGTTGTCGCGCCCCGAGAGGTCGCGGTTGAAGCCGGCACCGAGGGAGAGCAGCGTCGAGACGCGCCCGCGCACCGAGACGCTCCCCTCGTCCGGGAGCAGGATCTCGGAGAGGGCCAGGCACAAGGTGCTCTTGCCCGCACCGTTGGGGCCGATCACGCCGAGGATCTCTCCCTCGTAGGCCTTGAACGACACGTCCCGGAGCGCCCAGAGGAGCTTCCGCTCCTGACCGAAGCTCCCGCCGAGGAGCAGCGACTTGATGGAGATGCGCCGGCGACTCTGGAGGTGGAAGTAGATGCCGACGCCGTCCATCTCGACGACCGGCTCGCGGCTCTCCGGACCCTCGACCGGCTCGTTCTGCTTGGGATCGCTCACAGGAACTTGATCACCCGGCGATCGAAGTACTGGTAGGTGCGGTAGCCCGCGAGGAGCGCGATGGAGGACTGGACGACCAGCAGGATCCAGAGCTCCGGGTCCATGAAGCGGCCGTAGAAGAACGAGTCGCGGTAGCCCGTGATCAGCACCGCAAACGGATTCAGGAGGTAGAGGCGGGGCAGCCAGACGCCCCAGAAGGCGCCGAGATCGGCCGAGCGTTCGATCACGATGTCGATGCCGTAGAGGGTCGGCGAGAGATAGAAGCCCACCCGCGTGAGGTGCCCCAGGAATCCATGCAGATCCCGGATCAGGGCGCCCAGGCACGACACCACGAGGCACAGCCCGGTCACGAGCGTGATCTGCGCGAAGAGCAGGAACGGCACCTGGACCATCGAGATGCCCACGGGCATGCCGGCCACCAGCACCACCGCGAGCAGCGCCAACGTGCCGAACAGGAAGTTCGAGAAGCGCGAGAAGACCAGGGTCAGCGGCAGGGCCATGGTCGGGAAGGCGAGCGACTTGATCAGCCCCTCGCGCGCGCGGAGCACCCCGGAGCTCGCGGTGAGCGAGCTGGTGAAGTGCTTCCAGGGCAGCATCGCGCACAGGATGAACACGGGATACGGCGCGTACTGGCCACCGCGCCCGAAGATCCCCACGACGACCGCCCAGTAGATCAGCATCATGATGAGCGGGTCGACGAGCCACCACACCCAGCCGAAGCGGCTGATCTCGCGTTGGGTGCGCAGCTCCGAGAGCGTCAGCTCGCGCAGCAGGTCCCTGCGCGCGACGAGGTTGCTCCAGTTCGAGACCATGGGTTCGAGCTCTCGGGGTGGCGAAGGCCGGGTGCCTGCGGAACGTGGACTTCGGGGGGGCCGGGGCCTGGTTGCGACGCGGCCCGCAGCGCATCTCCCCCCGGGCGCGGACGGTGCCGGGTTCGCCTCGGGGCTGCAACCCGCCCCATCGCGGGTCCTTCGCGGGTCCTTCACGTGCCCTGGCCGGCTTCCGCTAGCCACTATGCCCATGCGGGTGGCGCTGGTCCACGACTGGTTGACGGGCATGCGCGGAGGCGAGCGCGTGCTCCACGAGCACGCCGTGATGTTCCCCGAGGCCGACCTCTACACCCTCGTCCACGTCCCGGGCTCGACGACTCCCGAGATCGAGGATCGGCGCATCGTGACGAGCCCCCTGTCGCGCCTTCCGGGCGTGGAGCGGCACTACCGCAAGCTCTTGCCGCTCTTTCCCTGGGCGATCGAGCGCTTCCGGCTCGAGGGCTACGACCTGGTGCTCTCCTCGAGTCACGCCGTCGCCAAGGGGATCCGCGCCGGTGCCGGCGCGACCCACGTCTCCTACTGCTTCACGCCCATGCGCTACGTGTGGGACCAGGCCGACGCCTACCTCGGGCGCGGGTGGAAGCGCGCCCTCGCGACACCCCTGGTCGCCGGGCTCCGCCGCTGGGACCTCCGCACCAGCGGCCCCGACCGGGTGCAGCGCTTCATCGGCATCTCGCAGACCACGAGCGATCGCATCCGGGCCCGGTACGGGCGGCCCGCCGACGTGATCTTCCCGCCGGTGGACGTCGAGCGGGTCCGGCCGGATCCCTCGGGACCCGACGACTTCTATCTGCTCGTCGGCGGCTTCGTCCCGTACAAGCGCGAGGACGTGGTGCTCGAGGCCTTCCGAAGGCTCGACCGCCCGCTGGTCGTCGCGGGGGACGGCCCTTCGCGGCCGGCCTACGAGGCGCAGGCCTCGCACAACGTGCGCTTCACCGGCCGCGTCTCGGACGCCGAGCTCGCCCACCTCTTCGCCCGCTGCCGCGCGCTCGTCTATCCCCAGGAGGAGGACTTCGGGATCATCCCGGTCGAGGCCCAGGCCGCCGGCCGACCGGTGATCGCCTACGGAAGCGGCGGCGCGACGGAGACCGTCGTGGGGCTCGACGATGCCGAGGGCCGCGCGCCCACCGGCGTCTTCTTCTCGCCCCAGACACCCGACGCGCTGATCGCGGCGATCGAGCGCTTCGAGAAGGAGAGCGAGCGCTTCGACCCGGCCGCCATCCGCGCCCACGCCGAGGGCTTCTCCGTGCCGCGCTTCCATCGCGAGATGCGCGCGGCGCTCGACGAGACCCTCCGCGGCCGCTCGTAGCCCGCAAGACCGCCTGCGGGCTTGGGAGGAGGCGGAGTCGGGTCCGGTCCGTCTCCGACGAGAATCGGGTGATGTCGTCGCCGGACCGGAC
>JASJCN010000189.1 GCA_030065975.1 Myxococcota bacterium
CGTCGACTGGGTCAAGTCGGCGACGCGCGACGACAAGCCACTCAAGGAAGACCCCGAGACGCGCCGCAAGATCGCGAACATCGCCTTCGCGGCACACACGAAGCGCGTGCTGAGCGCCTTCGCGACGGCCGTGTCCGTGGCGATGTTCGCGATCTTGCGGCGCGTCTCGGGGTCTTCCTTGAGTGGCTTGTCGTCGCGCGTCGCCGACTTGACCCAGTCGACGAGCACGCGCGTGCGATCGGCGATCGGCGAGAGCGTGAACATCGTGAAGCGCTCGAGGTCGAGCGCCTCCGAGATCATCTGGAAGCCCTGGCCGCGCTGGCCGACGAGGTAGTCGTCGGGCACGAACACGTCCTTGAAGAAGACCTGGTTCGTCGTGTCCTTGCCGACGGTGGGGAGGCTCTGCACCTCCAGACCCGGGTGGTTCATCGGGATCAGGAACAGCGAGAGGCCGTCGTGCTTCGGCTTGTCCGGATCGGTGCGCGCGCCGACCCAGTACCAGTCCGCGAAGTGCGCCGAGGTCGTCCACATCTTCTGGCCGTTGAGGTTCCAGCCGCCGTCGACCTTCTCGGCCTTGAGCTGCATGTTCGCGGCGTCCGAGCCGGCCTGCGGCTCGCTGTAGCCGACCGCGAACTCGATGTCGGCGTTCAGGATCTGCGGCAGGAACTCCTTCTTGAGCTTCTCGCTGCCGTGGCGGATCAGGGTCTTGCCGATGATGCCGACGCCCTTGCCGATCTGCGGCGCGGCGTGCTTCGAGAGCGCCTCGTTGAGGATGAACTCGTAGACGCCCTCGATCTCCTGGCCGCCGTACTCCTTGGGCCAGGACATGCCGAGCCAGCCCTTCGCGGCGAGCTTCTTCATGAACGCGCGGCGTTCGGGCGTGTCGGCGAGCTGCGTGAAGTTCTCGCGGTGCGGATCCATCACGACGGGGTCGTGGTTCTCCACGAGCCACTGCTCGACCTCCTCGGCGAATTTCTGCTCTTCGGGGGAGAAGTCGAAGTCCATGGGAGTGCTCCTGCGCGTGGGCCGAGCGTTCCTCGGCGACGCCCGGAATATATACGATACGTGCCGTATTGGAAATAGATCCGGCGACTCCCCGTGGGGGTCGATTGACGCTGGCCGAGGGACGGCAGAGACTCGCGACGGCGCGGAGGCGATGCGGAGGCCGCCATGGACGACGAGTACAGGGAAACGGGCTTCCGGGTACGGCGCGGCCTCGTGGGCCCCGAGCTCATCGAGGCCCTGAACGAACGCTTCCACGCGATCGCCGACGGGGAGGTCGAGCCCGCGCCGAACCTCCAGGTCGTGCGCAACGTCGAGATCGCGAAGGGCTACGTGGAGCCCGAGACGCCGGCCCACGGCATCAGCAAGATGAACTTCATCCAGAACGATCCCGTGATGCGCCGCTACGCAGAGTGCCCGGCGATCCTCGACGAGGTGGAGGCGCTGATCGGGCACGACCTGCTCGCGATGAACAGCATGTACCTGAACAAGCCGCCCAAGGTGGACGGGCGTCACCCGCTGCACCAGGACCTGCTCTACTTCCCGTTCCGGCCTGCGGACCGGATCGTCGGCGCGTGGACGGCGCTCGACCGCGTGACGCGGGAGAACGGGTGCCTGGTCGTGATCCCGGGCAGTCACCAGGGGCCGCTCCTCGAGCACGACTACCCGGACTGGGAGCACAAGAACTTCCTCTTCGTGGGGGCCAAGGGCATCGACGTCGAGCGCCGCGTGCACCTCGAGATGGAGCCCGGCGACACCGTCTTCTTCCATCCGCTGCTCATCCACGGATCGGGCTTCAACAAGACCGACGGCCTGCGTCGCGCCTTCGCGGTGCACTTCGCCAACGCGAACTGCGAAGACATCTGGGAAGGCCGCACGGAGTCCATCGGCAAGATCGTTCCTCGCGAGGACTTCCGGCTCGTGCGCGGTCGCGATCCCCACGGCTACGGCGCGGCTCCGCGCGCGGCGGACTGAGGCATGGACCTCGAGTACGGCGCGGAGTACGACGCCTTCCGCGAGGAGGTGCGGGCCTTCCTCGAGGCCCACAAGCCCGGGAACCTGGCCGAGGCCAGCGCCGAGGACCGGTCGGCCTGGCTCACGAAGCAGATCGAGCACGGCTACTGGGCGCGCACGATTCCGACCGAGTACGGCGGGTACGGCGCCGAGCCCAACCTGCTGCACACGATCATCATGGACGAGGAGTTCAACCGCGCCGGGACGCTGCGCGGCACGCCCTCCCAGGGGCCGTCGATGCTCGTGCCGACCCTGCTCGAGCACGGCACCGAGGAGCAGAAGCGGCGCTGGATCGGCCCGACCATGCGCGGCGAGGTGATCTGGTGTCAGGGCTACTCGGAGCCCGGCGCGGGCAGCGATCTGGCCAGCCTCCAGACCCGCGCGGTCGCGGACGGCGACGACTTCCTGATCTCGGGCCAGAAGATCTGGACCAGCACCGCGGACAAGTCGCAGATGATGTTCGCGCTCGTGCGAACCGAAGCGGATGCGCCGAAGCACGCGGGCATCAGCTACCTGCTCGTCCCCGTGGACTCGCCGGGTCTCGAGGTCCGACCCCTGCGCACGATGGCCGGTGATCTCGGGCCGAGCTCGTTCAACCAGGTCTTCTTCGACGAGGTCCGGGTGCCCCGGTCCAACGTCGTCGGGCGCCGCGGCGAGGGCTGGAAGATCGCCAACACGACGCTCAAGCACGAGCGCAACAGCCTGAGCTCGAACGCCGAGGGCACGTGGATGCGCCTCGCGAAGCTCATGCGGGACGAGACCATGAACGGAGTGCCCGCGATCGCGAGCCCCGTCTACCGCGACCGGCTCATGCAGCTCCAGGCGCGGATGCTCTCGATGAAGTACCACGCGCTGCGCATGCTGACCTGTGCGCTCAAGGAGGAGCCGCCGGGCGTGGCGGGCCTCGTCGCGAAGCTCGAGAACTGTCAGCTCAGCTTCGACATGGCCGCGCTCGCGCTCGACGTGATGGGCGAGCTCGGGGCCCTCTACGACCACGCGAAGTACGAGCGCGCCCGAGGCCATTGGCAGGCGCACTCGATGTTCGCGCTCGGGCTGATCATCGGCGGCGGCACGGCGCAGATCCAGAAGAACATCATCGCGGAGCGCGGCCTCGGCATGCCGCGCGAGCCGAAGCCCGCGAAGGCCTGAGCATGAGCGATCGACGACCCAGACCGGCCAAGGCCTGAGCATGAGCCATCGACGACCCAGACCGGCCAAGGCCTGAGCATGAGCCATCGACGACCCAGACCGGCCAAGGCCTGAGCATGGATTTCGGCCTCTCCGAGGATCAGCGGCTGCTCGACGAGACCCTGCGGGCCTTCCTCGCGGACCGGGTTCCGATCGACGTGGTGCGGGCCGAGCGGGACCGGCTCCTCGAGGCGCCCGAGACCGGAATCGACCGCGCGCTCTGGGCCCGGCTGGCCGAGCTCGGCATGACCGGCGTGCTCGTTCCCGAGGAGCAGGACGGCAGCGGGCTCTCGTTGCTCGATGCCGCACTCGTGGCCCAGGCCCTGGGCCACGCCGTGGCGCCCACGCCCTTCCTCGCGTCGGGCGTCATGGCGCCCGTCGCGCTGCGGACGCTCGCCACGCCCGAGGCCGAGGGCGAGCTGCGCGCCCTGGCGACCGGGGAGCGGATCGTCGGCGTCGCGGCGACCGAGCTGTTCGCGGTCCGCGAGGACGCCGGCCTGCGCCTCGAGGGAGATCGCGTCCACGGCAAGGCGATGATGGCGCTCGGGGGCGTCGGCGCGGACGCCCTGCTGCTGCCGATCGGTCGCGATCGGCTGGCGCTCGTGGCGGCGGAGGCCCCGGGTCTCACGCAGACGCGGCTCGCGACGGTGGACGCGACGCGCTGCACCTCGGAGCTCCTCTGCGAGGGGGTGCCGGTCCTCTGGCTCGCGAGGGAGGCCGGCTCCTCGATCGAGCGCATGCTCCTCGCCGGCCGCATCGCGCTCGCGGCCGACACCTTCGGCGCGTGCGAGGCGATGATCGCCCGGTCCGTCGCCTACGCGGCCGACCGGACGCAGTTCGGCCGGCCGATCGGGTCCTTCCAAGCAGTCAAGCACATGTGCGCGGAGATGATCGCCGACCTCGAACCCGTGCGGTCGCTGGTCTGGTACGCCGCGCACTGCTTCGACGCGCTGCCCGACGAGGCGCCGCTCATGGCCCATCACGCGCTCGCGCACGGCGCCGAGGTCGCGCGCGAGATCGCGAGCACCGCGACCCAGGTGCACGGCGGCGTCGGGTGGACGGACGAGCAGAACCTGCACTTCTGGTTCAAGCGCGTCGCGACCAACCGCCATCTGCTCGGGAGCCCCACGTCGCTCCGGGAGGGTGCCGCGGCCCTGCAGGACTTCGGGGCCTGAGCGGCGGAGCGGGGCTCAGTCGGCCGATGCCGCTGTAGGCCACGGCGCGCACGGGCTCGGGATACCCGGTCGCGGGAGAGGGCCGGCAACCCGTACGCAAGGGGGCCGGGTTGTCGAGGCTGACATCGGTCGGCTACTCCTCCGGGGGGTCGAACCCCCCAGCCCGCCCCAGGAGGATCCCATGCCCGAGCTCGGATACCCCGCCTTTGACGCGGACAACCACTACTACGAGGCGCTCGACGCCTTCACCCGACACGTGCCCAAGGAGTGGCAGCCGCGCTGCGTGCAGTGGGCCGACATCGGCGGTCGCAAGCATCACCTGGTCGGCGGCAAGCTCGCGCACGCCGTCACGAACCCGACCTGGGATCCGATCGCCAAGCCCGGAGCGATCGCCGACTTCCTGCGCGGCAACCCCAACGAGAAGGACCCGCGCACGCTCCTCGCCGAGCGCGAGCCGCTCCCGGCCGAGTACATGGACCACGACGCGCGCCTCGCCAAGCTCGATGAGCAGGGGCTCGAGGCGATGTGGCTGTTCCCGACCCTGGGCGTGCTCTACGAGGAGCTCCTCAAGGAGGACACCGAGGCCGTGAAGGTGCTGTTCCGCGGCTTCAACCGCTGGCTCCAGGAGGACTGGGGCTGCAACTACCAGGACCGCATCTTCGCGTCGCCCTACATCTCTCTCGCGGACGTGGACTTCGCCTGCGAGGAGCTCGAGTGGGCGATCGCCAACGATGCGCGCACCGTCTGCATGCGGCCGGCCGCGGTCTGGACGGCCAAGGACGGCACGCGCTCCCCCTCGGACCCGATGTTCGATCCCTTCTGGGCGCGGGCGAACGAGGCGGGCATCACCGTCGTGATCCACGCCGGCGACTCGGGCTACACGACGCACGGCTACGTCAAGGACGGCTTCGGCGCGTCCTTCGGCGGCGCCTTCTCGCCGAACATCAAGCACTTCAACATCGAGCGCGCCGCCTACGACTTCCTGATCACGCTCGCCTACGAGCGCCTCTTCGAGCGCTTCCCGAACCTCCGGGTGGCCTCGATCGAGAACGGCGCCGAGTTCCTGCCGGACCTGTTCCGCAAGCTCCGCCAGTCGCGCGACCGTTTGCGCAACCAGAGCTACTACAAGGAGGATCCGGGCCTGCTCTTCAAGGAGCACGTCTGGATCAACCCCTTCTGGGAAGACGACGTCAACGAGGTCGTCGAGCTCATGGGCGCCGACCGGGTGATCTTCGGCTCGGACTGGCCCCACATCGAGGGCATGCCCGAGCCGCTCGACTACGTCGCCGAGCTCTCCAAGTTCGACGACGACGAGAAGCGCCTGATCCTGCGCGACAACACGCGCTCGCTGAACCAGCGCCGCCCGGTCTGACTCAGATCCACGATCGGAGCGCGTAGTAGAGGGAGCCGACCACCTCGTGGACGGCCCGGTGCGTGCGCTCGAGCATGACCGGGGTCGGGATCCAGCTCTCCCAGTCGAGGGCCTCGGGGCTCTGGAATTCCCAGTCCGTCGGCGCGGGAACGACGTCGAAGCCCGCCTTGCGGCATGCGGCCGACGCGCGCCGCATGTGCAGGGCCGAGGTGACCAGAGCGACGCGCTCGATTCCGAGGGGCTTCGCGATCTCGAGGGAGAAGACGCAGTTCTCGCGCGTGTTGTGGCTGGCGTCCTCGATCAGGATCGACTCCGGGGGGACTCCCCACTCCTCGAGAAGGGAGGCCATTCCCTCGGCCTCGCTGCGCTCGTCGCGTTTCCGGCCGCCCGTGCTGATCACCCGCTCGGCGACGCCCTCGCGGTAGAGGCGCGACGCGGCGATGACGCGGTCGCCCGCGGAGCCGAGATCGACGCCCTGGGAGTCCTTGCCCGTGGACTGGAGGCCGCCGCCGAGCACCATGATCGCATCGACGGCCTCGTCCCGGGGGAGGGGCTTGTGCGGCCCTTCGACCAGCCGGTGCAGCAGGTTCGACGGGTACGGGGCCGCGGCGATCCAGAAGATCGCGAGGCTGACCGCGGCCAGCTGGCGGCTGCGCGCTGGCATCCGGCCTCCCAGCACCACGCTGCCGAGGAGCAGCAGGAACGCGATGCCGAAGGGGCTCACCAGGAAGCTCTTGACGAAGTCGAGCACGCGCGGCCCTCAGCTCTCGAGGAAGCGGCTGCACCACATCTCGATGCAGACCAGCCCGAGGATCGTGTAGGCCGCATCGATGCGTCCCGCCCGGTCCTCGCGGATCAGCGCCTGGACGGCCGCCGCATCGAAGAGGCCGCGCCGTTCCACGCGTTCGGGGGCCAGCAGGTCGTCGACGCGATCCTTCAGCTGGTTGCGCATCCAGTAGCGCAGCGGGACGCCGAAGCCGGTCTTCCGCCGGTAGATGACGTCGTGGGGGAGGTAGGGCTCCATGGCCTTCTTGAAGATCCACTTGCCGGTCGTGCCCCGCTGCTTCATGTGGACCGGTAGCGTGGCGGCGAAGTCGACGAGCTCGTCGTCGAGCAGCGGTACGCGGACCTCGACGCCCACGGCCATGCTCGCTTTGTCCGTGTAGTTCAGGTTGTGGTCCGGAAGGAAGTGCTTCGCCTCGAGATAGAGCACCTTGTTGAGAGGGTGCGTGTCGGGCGGGATCCGGTCCAGGCTCTCGCGGAAGGCCCGCTCCGGCGTGATCTCGTCCAGCGGGGGCGCATCGCGCAGCAACCCGTGCGCCCGATCGGGCGCGAGGTGGTAGAAGTAGCTCGCGAGCAGCGGGTCGCCGTCGAGGGCCGAGTACTGGAAGGCGCGCGAGATGCGCCTCGTGAGCGCATTCGACTGCGGGAGCTGGGCCGTCGCGCCGCGCAGCAGCGCGCGCGCGGGTCGCGGCAGCCACCGCCACCAGCCCTCCTGCATGACGGCGAAGTGCCGGCGATAGCCCGTCAGCAGATCGTCGCCGCCCGTGCCCGAGAGCAGCACCGTGAGTCCGCGTTCCCGCGCGAGCTGGCAGATCAGCATGGCGTTGATCGCGGCCGGGTCGGCCTGGGGCTCGTCGAGGTGATGGATCATCGTCTCGAGCCCTTCGATCATGTCGGGCCCGACCTGGACCTCGTGCAGGTCGACGTCGAGGTTCGCTGCAACCCGGCGCGCGTAGCCGATGTCCTCCGTCATGCCCTCACCCGCTGCCGAGCCGGGATCGAAGTCCATCGTGAAGCACTGGAGGCGGCTCGGCGCGTACTTGCGTGCGAAGGAGACGAGGGCGCTCGAATCGAGGCCGCCGGAGAGGAACGCACCGACCGGCACGTCCGCGACCATCTGGCGCTCCACGGCGACGTCGACGCGGCGGGCCAGCTCGCGTGCCGCCTCCTCGGCGTTCCAGCTCGGGTCCGGCCTGCCGACGGCCGTGTCGCGAAAGCTCCACTCTCGCAGGATCTCCCCGCGCCGTGCCCGGAGGGCATGGCCCGGCAGGAGCTTCCGCACGGACGTGAGCATCGTGCGCCGGCCGGGGCTCCAGAGGCAGGTCAAGTACGCGAGCGCGCCGGCCGGGTCGAGCTCGCGATCGACCTCGGGCGAGCAGAGCAGGGCCTTGAGCTCGCTCGCGAAGAGCAGCCCCTGGGGCGTCTCCGCGAGGTAGAGCGGCTTGATGCCCATCCGGTCGCGCGCGATCAGCAGCTCCTCGCTCCGCGTGTCCCAGATCGCGAGGGCGAAGATGCCGGAGATCCGCTCGAGCATCGCGGCGCCGTCGCGGAGGTACAGATTGAGGACGACTTCGGAGTCGCTCTCCCCCGCGAACGCATGGCCGTCGGCCAGGAGCTCCTTGCGCAGCTCGCGGTAGTTGTAGATCTCGCCGTTGTAGACCATGCAGACGGTGCCGGTCGTATCCCACATCGGCTGATGGCCGAGCGGCGAGAGGTCGATGATCGAGAGGCGGCGATGGGCGAGACCGACGCCCTTCGAGGGATCGGACCAGGTGCCTTCGTCGTCGGGGCCGCGGTGCGCGATCGCGGCGTTCATGTCCGCGAGCAAGCTCTCGGGGAAGGCCCCCGAGCTACCGGCGATGCCGCACACGGAAGGACTCCTGGCGCAGGGAGGGGCCCGGCCGCGTCACGCGGCGCTCGAGCCCGCGTCCTGGCCGAACTCGTGGGAGATGGTGCGCTGCAGCGCGTCGTCGAGGTCGACCGGGGGCTTGAAGCCCGAGCCCATCGCCTTGTCCGAGGAGAATTCCGTCGATGCGCAGAACTTCTGGACCCGGATCCTCGAGAAGGGCAGAGGTCGGCGCACGATCGCGGCGACGACGTCCGCCGCGAGGCCCGCGGCGTAGCCCAACGCGTAGGGGAGGCGCAGACCGCCCGTCGAGGATCGGCCCAACGCCGCGTTGATCGCGGCGACGAGGCGATTCATGTCGTAGTCGGGCTTGTCGACGTAGTTGAAGACGTGGTGCCC
>JASJCN010000013.1 GCA_030065975.1 Myxococcota bacterium
CTGCAGGACGTCGCCATCGGCCTCGACCGCGTCTTCGAGGTGCTCGACCTCGAGCCCGAGGTCGAGGATGCGCCCGACGCCCGGCCGCTCGAGACCGTGCAGCACGAGGTCCGCTTCGACGACGTCCACTTCGGCTATGGCGCCTCGCGGCCGGTGCTGCGCGGCGTCGACCTGCACGCGCACGTCGGCACCATCACGGCCATCGTCGGCCCCACCGGCTCGGGCAAGAGCACGCTGATGGCGCTGCTCTTGCGCCTCTTCGAGCCCGACTCGGGGGCCATCACGATCGACGGCGCGCCGCTGCGCGACTTCACCATAGAGTCGCTGCGCGCCTCGGTCTCGATCGCCTTGCAGGAGAACGTGCTCTTCGGCGAGACGATCCGCGAGAACATCCGCTTCGCCGTGCCGGACGCCAGCGACGAGGCCGTGCGCGCCGCGGCGCGCGTGGCCTGCGCGGACGAGTTCATCGAGCGCCTGCCCGACGGCTACGACACCCTGCTCGGCGAGCGCGGCACCAAGCTCTCCACCGGCCAGCGCCAGCGCCTCTCGATCGCCCGCGCCGTGCTCAAGGACACGCCCATCCTGATCCTGGACGAGCCCACGGCCTCCCTCGACGCCGAGACCGAGCTGCGCGTCATGCGCAACCTGGCCGAGTGGGGGAAGGGCCGCCTCATCTTCCTCATCACCCACCGGCTCTCGACCATTCGCCGCGCCGATCAGATCCTGGTGATCCAGGACGGGCGCATCGCCGAGCGCGGCGGCCACGACGAGCTGATGGGACGGTCCGGGGTCTACCGGCGCCTGGTCGAGGGCGAGCAGATGCCGCTGGCGGCCGCCGGAGGCGGCTCGTGAGCGCCGCCGCCAGCGATCCGAAGCGCGTCGACGAGACCCACGGCAGCCACGGCCGGCTCGAAGAGCAGCACGAGCTCGGAGACCTCGAGACCCTGCGCCTGCTCGGGCGGGCCTTCCGCTACGTGGCGCCCCTGCGCGGCCGCATGGCGATCAAGTTCTGCCTGCTGATCACGACGTTGATCCCCTTCCTGGTGCTGCCCTTCCCGATCAAGATCATCATCGACCACGGCATCCTGGCCCTGCCGCTCAGCGAAGCGCCGACGCCCTACCCCTTCTTCATCATGCCCTTGATCCACCTGCTCGAGGGCCGGAGCCCCACGGAGATCATCCTGTGGACGGCGGGGTTCCAGCTGCTGCTGGTGTTCCTGATCGGCGCGGTGGGCACGGGCGGGGGCGAGCGCGACCAGGCCGACGCCTATCTCGCGAGCGGGCACGACCAGGCCACCAGCACCGAGAACGCCGCCAACGCGGGCTTCAGCATGGGAAGCGGCATCCTCGGCCTCTTCGACATGCGCTTCACGATCCGGCTCACCCAGGCGCTGAACCATCACTACCGCTCGCGCCTCTTCGAGCGCATCCAGTCGCTGCCCATGGCCGCCTTCGACGACGAGCGCATCGGGGACGCCGTCTATCGGGTGATGTACGACACCCCCTCGATCACCAACAGCGTCTACCGGATCGTGCTCACGCCCTTCGCCTCGCTGCTCTTCGGCCTGCTGGTGCTGGCGGTGATGCAGGGCCAGTTCGGCAACCACCCGACCATCGTGTGGGCGGCGGCGGCCAGCCTGGCACTCACCTTCCTCGTGAGCCTGCCCTTCTCCGCGCTCCTGCGGCGCCGCAGCAGCCGCAGCCGGAAGGCCGGCGCCACGAGCACCTCGACCCTCGAGGAGGGCCTCTCCAACATCCTGGCCGTGCAGAGCCTCGGCGGCGAGGAGCGCGAGCGCAGCCGCTTCGACGCGGACAGCTGGGCGTCCTTCAGCCGCCACCGCGCCCAGCTGGCGGCGGGCATGGCCGTCACCCTGATCGTCGCGATCCCCGTGGCCATCGTGGTCGCCATCGCCTTCGAGTACATCGCCAACCTGGTGATCGAGGAGCGCATCAGCGCCGGCGACTTCTCGCTCCTCCTCTCCTACTTCGTGATGCTCGGCTACTGCTGCGTCGAGGTGGGCGCGCTCTGGATCCGCATCCAGGAGACGGCCGTCGGACTGCAGCGCGTGTTCTTCCTGATGGACCTCCCCGCGGACGTCGACGCGCCCGACGCCATCGACATCCCCCCGATTCGCGAGGGCGTCCGGCTCGAGGGCGTGGACTTCGACTACCCCGACGGGACGCCGGCGCTGCGCGAAGTCGACATGGAGGCGCGCATCGGGTCGGTGACGGCGTTCGCCGGGCCTGCGGGAGCGGGAAAGACCACGCTCGCCTCGCTGATCCCGCGCTTCCACCGCGCGACCGGGGGCCGGGTCCTCTTCGACGGCCAGGACATCGCGGGGGCCACCACCGAGTCGATCCGCTCCCAGGTCGCGTTCGTCTTCCAGGAGACCGTGCTCTTCGACGCGACCGTGATCGAGAACCTGCGGCTCGGGCGCCCCGAAGCGACCGAGGCCGAGGTCGAGCACGCCGCGCGCACGGCCGGCGCCCACGACTTCATCGCGCGGCTCCCGAACGGCTACCACACCCGGCTGGGGCGCAGCGGCGGCAAGCTCTCGGTGGGGCAGCGCCAGCGGCTCTCGATCGCACGGGCGCTGGTTCGCGACGCCCCGATCCTGATCCTCGACGAGCCCACGTCGGCCCTCGATCCCGACACCGAGCGCGCCCTGGTCGCCGCCCTGCGCGAGGCGAGCCGGACGCGGCTGGTGATCGTGATCGCCCACCGCCTCTCGACCATTCGCGACGCCGACACCATCCACTTCCTCGAGGACGGCCGCATCATCGAGTCGGGCAGCCACGACGAGCTGATCCGCCGCGAGAACGGCCGATTCCGTCGCTTCGTCGAGCTGCAGACCCGAGGCGCGGCCTAGCACGACGCGCGCCGACGAACCCGTGGAGCCTCCGCCATGCGCGATCTCGCCATTCTCACCTTCCAGACCCTCGACGGCGTGATGCAGGCGCCCCGCTCGCCCGACGAGGACCGCTCGGGCGGCTTCGAGCGAGGAGGCTGGGCGAACCCGTGCTGGGACGAGGTGATGGCCCAGGTGCGACGCGAGGCGATGGCCGAGCCCTACGACTTCCTCTTCGGCCGCAAGACCTACGAGACCTTCGCCGCGCACCGGCAGGCCACCGCGGACCAGGAGCCCGACGCGGTCGGCATCGACGCGGCGCGAAAGTACGTGGTGAGCGCGTCGCCGGACGTGCCCGAGTGGGGCCGGACGGAGGTCCTGTCCGGGGACGTGGCGAAGGAGGTTGCGCGCATCAAGGCCGAGGAGGGCCCGCTGCTCCAGGTCCACGGCAGCTGGCAGCTGATCCAGGCGCTGCTCGAGCACGACCTGATCGACCTGTATCGCATCTGGACCTTCCCGGTCTTCGTCGGCTCGGGGAAGCGCCTGTTCGGCGCGGGGGGGCCGCCCGGCGACCTGGTGCTCGAGAAGACCGAGGGCTGCCCGAGCGGTGCGGTGATGCACCTGTACCGGAGACCCTGACCGGCGGTCGCTACCGTCGCGCCATGTCGTTGCGAGACCGCGTCGCCCTCGTCACCGGAGTGTCCCGACCCGTCGGCATCGGAGCGGCCGTCGCCCGCCGCCTGCACGGGATGGGAGCCCGCGTGTTCGCCACCGGGTGGCCGCCCCACGACGAGGACATGCCCTGGGGAGCGGGTACGCTGGACGTCCCCTTCGACGTCGGGCGACACGACCTGGGAGATCCCGACACGCCGGCCGCCCTGGTCGACGAGGTGTTCGATGCCCACGGACGCCTCGACGTCCTCGTGGCCGTGCACGCGCGCTCCTCGTCCCAGTCGCTCGCCGAGCTCACCGTCGACGAGCTCCAGCGATCGTGGGTTTCGAACGTCCAGAGCATCCTGCTCCTCGCCCAGCGCTTCGCGGCCCGTCACACGCCCGCGCCCGCGGACGCACCGCCGACGGGCCGGATGCTCTGGTTCACAAGCGGGCAGCACAAGGGGCCCATGGACTCCGAGCTGGCCTACGCCGTCACCAAGGGGGCGCTGCACCAGATGACGAGCTCCCTCGACAAGGCGCTCTCGGCCCACCGGATCGTGGCCAACTGCATCAACCCGGGGCCGGTCGACACCGGCTGGGCCACGCCGGAACTCCATGCCCAGGTGGCGGAGCGCTTCCCCGACGGCCGCTGGGGAACGCCCGAGGACATCGCCAATCTCGTGGCGTTCCTCGTGGGCGACGAGGGATCCTGGATCCGCGGCCAGGTGCTCGACTCCGAGGGCGGCTTCGACCGCCTGGCCTAGACGGGCTTTCCGCCCTGCCGGTCAGACGGGCTTCCCGTCTTCCAGGATCCGGAACTGGCGGCTCTCGTCGTCCTGGGGCTCGGGGTCCGCTCCGTCGCGATAGGCGATGGCGCCGGCCGGGGCGAACTGCACGATGTACGCCTTGCGCACCGCGTCCGAGGTGTTGGGCCCGGTGCGGTGGGGCGTGAGCGACGAGAAGACCACGATGCTCCCGGCGCGTGCCGGGACGGCGACCGCGCCGTCGGGCTCTTCGAGGCAGCAGAAGCCGGCGTCGGTGCTCCAATGGCGCAGCGTGCCGTGGTGATGGAGGCCCGGGACGACCCACGGGCAGCCGTTCTCGACGGTGGCGTCGGTGAGGGCGACCCAGCAGGTCAGGTACTGCTGGGGCTCGATGTACGTGTAGCCGTTGTCCTGGTGCCAGGGGAAGACGCCCGGCTTGGCGGGCTTCTTGTACACGGCCTGATCCCAGTACAGACGCACGTCGGGGCCGAGCAGGTCCGACGCCAGGTCCTGGAACACCGGGTGGTGGCAGAACGCGCGCGCCTCGGGCAGGCGCTGGACCAGGTGGGTGGTGAAGGTGATGTTGCCGGCCTCGGCGATCAGGAGCTTTCCGTCGGGGCGGGTCTCGAGGAAGTCCGCCACCTGCTGCTCGACCGGATCGATCGCCGCGATCAAGGGCCCGAGGGTCTCGGCGTCGAAGGCGTCCTCGAGCACGAAGAAGCCGTCCCGACTCCAGGCCTCGGCCTGCGTCGCGTCGATCCGGCGATGGGGCGGAGGCGGCGGGGCCCAGGTGAAGCCCCGGTTTCGCTCGTGGGTCTCGATCTGCATGGGTCCGGTCTATCCCGTCCGGCTCCGCGTCGCAAATCCGGCCGGCGCGGCGCGTCGATGGGGGCCGGCGCGGCACCGGGATGGGGTAGGCTCCCGGCCGTGATCGAACCGAGAGCCGCACGCGTCCTGCTCCTTCTGACCCTGCTCCTTCTGGCGTTCGGGTCGGCGCCCGGGTGCTCGAGCTTGGGCTCCGGCGACCCGACGGTCGAGGAGCCGCGGCCCCTCGCCGCACCGCCTCCGCCGGCACCCATCCCGGGAGACTCCCTCGACGCGGTGCTGGCGACCATCGAGGTGCCGAGCGAGGGAGCGAAGCTCGACCTGCACGAGCTGCAGCTGCTGCGCGTCGACGTGGACCCCTGGGAGCGCGTTTCGCCCGACGAGGCGCCCGGGGACGTCGTGATGATGGCGGTCCGCCGCTGCAACCACCGCGAAGGGCTGTTCAGCGACGAGGCCGTCCGCGCGTCGTGGTACGTGTTCGAGTCGGGACGCTTGCGCGTGTTCGACCACTCCTCCTTCGACGGCCATTGCGGGGTGCGCCGCATCTTCACCCTGAGCCCGCCGGAGCGGCCCGAGCCCGAGCGGACGCTCGTGCGCTGGGTGTCCCAGCGGCACCCCGACGACCTCGCCGACTCCGCGGACAAGCTCCGGCTCGGCATCGCGCTCGTGGAGGCCGGCCGCCTCGACGAGGCCGAGCGCTGGCTCGAATCGGGCAGCCGCGAGGTCGAGCGGCTCGAGAGCCGGACGCGCATCGAGGGCGACGACGACGAGATCGAGAAGGACCGGCGGCTGGACGAGCTCCGGCCGCTGCGCGCGACCCTCACCCGCGAGCTGCGCGACGCGCGAAAGGCCCTCGAGGCGGCCTCGGCCGAAGCCGATCAGTCGCTTCCGTAGCGCTTGCGCACGCCGTCGGCGTCGAGGCCCGTCACCCGACCGATCGCGGCCACGGTGTCCTCGCTCTCGAAGTCCGCGGGCTCCATGCGCACCTGGAGCGCGAACGCGCTCTGGTGCGACTGGGTCGAGGTGTCGACCATGCGGATGCGCGTCTTCCCGGTCGCTTCGTCGAGCATCTCGTCGAAGGGGATCGGGACGATCTGGCTGCCCTGGCGCGTGATCATCACGCCGCTCGTGCCGTCGAGGAGCGTGCGCACCGCCCCGGCACCGAGGTCGCGGGTGTAGTCGAGGTCGAAGGCGTTGGGCTGTGCGCAGCGAAGCTCGTAGCCGATGTCCTTCTCGACCACCGCCATCTTGATGCCGAGCTCGCCCAGCGACTTGCGCAGCTCCTTGCGAAGCACGGTGCCGAGGGGCACCTCCTGGAGCCGGACGTGGCCGTGCTCGTCCCGCTCGGCGTCGCTCAGCCCCTCGAGGTCCTCCGGGTCGAGGAGCTCGCCGATCCCCTCGGCCAGCACGGCGACGCCGTGTCCCCGACCCATGGAGAGGCGCTTCACCACGGCCCCTTCCAGCTGACCCACCACCCGCGCGAGCCGCAGCTTCTCGGGCCCCATGTCCTCGGGAATCAGGCAGACGGTGGCGCCGGCGGCCTTGGCGGCGCCCAGGGCCAGGTGGCCGGCCTTGCGGCCCATCACGACCGCGAGATACCAGCGCTGGGTCGTGCGGGCGTCCTCCATCAGGTGCGAGATCAGCCTCGTCGCGTGCTCGCGCGCCGTCTCGAAGCCGAAGGTGGGGATCTCGCCCGGGAGCGGCAGGTCGTTGTCGATGGTCTTGGGGACATGGGCGACGCGGATGCGCCCCTCGGCCGTCTCGGCCACGCGCCGCGCGGAGAATGCGGTGTCGTCGCCCCCGATGGTGATCAGGTGGTCGATGCCGAGCTTCTCGAGGCTCTCGACCACGCGCTCGAGATCGCCCGGCTGCTTGGTCGGGTTGGCGCGCGACGTCTGCAGGATCGAGCCCCCGAGCAGATGCACGCGCGACACCATGCCAATGCGCAGATCGAGGGTGTGATCGACGTTCCCCTCCATCAGCCAGCGGAACCCCTCGACGATCCCGACGACCTTCGCACCTTCGCGCCTCGCGAGAATCGTCGCCGCGCCGATCACGCCGTTGATGCCGGGCGCCGGCCCGCCTCCGACCACGATTCCGAACGTCGCCATCCGCACCTCCAGGGCCCGACCCGCGAGCGGGCCCGGCGTTCGTCAGGATCGCGTGCCGAGGCCTCGCAACAGCACGCTCTTCAGGGCGCCGCCCAGGGACGGGACGGCGGGAGCCTCTGCAACCGGATCCGCCCCTCGCAGCGAACCGCTCTCGCCCACGGACGAGGGGCCGAGATCGAGCAGCTTGGCCACCTCTTCCGCGAGCTCGCGCATCTGGGTGTGCACCCCGGTGCCGCGCGCGTGGTGCAGGATCGAGCCGGGCGCGCCGCCTGCCGAGATCATCGACTCGACGCGTGGGCTGCGCGAGATGGTCGTGGTGAAGTGGGGCCAGCCTCGCTCCTCGACGGCGTCGACCAGGCGCTCGTGGAGGTCGCGGCCCGAGGCGTCGACCCGGGTGCGGCGATCCACGAGGGTGAACAGCACGCGGCCGATGCTCTGCCCGCCGTGGAGCCGGCGCAGCCACTCGAACGACTTCTCGGCCTCCTCGAGGGAGGTGAGATCGGACACGGGCAGGATGGCGAGGTCGGCGGCGGCGAAGGCCGAGAGCGTGAGGGCCTCGAGGTCGCTCTTGGTATCCAGGATCACGAGGCCCTCGAAGCCGGTGCGCTCGAGGATCGTTCGCAGCAGGAGCGGATCCTCGGCACGCGTCTTGAGGGCAGCGGTGTCGGGAGGCGTGGGCACGTAGTGCACGCCGTACTGCCCCAGCTGGATCACGTGCTCGAAGCTGCGCTCGGCCCAGCCGTGCTTCAGGTTGCGCTCACTGTGTCGCGGGGCGCCTCCCAGTCGGAACATCCGATCGATCACCGACTGGTCGTCGAGGCCGACGACGAGGACGGGCAGGTCCTCGTAGAGCGCGCGCAGATAGACCGCGAGGTTGGTGGCCACGGTGGTCTTGCCGACGCCACCCTTGTTGGAGGCCACGGTCAGGACGGCGCGGGGAGACTGCAGGGGGGCAGACACGGCAACCAGGTTACCCTTCGGCTAGTGTCCCTTCCATGACCGCCGTGGGCGTGATTCCGGCCCGCTTCCGGGCCAGCCGCTTCCCCGGCAAGCCGTTGGCCGAGATCGCCGGCCGCCCCATGATCGAGTGGGTCGTAGAAGGCGCACGACAGGCCCGCTCGCTCCGCGAGGTGTGGGTCGCGACCGACGACGAGCGCATCGTCAAGGTCTGCGAGGCCTTCGGCGCCCCGGTGGTGATGACGTCTCCCGACCATCCGACCGGTACGGATCGCCTGGCCGAGGTGGCGCGCGGCCTCTCCGACGAGATCGTGGTCAACATCCAGGGCGACGAGCCGCTGATCGAGGGCCGCGTGATCGACGCCGCCGTCGATGCGCTCCTTGCGGCACCGGACGCCTCGATGTCGACCCTGGTCCATCCGGCCGACGAGAGCGCGCTCGCGGATCCCAACCGGGTGAAGGCCGTGCTGGACCGGGAGGGCAATGCGCTCTGGTTCTCGCGCCTGCCGATCCCCTTCGCTCGGGAGGGCGCCCCGAAGCCCCGGGTCTGGCAGCACGTCGGGCTCTACGCCTATCGCCGCGACTTCCTGGTCGAGTTCGTCGACCTCGAGCCCGGCGAGGCCGAGCAGGCCGAGGCCCTGGAGCAGCTGCGCGCCCTCGAGCACGGGCACCGGATCCGCGCGGCCGTGATCACGGGATGGCACGGCATTCCCGTGGATCGGCCGGAGGACGTGGCCCGGGTGGAGGCTGCGCTCGCCGCCCGGGGTGACCCGGCCCGCCCGAGCGCTTGAGCGAGGCGGGCGACAGAGGCGGCTCCGCGCTGCGATTCGCGGCCCTGCTCGCCGGGATCGGAATCGGCGCCCTGGTGATCGAGACCATCTGGATGCGCTGGCTGCGGCTGCACCTGGGAGCCACCGCCCCCGCCGTCTCGGCCACCCTGGTGGCGACCTTCCTGGGCCAGGGCCTGGGCGCCCTGGTCGGCGCGCGGCTCTCGGCCCGCCCGGGCGACCCCCTGCGACGTCTGGCCCGGGCCAGCGGGGTCGCGGTGGCCCTGGCCGCCTGTGTCCCCCTGCTCCTCGCCGCCGGCTGGCGCGGCCTCGAGGCCGTCTACGATGCCGCGCGCGAGCTTCCGGCCCTGCTGGTCGGCCTGCGTCTCGTTCTCGCCCTGCTGGCCACCCTGCCCGCCGCGGCGGCCCTGGGGGTGCTCTTGCCCCTGGTCTTCCAGGCGGGCGTCCCGGCCAGCGCGCTCGGATCTCGGGGCGGCGCCTTCTACGGGATCGAGGTCCTGGCCGCCGCTCTGGGCGTCGCGCTCGCGACCTTCGTCCTGCCCGACCTCGTCGGCATTCGCGCCGCCTACGCCGTGGGCGTGCTCTGCATCGGCGGCGTCGGGCTGACCGCGGCGCTCGGTGGCCGGTCCGCGCGGGAGCGGGAGCCCGGCTCCGCGCCTCCCGCCGGCGCGTCTCCGTTTCCCGTGCGCCTGCTGATCCTCGCCGGGCTGTCGGGGTTCGGGAGCTTCGCCGCCCAGGTCCTCGCCGTGCAGGCGTTCGCCCTGGTCCACAACCAGAGCGCCCATGCGTTCGGAAGCGTGCTGATCGTCGTGCTGTGCGGCCTCGGCGTCGCGGCTCTCGGGGTGAGCCGGCTGGCCCGCGTCGGGCTCGACTCGTCGCGCCTGCTGACCCTCGCGCTCGGCGCGGCGGCCCTCGGCACCGCGGCCTTCCCCTGGCTCTTCGTGTTCGTGACCGGCGGCCTCGCCTATCTCCAGGCGGATGCGCCGTGGCCGGGCTACCTGCTTCGCGCCCTGGCCCTCGCCGGAGCGGCAGCGGGGCCGCTCGCCCTGTGCGCCGGGGGCGTGCTGCCGGCGCTCCTCGCCCACGCGGAGCGGTCGGGCGGAGATCTCCCGGCGGGCGCCCGGTTCGGCCGGCTGCTCGCCGCCAACACCCTCGGTGCCGTGCTCGGCGCGCTGTGTGGCCCCTGGCTGCTGCTGCCCCTGTTCGGGCCCTGGGGCGGCTTCCTCGCGATCGCATTCGTCTACGCCGTGGCGTTCGTCGTCACTGCGGCGGGCAAGGCGCCCGCGCTCGCGAGAGCGGCCGTCGCGGCGGCGGCCGTGGCGGCGATCGCCCTGGCGGGCGGGCCCGGCGCACTCCCCCTGGTTCCCGTTCGCGCCGACGAAGAGCTGCTGCACGTGGAGCCGACGGCGGACGGGCTCGTCGCGGTGGTCGCGCGCGACGGGCAGCGGCGCATCCAGATCGACAACCACTACATGCTCGGCGGCGCGGCGGACCGCGTGCACCAGGAACGCCAGGGACACGTCCCCCTGCTGCTGCGCCCCGGCGCAGAGCGGGTCGCCTTCCTCGGAGCAGCGACCGGAAGCAGCGCATCGGCTGCACTGGCCCACCGCCCCGAGACCCTCGCCGTCGTCGAGCTCGTTCCCGCCGTGGCGAGGCTGGCCCGCGACTGGCTCGAGGCCGACGGAGGGGCCGTCTACGGGGCCCCCATGGCCGACGTGGTGCTGGACGACGCGCGCAACTTCATGCGTGCCACCTCCGAGCGCTACGACGTGGTGGTCGCCGACCTCTTCCTCCCCTGGCGCGCCGGAGCCGGCGCGCTCTACGCGGCCGAGCACTATCGCGCCGTCCGCGAGCGCCTGCGGCCGGGCGGCCTGTTCTGCCAGTGGCTTCCGCTCTACCAGCTCTCGGAAGCGGAGTTCCTCCTGATCGCCGCGACCTTCAGCGACGCGTTCCCGAACGGCGCGCTCTTCCGCGGAGACTTCTACGGACGCTTCCCCATCGTGGCCCTGGTCGGCTACCGCGACGTCCCCGCCAGCGCGGCCTCCGTCGCGACGGCCGCCGCCGAGGCGGCGCGTGCCGGCGTCCGCGATCGCTGGGTCATCCACCCCGACGCCTTCTTCTCGCTCTACGTCGGCCCCCTCGGATCCCTGGCCGGGTCGCTGCGGGATCATCCGCGGAACACCGACGATCGCCCGCGCCTCGAGATGGGCGGCGCGCGCGCTCACGCGGGCCGCAAGCAGCGTCCCTTCGTCGGACGGGCCTTCGCGTCGTTCGCCGAGCAGGTGGCCGGACGGCGCGGGGATGCAGACCCGATCTTCCCCGATCTGTGGCCCGCTGCCCGTCGCGCCCGGGAGGGCGGGCTGCAGCTCCAGGCCGCTGGTGCCCTCTTCGTGGAGGGACGCCACACCGAGGCCTCGCGCACCCTCGGGCGTGCGGCAGATCTCTTGCCCCGCGCCGTCCTCGCCGACGCCCCGCCCGACCCGACGGCGGCGGAGCTCTGGTGGGCGGAGCCGTGAAGGCGCGGTGATCGCGGCCTTCGCGCATCGACACCGTCGTGCGTAGCTTTTGCCCGCACCGGGTTGTCGCTAGGCTGCCGCCATGAAAATCGCCAAGATCAAGCCCCAGCCGGACTCGCGCATCACCTTCCTGCGCGGCTTCCTCCGCAACCCCCAGCAGGTGGGATCGGTGATTCCGAGCTCACGTTTCCTGGAGCGACGCCTCGTGCGCCGCATGGATCTCGCGTCGGCACGGGTCGTCGTCGAGCTCGGCCCCGGAACCGGCGGTGTGACGCGGGCCATGTTGCGAGAGCTCGGCCCCGACGCCCGGCTGCTCGCGATCGAACGCGACCCGAGCTTCGTGCGCGTGCTGGGGGAGCACGCCGACCCGCGCCTGATCCCCCACCTGGGGAGCGCCGAGGACATCCGCCTCGCCCTTGCGAAGCACGGCCTCGACGCGCCCGACGTGGTGATCTCGGGCATCCCCTTCTCGACCATGCCGAAGCCCGTCGGCCGGCGCATCCTCGAGGAGGTTCGCAGCAGTCTCGCGCCGGGCGGCTGCTTCGTGGCTTACCAGTTCCGCGACCGCGTCGCGGTGCTCGGGCGCGAGGTCTTCGGACGACCGCAGGTGGCCATGGAGATGCGCAACATCCCGCCGATGCGCGTGTACTCCTGGCGCAAGCCAGAGAGCCAGGCGGCCTAGTCAGATCCCATCCGCGGCGCGGGCCAGCGCGACGTAGAAGTCGATCAAGAGGCCCTCGAAGTTCGAGACCGAGATCCGCTCGTCCACGCCGTGGATGCGCGAGAGGTCGCCGGCCCCCAGCAGGAAGGGCGTGAAGCGGAAGCTGTCGTCGGCGACCTTCGCGTAGTGCTTGCTGTCGGTGCCCCCGACCACGAGGCCGGGAATCACCGGTGCCTCCGGCACCAGCTCACCCAGCGTCGAGACCAGCAGGCGGTAGCCCGGCGACTCGACGTCCGCGACGGGAGAGGCCTCGGTGCCCCGGTCCACGCGGATCTCGACCTCGGGATCCTCGATCACCCGCCGCACGTGGGTCACGACGTCGTCGACGGTGTCTCCGGGTGCGATCCGGAAGTTCACCGTGGCCGTCGCCTCCGACGGCAACACGTTCTCCTTCACGCCACCGCTCACCATCGTCACGGCCGTGGTCGTCCGGATCATCGCGCTCATCGCGCGGTCCTCGGAGAAGCGGGACTCGAGCATCCCTCCGGTGAGCCAGCGGTTGCTGAGCGCGAGACGCGGCACCAGGGACAGGTGGGGTGCGATGGCGTCGAGCGTGCTGCCGACCACCCCGTCCATGCGTGCGGGCATCGGGTTCGCCTCGAGCCGACGCACCGCCTCGGCCAGTCGGCCGATCGCCGTGCTGCGGGGCGGCGTGCTCGAGTGGCCGCCGGCCGCGTGGGCGACGAGCTCGAGGGTCAGGTAGCCCTTCTCCGCGACCCCGATCAGGGCGACCGGGCCGTCGATCCCGGGCAGCGCTCCGTCGACGATCGCGAAGCCCTCGTCGAGGGAGAAGAGCAGCTGCACGCCTCGCTCCTGCAGCCAGGCGGCGGTGGCGCCCGCGCCGGCTGCGCCGCCGATCTCCTCGTCGTGACCGAAGGCGAGATACAGGGTGCGCCTCGGCTGGAAGCCCTCGGCCAGGAGCCGCTCGGCGGCCTCGAGCATGCCGATCACGCCGGCCTTGTCGTCGAGGGTCCCGCGTCCCCAGACGTAGCCGTCGGCGATCACGCCCTCGTAGGGCGGGTGGGTCCAGGCCGACGGGTCGATCACGGGCACGACGTCGAAGTGCGCGGTCCAGAGGATCGGGGCGAGCTCCGGCTCGCGGCCCTCAAAGACGTAGAGGAGGCTCCAGTCGCCGATCACGTGACGTGTGAGGCCCGCGTGGACCTTCGGATAGGTGCGCTCGAGGAAGGCGTGGAAGCCGGCGAACGCCTCGGCGTCGAGGGCGGCCGGATCCTGATGGGACAAGGTGCGGAAGCGCACGGCCTCGGCGAGGCGCTCGGCGGGGCCGGCCTGGGCGATGGCGGGCACGATCCCGACGATCCAGACGACGGCCCACGCGAAACGGGTCAGGCGGCGCTTCATGATTCCCTCCCTGCTGGACCCAAGCCGGGCCTGAGAAGACCCGGAGCCTCGTAGCGGAGGATGAAGTGCGTCGCCGGTCGGGCGCAACCCGGGTCGGCGCACCGGGGCCTAGGTGGCACTCTCGGCGTCAGGACGAGAAAATCCCCGAGAGCGGCTCCTGGAATCGTCCGACCTGGGTCCGATCCGAAGATCGGGTCCGAGGATCGGTTCGGCTTCGAGGGGCCCGATGGCGGCTACGGCGTCCGCGCTCTCGGGGACGGTGGCCTGGGACTGGCGTCCCCAACCAACCGAGAAGAAATCGGCGATGCTGGCGTTACGACGCCGCCACCTCACTCGCCGTAGGTTGACATTGGTCCAACTTTTCACCTCCTTCTCGGCGTGGTTCGTTCCTGCGAAGCCCAGTGCTCGCATCAGTCCCTGGGATGAGGCAGTCGCCGGACCCACCGTCCCGGGTCGCCCCCCAGAGCCCGAACCGGAGATTCACGAGGATCCCCCGGAGCCGGCCTGCGAGACTCGGGAAGGAGTGAGCTTCCCTGACCCCGGAGCCTATCCAAAGCTGCCGAGCTTGCACAAGGAGTTCCCGGGGCGGCACGATGGCCTCCGCGATCGCCCCCGGGCACGCAGCGGGCGGTCCGGGGGCGCTCAGCCGGTGGCGAACTCCTGGACGGCCCAGCGCGCGATCTCCTCGCCCCACTCCTGCACGAAGTGGCCGCCCCCGGCGATCTCGAGGGGCGGTGGGCAGCCGTTCAGGGTCTGACGCAGCTCCTCCATGACGGGCGGTCCGAGCACCGGGTCCGCCATGCCCACGGCCATCCGCACCGGTCCCTGCCACTGCGTGCTCAGGAACTCGCGCGCCGCGCGGCACTCCTCGACGCCCTCCATCCCGGGCTCCACCGGAACCAGCTGGGGGAAGCGCCGGACGCCGGCCTTGTAGCGCTGGTCCGGGAAGGGCGCGCCGTACGCGCTCAGGTCCGGAGGGTTGAGCACGCCGGGCGAAGAGAGCGCCAGCAGGCCGGCCACGGGAAGGTCGGGGTCCGACGCCGCGTACGCCTTCCAGCCGGCGAACCCCGGACTGACCGCTTCGCCGATCGGGAGCGCCGTGTTCATCACGAGCAGCCGCGCGAAGCGCTCGGGTGCCTCCATCGGCAGGGTGAGGCCGAGGATGCCGCCCCAGTCCTGGCACACGAGGGTCACGTTGCGCAGGTCGAGAGCCTCGAGCAGGCGCAGCAAGGAGCCGCGATGGAAGCCGAAGGTGTAGACCGGATCGTCGACCGGCTTGTCCGAGCGGCCGAACCCGAAGAGGTCGGGCGCGACCACGCGGGCCCCCGTCTCGAGGAAGACGGGCATCATCTTCCGATAGAGATAGGACCAGCTCGGCTCGCCGTGGAGACACAGGAAGGTGTGCTCGGCGTCCTCGGGGCCTTCGTCGAGGAAGTGCATGCGCAGCCCCTCGTAGCCCGGGAGGTCCTCCACGTAGTGAGGGCCGTAGTTCAGGAAGAGCAGGCGCTCGAATCGCTCGTCGGGGGTGCGGAGTACGTCCAAGGGTTCCTCGCTGTCGGGCCTTCGGGGCGGACGGAGCCCCGGTACGCTAGCAGCGCCCGCGGCGGGGCGTCCCTCGGGTGCCCTGGCTAGAATCCGCGGCCATGTCTGAGACCGGAGACACCGCCGTCCTGCTCGTGACCTGCCCCGACGCACGGGGCATCGTGGCCGCCCTGGCGCAGACCCTGGCCGGCCACGGCGCAAACATCCTCGATGCCGACCAGCACACCGACCCGGAGGCGGGATCCTTCTTCCAGCGGATCCGCTTCGACATGCGCGAGCTCCACACGGATCGCGCCACCCTGGAGCGCGCCGTCGGCGAGGTAGCGGAACGCTTCTCCATGGACCTGCGGCTCGCGGGCGAAGCGGTGCCCAAGCGCGTGGCGCTCATGGTCTCGAAGTTCGACCACTGCCTCTGGGATCTCCTGCTGCGACACCGCGCCGGCGAGCTGCGCTGCGAGATCCCTCTGATCATCAGCAACCACCCGGACCTGCGCTTCGTCGCCGAGCAGTTCGAGGTGCCCTACCACGTGCTGCCGATCACCAAGGCCACGAAGGCCGAGCAGGAGGCCAAGGAGATCGAGCTGCTCCAGTCGAACGGCATCGACCTCGTCGTGCTCGCGCGGTACATGCAGGTGCTGACGGGCGACTTCATCTCCCACTTCCCCCAGCGCATCATCAACATCCACCACTCCTTCCTCCCGGCCTTCATGGGCGGCCGCCCCTACCACCAGGCTCGCGAGCGGGGCGTCAAGCTGATCGGGGCGACGGCGCACTACGCCACGACCGATCTCGACGAGGGCCCGATCATCGAGCAGTCGGTGATCCGCACCAGCCACCGCGACACGGTGGGTGACCTGGTGCGCAAGGGCCGCGACGTCGAGCGCGACGTGCTGGCCCGCGCGGTGCGCTGGCACCTCGAGGACCGGATCGTGGTGTACGGAAACAAGACGGTGGTGTTCGAGTGAACCGGCTCATCCTGCTCGGCATCCTGGCCCTCGTGGTCGTGCTCATGTGGGTGATGTCGTTCGCGTCGAAGCGCATGGAGCACGTCGCCGCGGGCATCGCCGCCCTGCCCGAAGCGAGCTTCGAGCTCCCGACCCTCGTCACGCTGGGAACCGGCGGCACCTTCGAGAATCCCTGGCGGCTCGGCCCCGCGGTCGCGGTCGCGAGCGGGTCGGAGCTTCTGCTCTTCGACGCCGGGCGCGGGGTGGCCGAGGCCCTGCGCCGCGCGGAGATCCCGGCCTGGCAGCCCACCCACGTCTTCCTCACCAGCCTGCTGCCGGAGAACACCGTCGGCCTCGACGATCTGCTGACCACGGGATGGCACGGCCCCCGGGAGGCGCCCCTCGTCGTGCACGGCCCGAAGGGCACGCGCGAGCTGGTGGAACGCCTCGCATCGGCCCACGCAGAGGGCCTGGCCGCCCTCGCCGCCGACTGGGAGCTTCCCGAGGCCGGTGGGCGCATCGAGGCCGTCGAGCTCGGGACGGGCCAACGCATCCAGCACGGAGCGTTCGAGATCGAGGCGACGCTGCTCGAGGGGAACGCGCTCCCGAGCCTCGCCTATCGCGTGGAGGCGGGAGATCGATCGGTGGTGATCTCCGGCGCCGGCGCGGCGCCCGGACTCGAGGCCCTGGTCGCTCTCGCGACCGGCGCCGACGCCCTCGTGAGCCAGGCGGTCTACGGCGCGTCCCTCGAGGCGGCCGCCGAGGCCGGGGTCGATGGACTCGAGGTGATCCAGCGGGAGGCGGCCCAGCACCTGCGTCTGGAAGACATCGGTGACCTCGGCACGCGCACGGGCGTGAAGCTGCTCGTGCTGACGCGCATGCGGCCGCCGCCGGTCTTCGAGTTCCAGTACCGGCGACTCGTCAACGAGACCTTCCGGGGGCGCGTCGAGATCGCGCCGGACGGCGGCGTCTTCGAGTTCTAGGCCCGGAGGTCGAGATCGCGCCGGACGGCGGCGTCTTCGAGTTCTAGGCCCGGAGGCCTAGATCCGGATTCCGGGCGGATCCTCGGGCTCGGCCGGCAGGGGCTCCGGAGGCCCGGGCGGGGGCAAGGCATTCGCCGGAGGCTCGGGCCGGTCGTCGGCCGCTCGTTCGCCGCTGAAGCGCCGGCGCTGCTCGCGGAAGTACGGCTCGTCGGGCGCCAGCAGGATGGCCTCGTCGATGGTCTCGAGCGCGCTCGCCGCGTCCCCCTGCTGGAACTGCACCTCGGCCAGGGTGTCGAGGAGGTTCGGGTTGCCCCGATCGGTGCGGTCGACGGCGGCCTCGGCGAGACGCCGCGCCACGCGCAGCAGGCCCGGCTCCTGATCGGGGACGATCACGATCCCCCAGGCCTCGTTGTTCAGCACCTCGGGCCGCACGCCCTCGATCTGCAGCAGCCGCTCGGCCCGCAGCCGCGCGGCCGCCTCGCCCGGCGACCAGACGCCCCATAGCAAGACGAAGGCCGCCGCGGCCGCCGCCCCGGCGATGAGGCCATCCGCCACCAGCAGGAATCCGCCACCCCCCGACTCGCCCTTGGGCTTGGGCATCGCGACCACCGTCGCCGCCGCACCCGACACCAGCCCGAAGGCGTGGGCCATGTGGGCGATCCCCGGGACGAAGGCCAGAGCGATGCTGTCGGCCACGATCGCGCCGATCAGGAGGCCCCGGGGCAGCCGCCAGGCGGCCGGCACGATCTCGGGAGCCACCCACTCGATCCAGAGCAGCGACCCGACCAGCCCCGCCACGATGCCCGAGGCGCCGACGGCGCTGGCGTAGTTGGCCAGGTACGAGCCGCCCATGGCGCCCAGCGCCGAGACCCCGACCACGAAGACCATCCCGCGCTTGCCGAGGATCCCCTCCACCAGGGCGCCCAGGATCAGGAGCCCTGCCGCGTTGACGGCGAGGTGCGTGACGCTGCCGTGGAGCACGTTGGCCGTCAGCAGACGCCACAGCTCGCCGGCACGGACGAGATCGGCGTTGAACGCGCCCGTGAGCTCGAAGTAGGGACGCAGCCACTGCAGGGCGAAGGCCACCAGGCACACCAGCACCAGCGACCGCGAGATCCACGGCGCGATGGGTGCGCGCATGCGGGCATCGAGGGCCGCCATCCGCTCCAGGCGCTCCAGGCCGTCGGGAAGGCCGCCTACGCGGCTGCGCAGGGCCTGCACGAGCGCCTCGGCCTGCTCCGGGTGGCGCAGCTGCGATCGGCGCAGCAGCAGGCTCTCACGGCGCGAGCAGATGCGCAGGCTGCGACGCCCGAGGATCACGTGCGTGAGATCCGTGTAGGCGGTGAAGGACTCCGCCTGGGTGGGGGCGGAGATCCAGCTCGCGCGGGGATGACGCAGGCCGCTGGCGTGGAGCACGACGGCGGGAACGCGGCGCAGCTCGAAGCGGTCGGGGTCGCTCGCGGACCCGGCGTCCGACCCGGATTCTGCCGCGAAGGAATCCTCCCCCGGGGACGGCATGGGAGACTCGATCTCGCGCTCGTCCATCCGGCGGAGCCTAGGGAATCCGGTCCTGGCCGGCTGGACGACTGGGCGACTGGGCGCTGCGCATCCCCGGGCCAAGGGGCCCGGGGATGCGTCGAGGCTACTTGGCCGGGACGGCCAGGCCCGGGAAGACCCGGGTGTAGAGCAGGAAGACGCCGAAGAACGCGCCCAGGAAGCCGATCGCGATGCCGCCCTGGATCCAGCCCAGGAAGGCCCAGGTGTCCTCGGGGACGAGCGAAGGCCAGACCAGCACGTTGCGCTCCATCCAGAACCCGAAGGCCGAGATCAGCGCGATCGTAGCCAGGAAGTTCGGGCTCTTCTTGGGGCGCTGGCCGAGCAGGAACCAGAAGGGGATGACCCAGACGCAGGCCCAGGTGAACAGCGTGACCACGGTCCAGGGCTCGCCGAGCACGCGATCCGACCACCCCTGCCAGAACCAGGTCGCCTGCAGGAACTCCGTTCCGAGCCGATCGCGGAAGTACTGCGTCTCCTCGGGCAGGTTGCCGTACCAGATCACCAGGTACTGGGCGAAGAACAGGTACATCCAGAAGATCGAGAAGGCGAAGATCATCTTGCCGAGATCGTGGAGCCGGTCGGTGGTGACCTCGCCCTGCATGCCCGCGTGGTTGCGGTGGAGCACGGTGAGGATCGTGGTGATCGACACGGCGGAGAGGATGCCGCCCCAGGCCACGAACGCGCCGAACAGGTTCGAGAACCAGGTCGGCTCGAGCGACATCACCCAGTCGAAGGCGATCAGGCTCCAGCCGAAGGCGTAGGCCAGGCAGAGGATCGGAGCCCAGAAGCGCATGCGCGCATCGGAAGCCGCCTTCTCCTCTTCGTCGCCGCGCCAGCCACTCGTCCAGCTCTCGGCCATCCGCTTCGCGAAGCCCTCGCCGTTCTCGGCGAGGTGGCGAAGCGTCGGACGCAGGGACGCACGCATGAAGAAGACCGAGAGGACCGTGAGCAGCCCGAGGGTGATGAGATCCCAGCTGTAGAGGCGGCCGACGTTGAGCCACGTCGCCTTCCACGGGAGGGGCTCGTTGATCCAGGGATAGATGTGGCTGCGGCCGAACCAGCTGACGATCGCCAGCAGGAAGGTCACGGGCACCCAGGCCCCGAGGCCCTCGGCGATGCGCTTCACCGGCCCGGGCCACCGCGCACCGACGATCGTGAAGATCGCCACCAGCACGACGCCCGCCTGGGCGATGGCACCGAAGTACACCGTGTTGACGTGGAAGGCCCGCCAGGTCGTGTCCGGATCGGAGCCGAGGCCCGCGAAGAACGTGACCAGACCGATCACGAAGAGGATTCCGCACAGGCCGAGGAGCCCGGGCGGCGCGGGGGTCGGCATCGCGATCTCGAGGCCGGAGGGCGTGGGGCCGTGGGCCTCCGCCGCGGCGACCGCGCGCGGATAGGGCGCCTGGGGGGCGTCCTCCACCTGCGGCTCGGCCTCGGGCTGATCGTACTGGGGCTGAGACGCGCTCACGGCTGGCCTCCCTGCTGCAGGTACCGCACGTAGTTCACGAGGTGCCAGCGATCCAGGTCGGGGATGTGCTTGTAGCTGGGCATCCGATAGCCGGGCGCCCCGCCGTTTCCGACGCGGATCAGGTTGTAGATGTATCCGTCACTCTGGCCGGTGGCGGTTCCCAGCGGCCAGACACCGACGAAGGGCCCCTGGCGGTCGCCGGCGATGCTCACCGGGCCGTCACCCATGCCGGTCGCACCGTGGCAGGTCTCGCAGAAGATCCCGTAGAGCTCCTGACCGCGGGCCACCGACTTGAAGTCGGCGGGAATGGGATTCTCGAGCAGGGCGGCGGCGGCGACGTCCGTGCGACCGACGATGGGCGGAGCCGGATCGATCGGCACGGTTCCCTCGGGCGGGGTGAAGGGAGCGACGCGGCCCTCGTGCTGGACGCGCTCGAAGGCCTGGACGGCCTTCTGCCACTTCATCTGGGGGAACCAGCTCTCCGACCACTGCTCCCAGCATGCGACCGATCCCGACATCAGGATCAGCAGCACGCCGAACAGGACGTGGGAGCCGCGGCGCGTGCTAGGCCTCGACAACGGTGACCTCCTTCGCGTCGTGGGATCGCATCAGGGCGTCGACCTCGCGCACGTCGCGGTCCTGGCACTCGACCACCACACCGAACTCCTCGGCGGAGAAGCGCGCGCTGTAGGCGGCGTCGTTCTTTCCGAAGCTCCCGTAGGGGAGCTTGCCGACGGCGAGCAGTCCGAGCAGGGTGGCGAGGCCGCCGAAGAGGATCGCGAGCTCGAAGCCGATCACCACGTAGGGCGGGATCGAGGCGAAGGGCTTGCCGCCGATCATCACCGGCCAGTCGTTGGACATCCAGATCGTGATGAAGAAGCCCGTCACGACGCCGGTGAGGCCGCCGACGAGCGTCCAGATCCGGACCCGGCTGGGGCCGTCCTCGACCGCTTCGTCCAGCTCCGGGAAGGCGGCCGGGGCGTACACCTCGACGTCCTTGAAGCCGCGGCTTCGCAGCCGACGCGACACGGCGGCCACGTCTCCGGGGAGGTCGTAGATTCCGAGTAGCGAGGGCATCAGTGCGCGCCTCCGTGAGCCTTCTCGTGGATCGCCAGCTCCTTCACCTCGGCGATGGCGATCACCGGGAAGGCCTTCAGGAAGAGCAGGAAGAACATCGCGAAGAAGCAGAAGCTTCCGGCCAGGATGATCAGCTCCGGCAGCGTCGGCGTGTAGACGCCCCAGACGGCGGGGTCGTACTCACGCGAGAGCGACGTGATGATGATGACGTAGCGCTCGAACCACATGCCGATGTTGATGAACGTCGACACGATGAACAGCGTTGGGATGTGCGTTCTCGCCGGTGGGTACCAGAACACCATTGGGATCACGCAGTTGCAGACGATCATGATCCATGTGGAGAGCCAGTAGGGGCCGAAGGCGCGGTACCAGAAGGCCGTGGCCTCGGGCTCGACGCCGCTGTACCAGGCGATGAAGTACTCGGTGCCGTAGGAGTACCCGACGATCATCGAGGTCAGGAGCAGGAAGCGCGCCATGTTCTCGAAGTGGTAGTCGGTGATGTAGGCCTCGAGCTTGTAGATCCGGCGCACCGGGATCATCACCGTGAGCACCATGGCGAAGCCCGAGAAGATCGCGCCCGCCACGAAGTAGGGGGCGAAGATCGTCGCGTGCCAGCCGGGCACGATGGACATGGCGAAGTCCCAGGACACGACCGAGTGCACCGAGAGCACGAGCGGCGTCGCCAGGCCCGAGAGGTGCAGCACCGAGCGGGTGTGGCTCTTCCACTGGATCGAGGTGCCCTGCCAGCCGAGCGCGAGCGCCGTGTAGATGAGCTTGCGGATGCCCGTCGAGCGGTCGCGTGCGATCGCGATGTCCGGAATCAGGCCGATGTAGAAGAACACGATCGAGATCGTCCCGTAGGTCGAGATCGCGAACGTGTCCCACATCAGCGGGCTCTTGAAGTTGACCCAGAGGCCGCGCTGATTCGGGTAGGGGAGGATGAAGTAGGACTTCCACATCCGGCCGACGTGGATGCCCAGGAATTGCGCCGCCGTGAGCACGGCGAAGACCGTCATGGCCTCGGCGCTGCGGTTGATCGCGTTGCGCCACTTGGCCCGGAACAGATAGAGGATCGCCGAGATGAGCGTTCCGGCGTGGGCGATGCCCACCCAGAACACGAAGGTGACGATGTAGACGCCCCAGAAGACCGGGTGCGTGTAGCCGCCGATCCCGAGACCGGCATACACCTGATAGGCCCAGACGCCGCCGGCGACGTGGGCCCCGATCACGGCCAGCGCGACCAGGAACCAGTAGCCCGGCGACGTGCCCTCCATCACCCGGAGGATGTCCCGATTGATCTTGGAGTCCGGCGGCGCCGGCAGGCGCGTGGTCTCCGTGATCGGCATGGCAGGCGGCGGACTCATGTCTTACCCCTCGATCTTTCCGCGCCGCACCTTCTTCAGGTAGGTGACGCCGGGTCGAGTGTTGAGCACCTGGAGTGCGTAGTAGCTGCGCGGATCGTCGGCCCGCTTGCTGACCTCGCTCTGGTCGTCCCGCAGATTCCCGAACCCGATCGCGTCGGTGGGACAGGTCTGCTGGCAGGCGGTCTGCACCTCGCCATCGAGGATCTCGCGGCCCTCGTTCTTGGCGATCTGGCGGGCGGTCTGCACGCGTTGGACGCAGAAGTTGCACTTCTCCATCACGCCCTGGCCGCGCACGGTGACGTCAGGGTTGAGCCCGAGCTCCATGGGTGCCGGCCACTTCGTGATCTGGTTGTCGAAGTAGTTGAAGCGCCGGACCTTGTACGGGCAGTTGTTCGCGCAGTAGCGCGTGCCGATGCAGCGGTTGTAGATCATCGCGTTGAGACCTTCCTCGTTGTGGTAGGTCGCGATGACCGGGCAGACCGGCTCGCAGGGAGCCGCGCCGCACTGCTGGCACATCATGGGCGAGTTGCGGATGTCCGTGTCGCCGAGCTTCTCCGCGCTGGGGCGGGGGTGGTAGTCGCCGCGGTTCAGCTGCAGCGGGTAGTCGACCTCGCCCTCGCCGACGAAGCGGTCGATGCGCAGCCACGCCATCTGGCGCACGCGCCGCGTCTCGTCCTCGCCGACCATCGGGATGTTGTTCTCGACGTAGCAGGCCACGATGCAGGAGCTGCAGCCGGTGCAGCGGTCGAGGTCGACCGTGAGCCCCCAGCGGTAGGGCGACGCCTTGACCGACAGCTCGTCGGGGTAGGCCGCGGCGAGCGCCTCGTCGGCTGCGTCGTCGGCCGGGTCGAAGTCCTCGAGGATCTCGTGGCCGCCGTGATCGTCGTGGCCACCTCCGTGCCCGTCGCCATGTCCGTCGCCATGCGAGCCGTGATCGTCCGCCTTGGCGTGCTCGTCGCCGTGGGCGTCGGCCTTGGCCTCTCCGTGGCCGTCGCCATGGCCGTCGCCGTGCCCGTTGCCGGCGAGATCGGCCAGGTCGATGACCTCGCCCAGCTCGCGCTTGCGCTTGTTGTCGCTGAACTGCAGGAGCGGCAGGCGCCGGTGCTCGCCAGTGGCCGTCAGCGCCACCTTCTCGGTCAGCCAGGCGCGGCCTCCGCCCTCGTCCACCAGGGGCGGCAGCGCGTCCGCGACGTTCACGCCGCGCGCGGTTCCCGGCAGGCCCTGCACCTCGCGGGAGGCGAAGGTGCCGACGGTGTGCCCCTGTCCGAGCGGCACGGCCACGACGTCGTCGCGGATGCCGCCGCGCGGGAACACGGGAACCTTGATCGGCTCGGCGGAGCCCTGGATCTCGATCAGGTCGCCGATCTCGACGCCGAGCTTCTCGGCGGTGGCCAGCGACACCTCGGCCCAGCTGTCCCAGGCCACGTGGGTCACGGGATCGGGGATCTCCTGCAGCCAGGGCAGGTTCGCGCCGCGGCCGTCGTGGAGCAGGCCCGTCGCGAAGGGCAAGAGCGTGTACTCCCCCTTGTCGGACAGGGCCGGCGCCGCGAACTCGAGGCGTCCGAGGTCGCCGCCGCTCGTGTCGGCGCTCTCGAGCTCACCGAACACGCCGCCCTCGGAGAGGGCCTTGCGCCAGTCGGTGTCCGACCACGCCTCCTCGAGCACCGAGCGGAAGCTCCCGGTGGGCAGCCGCGCGGCCGTGGCCTCGCCGATGGCGCGGCCGACGTCGAGCAGCGTGTCGCCGAGGGCTCGCGTGTCGTAGAGCGGGCGGAAGGTGGGCTGCACGACGGAGCGCGCGCCCGGGCGCGGAGCGCGGTCGCCCCACGACTCCATGGGTGCGTGATCGGGAAGGATCAGGTCGGCCGCAGCCGCCGTCTCGTCGGCGGACGTCGCGAAGGACACGACCAGGCCCACGTTCTCGAGGGCGGCCTCGAAGCCCGCGGCCTTCGGCAGCGAGTAGACCGGGTTCGAGTCGTGGACGAGCAGGACGTTCACGCCGCCGCTCTTCATCTTCTCGATGAGCGCCAGGGTCTCGCGGTAGCTCGGCTGGCTGCCCGTGGGAGCCGGCGGGACCCGCAGCGCCGTGCCGACGGCACCGACGACCTGGTTGAGGATCAGCACCGCCGCGTTGGTCGCGACCGCCCGGCGGCTCGAGGCGGCGGGAGCCGGCGGCAACGCGACCGCGTGGCCGTGACCCAGCGCCTTGCCGATGCGCTCGATCGCCTCCGCGTCGACGTCGGCGATCTCGGCGGCGCTCTCGACGCTCGGGGCGCTCACGCCGGCGGGCAGCGAGCCGCCACCGTTGCGCGAGGCGACGCCGGCCAGGGCCAGCGCGAGGATGCCCTCGGTGCCGGGCTTGGCGGTGAGCCACTCGTCGGAGCTCGACGCCGTGAGCGAGAGGCGCGATCCGACGTACACCGTGCGGGCGCCGCCGTGCTCCTTCTTGGCGACGTCGCGCGCCGCGGCCCACTGGGCCGCGTGCTCCACCGTCGACGGCCCGTCCTCGAGGAACTCGGCCCCGAAGTCGATGATCAGGTGGGCATCGCTGAGATCGAAGATCGGCTCGCTGGCGACGCCGAACACCTGTCGGCTGGCCTCGCGCAGGGCCTCGTGGGCCAGGGGCTCGTAGACCGTGCGGCCACCGAGACCGGTTGCCGACACGAAGCGATCGACGAGATCGCCGGCCGTCGGGCCCGGATCCCCGCCGAGCACGTGCCCCTTGCCGGGATCCGCACGCAGCGCATCGGCGACGCGAGCGACGGCGTCGTCCCAGGAGATGGGCTCGAGCTCGCCGGCCTCGTTGCGCGCCACCGGGCCCTTGAAGCGGTCGGGGCTGTAGGTGCGCCCGACGCTGGCCTGGGCGCGGCCGCACAGCTTGCCGCGGTTGACCGGATGCTCCGGGTTGCCCTCGAGCTTGATGGGCCGGCTCTCGCGCGTGCGCACGTGCAGGCCGCAAGCGGCCGGGCACTCGGTGCACGTCGAGGCGTAGATCACGGCGTTGCCGGGCGTGACCTCCTCGGGCTGGACCACGTAGGGGATCAGGCTCTCCACGTGGTCGGCGCAGCCGGCGGCGGCTGCGGCGCCGGCGCTCACGCCGACGAGCTTCAGGAAATCACGACGATCGAAGTCGGTCATCGGCGGTCCTAGTAGTGGCAGGTGAAGCAGTCTTGAGAGGCGCCATTGTCCCGATGGCAATTGATGCACCAGCCCATCTCGAGCTTCTTGGTGGGCATCGCCGTCGGGCCGAGCTGCCGATCCGGCACGAACCAGATCTTCTCCATTTCCTCGACGCGGCCGTGGCATTGCTGGCACTCGATGCCGGCGCGCACGTGCGCCTGGTGCTGGAACTGCACGTGCTCGGGCGCGCGATGGACCTGCACCCAGCGGATGGGCTCGCGGGCTTCCCAGTGCTCCTTCAGGATGCGGATGCCCTCGAGCTCGTCGTAGGAGGCGTCGAAGTGCTCGTGGCAGCCCATGCACAGCTCCACGGACGGAACGCCGGCGGCCTGGGAGCGATCGGTGCCCGCGTGGCAGTACAGGCAGGGGATCTCGTAGCGACCCGCGTGGTGCAGGTGGCTGAAGGGAATCGGCTGGTTCGGGCCTTCGACGTCGTCGCTCCAGGCGAGGTCATGGGACTCGCACGCCTCGAGCGTCGGGTGCGGCTTGTCGAACTCGGGCGGGATCTCGACGTTGGCGTCGGGATTCTCCGCCAGCATGGCCTTCAGCAGCTGCGCTTCGCACACACTGCCCGCGAGGCGGGGCGCGTCGGCGCTGGCGCGCTGTTGGCCGACGGTGAAGATCAGGATTCCGAAGAGGGCCGCTGCGGAGAGTGCGATCGCAGCCGAGGCCAGAGAGGGACGAAGGGTCGAGAGCCGTTTTGCCATGTCTGGATTGGTGACCTTCCGAGACCAAGCGCGGCGCAAGGCGCAATTCGCCCGCTTCACCACAGTACGGGTCCAACGAACCCACACGGGGCCTGGAAGGAGGTGGCGCAACAGCCACCGGCGCGCTCCCGGCCGCGCTGGCGCCCGTTGATTAGGGGTTCCCCGAGTTGACGTCAAGCCTCGAGACCCCCGAGGGCGCGGCGGAATCAGGACCGAAAGTGGTCTCTTTGTGGGGTCCGTGCACCGCACTCCGGCGTCGATCGGGTCCCATGGTAGACTCGGCGCGCTGCACCTCCTCCCGAGGGGAGAACGGCTCTCTGCAGGCAGCCATCCGCAGTCGCCCAGTGCACGAAACGCGCTGTGCGCGCTTCGTGAGTTCGATCGCGCGTTCGATCGAACACAGGTGGAACGGCGGGTGGAGTCTCGATGGGAACGACCCTCAGCAGAAACCGGTGCAGCCCTCGCGCGCGAGACCGCCGCAACCCTCGAATGCGAAACAGGAGATCCGCGTGATCGGCTTCGATCCCACCGAAGAGCAGGCCCTCATCGTCGAGACGGTGAGCCAGTTCGCACAGAACGAGATCCGCCCCGTCGCCCGCGAGTGCGACGAGTCCGGAAAGCTCCCCGACTCGGTGCTGGCCCAGGCCCACGAGCTGGGTCTCGTCGCCAACGCGCTCCCCGAGAGTGTGGGCGGCGGCGGCGAGCGCAGTGCGGTGCTCGGCGCGCTGGTGACGGAGGAGCTCGCGTGGGGCGACCTCGCCATCGCGCTCGGGATCCTGAGCCCGGCGCTGGTCGCCCTCCCCGTCGCGGAGTTCGGAACCGACGCGCAGCGCGAGCGGCTCGCCCACTACGCGGGCGAGAGCTTCGTGCCCGGCGCCCTGGCGCTTCAGGAGCCGCGCTTCGGCAGCGACCCGTTCCGGCCCGGCTGCAGCGCCGAGCGCGACGGCAACGGCTTCGTGCTGAACGGCTCGAAGTGTCAGGTGCCGTGGATGGACGGCGACGACACGGTGCTGGTCTTCGCGACCCTGGACGGACGCGGCGAGGGGTTCCTCGTATCGCGCGCTGCCGACGGTCTCTCCGCCGAACGCGAGCGCAACCTCGGCATCCAGGCCCTGCCGACTGCCACCCTGTCGCTCGACGGCGTCCGGGTCGACGCGGACGCCCGCCTCGGCGGCGACGCCGGCTGCGACCTCTCGCGCATCGTCACCCAGGGCCGCGTCGCGCTGGCCGCGGCCGGGCTCGGCGTCTCGCGCGCCGCGTTCGAGGTGGCGCGCGACTACGCCAAGGAACGCGAGGTGTTCGGCGTGAAGGTGGCCCAGAAGCAGGCGATCGCCTTCAAGCTGGCGGACATGGCCATCGAGATCGACGCGGCGCGGCTGCTCGCCTGGGAGGCCGCGGCGCGTCTCGACGCGGGCCAGGACGCCCTGCGCGAAGCCACCCTCGCCTACGACCAGGTCCGGCGCGTCGCCCTCGAGGTGGCCGACGGCGCCGTCCAGGTGTTCGGCGGCCACGGCTACATCCGCGACTACCTTCCCGAGATGCACCTGCGCAACGCCCGCGGCTTCGCCAGCTTCGAAGCCCTGGCCCTGGTCTGAGGAGCGAGCCATGACGATCTCTTTCGAGCCGACCGAAGCCTCCAAGGCTGCCCGCGAGCACTACCGAAAGGTGGCCGAGGAGCAGATGCGCCCGGTGTCGCGCAAGTACGACGACGAGGAGCACACCCTCCCCAAGGAATGGGTCGACTGGTTCTGGCAGGAGGGTCGCCACGGCGGCCCGCGTCCGACCGACGGCCCCGGCGACGGCTTCATCCAGGTGTGCATCCAGGCCGAGGAGCTCTGCTGGGGCGACGCCGGCCTCTACCTGCGGATGCCCACTCCGGCGCTCGGTGGCTCCGCCGTCTCGGCGGCGGGGACCGCCGAGCAGAAGAAGAAGTTCCTCTCGCCCTTCCGCGAGAAGGGCGGGCACCCGATCTGGGGCGCCATGGCGATCACCGAGCCCCAGGCCGGCTCGGACTCGGCCGCCATCGAGACGACCGCCGAGCTCGACGGCGACGAGTGGGTGCTGAACGGCACCAAGATCTTCTGCACCGCCGGCGAAGGCGCCTCGACCGTGGAGGGCGGCTTCGTGGTCGTGTGGGCCACCGTCGACAAGTCGGCGGGACGCGGCGGCATCAAGTCCTTCGTGGTGCCGGCCGGCACGCCGGGGATGGAGCTCGTCGGCACCGAGCACAAGCTCGGCATCCGCGCCTCCGACACCGCCACCCTGCGCCTCGAGAACTGCCGGGTCCCCCAGGACCATCTGCTCGGCAGCTCGGCCGTGAAGAAGAAGGACCCGAGCAAGACCGGCGACAAGGGCTTCAAGGGCGCCATGGCGACCTTCGACGCCAGCCGTCCGATCGTGGCGGCCATGGCCGTCGGCGTCGGTCGCGCGGCCCTCGACTTCCTGCTGGAGGAGCTCGAGCGCCAGGGCGTGCGCGTGCGCTACGACGCGCCGCCGGCCGAGGTGACCGCGCTCGAGCGCGACGTGATGGAGATGGAGGCCGAGCTCCAGGCCGCACGCCTGCTCACCTGGCGCGCCGCCTGGATGATGAACCACGGCAAGCCGAACAACCTCGAAGCCTCCATGTGCAAGGCCAAGGCGGGGCTCGCCGTCACCAAGATCACCCAGAAGGCGGTCGAGCTGCTCGGGCCCCTCGGCTACTCGAAGAAGCTGATGGTGGAGAAGTGGATGCGCGACGCGAAGATCAACGACATCTACGAGGGCACCCAGCAGATCAACCAGCTGATCGTGGCCCGCCGCATCCTCGACTACCCGTCCGCGATGCTCCGCTAAGCTGTCGATCCGATGCCGATCCCCGAAGACCTGATCGAGATCCTCGTCTGCCCCGAGACCCGCCAGCCGGTCGCCCTGGCGACGGCCGAGCAGCTCGAGCCCATCAACGCGAAGATCCGCGACGGCTCGCTCCGCAACCGCGGCGGCCAGCCGGTGAGCACCGAGATCCAGGAAGCCCTGATCCGCGAAGACGGCAAGATCCTCTACGTGATCGACGACGGCATCCCCGTCATGCTCGTCGAGGACTCGATCGAGCTGGCCTGACCGCCGCTTCGCTCCTCGCCCTTCGTCTTGGGAGGGTCGGGGGTGGGGACGGCTCCCGGCTCATGGCTCGCTGCCGGCCGCGCCGCCGCTCACGCAGGTCCGACCCCGGACGCCCGAGCGCTTGCGCGCTCGACGCCCGTTCCGCCAAGACCGCCGGACGGGCGAGGCTGCGCTTGACTTCCCCGGAAGCCGTCCCCACCCCCTCCGCGCAGCTCGGGCGGCGGATCGGGCCCCCCATTCCAAAGAGAGCCGAACGAGCGTCGAGCAGCTCCCTACCGGAGCGCGCCCGCCTCCGCGCAACGAGGAGGGGCGGGGGATGGGTGGAGGCGAAGTCAAGCGCAGCCTCGCCCGGCACTCAGGCGTGAAGGACTGGACTGGAGCGCGAAAGCGCTCACAGGCCAGCGGCACCCACCCCCGAGAGCGGAGTCACCGCGCGCAGCGAGCCATGAGCCGCAACCCATCCCCCGCCCCGACCCTCCCAAGCAACCGCAGGAGAAGAACGCGGCCCCGTCCAACCTACTGCGCGAACTCGCGGCGTTTGAGCTCTTTGACGTACTCGGACAGCGCCGGGTCCGCCGCCACCAGCTCGGAGACGTTGCGTTCGAAGGCCGCGGAGTCGCGCTCGAGGGGGGTGCGGTCCACGGGGAGGTCCAGGAGCTCCGCCGCCGTCTGCACCAGGGCCAGGGTGCCGCGCGGGTTCGGCGTCACCGTGATGTAGTGAGGCAACCCGGCCCAGAGGCTCGTCACCTCGAGCCCCTCTGCACGCAGTCGATCGGCCAGCACGCCGGTGATTCCCGTCGGCCCCTCGTAGTCCGAGGGCTCGACGGCGAGCTCGCCGAGCAGGCTCGGCTCCGAGGAGAAGCCGCTCACGCGAACCGGGCGCGAGTAGAGCACGTCGGCCAGGAAGCCTCCGAGGAGCACCGCACGCCGGATCGACAGGGTGTCGACCGCACGCACCACGAGATCGCAGAAGCTGCGCCAGCGCAGGTGCGGCTCGGCGCCGACCCCGAACACCAGCTCGGGCCGGTCGGGGATCGCCGCGAAGCGCAGCTCGAAGTCGGGCCAGGCGATCTCCCGCACGCCCTCCTGTCCGATGCGCACGTTGGGACGCCGGACGGTGAAGTCGTAGAAGTCCTGGCAGTCGATGCGACCCAGCGGGGCCGACTGGAAGCTGTCCGACAGGAAACGCACCGCTCCGGTGGCCGACTCGCCCGCGTCGTTCCAGCCCTCGAACGCCAGCATCAGGACCGGGTCCTCGAAGGCGGGCTGGACGTCGAAGCGAAGGGCGTTCAGGGTCATGCGGGGGCGGCTCTCCAGTGGGTCTCGCGAGCGCGGGCGTGCGGGTCGGACGCCGACGGACGCTAACGAACGAAACGGTAGCCGTGGCCGCGCACCGAGACGATATGCCGGGGCCGGGCGGGATCCTTCTCGACATAGCGACGCAGCCGCACCACGAAGCTGTCCACCACGCGGGTGCGCGTCTCCGGCTTGAGGCCCCACACGGCCTCGAGCAGCTCGCCGCGGGGCACCGCCTCGCCCTCCCGCTCGATCAGGGCGCGCAGGAGCCCCGCCTCTCGCGGCGTGAGCTCGTGTCGGCCCTCGGGCGTCTCGATCTCGAAGCGATCGAAGTGGACGCTCACGTCGCCGAACTGCACCACCGCGGCGGCGTCCTCGTCGGGGCCGCCGTCCCAACGCCGACGCCGCAGGAGAGCGCGGATCCGCACCATCAGCTCGTCGAGCTTGAAGGGCTTGGTCAGGTAGTCGTCGGCGCCCTCCTCGATGCCGCGCACGATGTCGGCCGGATCGTCCTTCGCGGTGAGCATGAGCACGGGGACGTAGTTGCCCGAGGCGCGCACGCGCCGGGCCACCTCGAAGCCCGAGGCGCCGGGGAGCATCACGTCGAGGATGACCAGATCGAAGTCGGTCTCGGGCCCGGCCAGGCGCTCCGCCGCCTCGAGCCCGTTGGCCGCCACCTCGACCTCGTGGCCCTCGGCCTCGAGGTTGAACACCAGGCCCTCGGCCAGATGCTCCTCGTCCTCCACGACCAGGATCCGTGCCATCAGGAGCCGGCCGACCCCGCCGAGCCCGCCGTCGCAGCCACGAGCATGGGCTCGGGGGCCGCGCGCAGGGTGACCACGAAGCGGCTTCCCTCGCCGAGCCCGGTGCTCTGGGCCACGACCTTGCCGCCGTTCCGGCGCACCAGGCTCCAGACGACGAAGAGGCCGAGGCCCAGGCCGGCGGCCTGGCGCTGGACGCCGCGCCCGGCGCGGTAGAAGCGCTGGAAGATCTGGTTGAGCTCCCCGGGCTCGATCCCGATGCCGCGGTCCTCGATGGCGACGCGCAGCCGACCGTCGGAGCCGAGCGTCACGTTCACGCGCACCTCCACCGGGGGGTCCGAGTACTTGATGGCGTTCTCGAGCAGGTTGCGGAACACCACGCCGAGCTCGGCCGGGTTCCCGAGGGCCGCGTGGGTCGTCTCGACGCGGATGCGGATCGCGTCTGCGGGCAGGCCGTGGCGTTCGCGCAGCTCGGTCGCGCCGGCCTGGAGGACCGCGGCCAGGTCCACGGGCTCGGGGGCGGGGCGCGCCCGGTCCTCGGCGCGCGCGGCGGCCAGGACCTGATCCATGGTGTGCTCCAGACGCTCCACGTCGCGTCCCATCTTGCGCAGGAAGTCGGCCCGGGTGTCCGGGCCCGGATCCCTGCGTTGGAGCGTCTCCAGATACAGGCTGAGCGAGGCCAGCGGCGTCTTCATCTCGTGGGTCACGGCGTCCAGGAATGCCTGCTGACGCTGGTTCACGCGGATCTCGCGGGCCACCCAGACGCACAGCGCCACGAGCCCGGCGATGATCAGCAGGAAGAACACCGTGCCGAGCACGATCAAGAGCCAGTGCACCGGGCCGAGCCCCCGGGTCACCGGAGCCAGATCGGATACCACCAGCAGGAGCCAGCCGACGGCGAGCGCCAGGGCGATCACCGAGAGGCTCACGCCGAGGGTCAGGGGGACGCCGATGGAACGACCACGCACGAGACAAGCGTCGGCGCTGGCGGAGCCCGGCGCAAGGTGAGGCCCAGGGAGCGCGGAGAGGGCTCGCCCGAGGCTCAGTGGCCCTTCATCAGCTCGTCCGAGGAGGTCATCTTGCGCAGCTTGCCGGGATCGAGCGGCAGGGACTGGACGCCATAGGACTCGCGGCGCCAGCCCGCGCCCCCGCCGGGCACGAAGTAGAAGTGCGAGGCCACCGGGTCGAAGACGTTGGCCGTCTCTCCGCCCGGATACAGCGGGTAGCCCGGCTGGTCGGCGCTGTAGCGGTGCACCAGGATCCCGATGTCGATCAGGAAGCCGTTCTTCTTGCGCGTGATGTAGTAGAGGGGCTGGAGCGTCTGGTAGTCGACCCACAGCTCGACGGCGGCCACGTTGTCGACGTTGCGGCGGGCCCGGCCCTCGAGGACGACCGCCCAGCGCACGTCCCAGCGGTCGCTCGCCGGTGAGAGCCCGGAGGGCCCGTAGTTCCGCTCGTCGTAGTAGGGCCAGCCCTGGGCGCTCGCGTTCAGCGGGGCCAGCACCTCCTGCTCGCCCTTGAAGGTCCAGTCGTAGGCGTTGGGCCGGATCGCGAGCCCCGTGAAGCCGCGCCGGATGTCCTCGGTGGCCGCGATGGAGAGACCGGCCGTCGGCTGGATGGAGTCGATGCCCGCGCCGTAGCCGTCGACCTGGGCGCCGAACGCGAAGGGGATCGGGCCGCCGCCGTCGTCTCCACTCACCCGGTAGCGGGGCGTGAACACGCCGTCGATCCAGCTCGAGGCCGACCGGCGCGGCTTCCGCATGGTGGGGACGTAGACGAAGGTGTCGTCGGGCTCCTTCCAGTTCTCGAGGGTCTCGCGCGGACGCATCTGCCGCCACGCGAGGTGCCGCGCCGAGAAGGGCTCCTCGAAGCTGCCCCCGGCCACCCACACCGTCTTGGTGGCCTCCGGCATGCGGTAGTCGCTGGCGGCGAGGTCGGCGCGGTGCCCGGTCCGCACGTAGAAGAAGTCGCCGATGTAGGTCTGCGGCTTCCCGATCCGCCCGGGCAGGTCGAAGATCCGGAACTCGCCGACGGGCCCCGAGCCCCGGTAGCGCTGCTGGAAGTTCCAGGCCCAGCGCGTGCCTGCGTCCTCGGCGGTGGGGTCGATGGCGTCCGGCGGGAAGGGAACGCCTGCGACGTAGTCGGAGAGGTTGCCCTTCGAATCGAGCTTCGCGCGTCCCCCGAAGCGCTCGGTGGCCTCGGAGTAGAAGGCCGCGGGCGGATAGCGACGGTGGCACGCGCCCACCTCGAGCTGCATGCCCTCGTAGAAGAAGGCCTCGCGGTGATCCCAGATGACGTCGGGGAACAGGCTGCGCAGCTGCATCAGCTCGTTCAGCCCGATCATCATCCCCGGCTCGACCATGGGAACGCCGCGATCCTGGCCGTCTCCCTCCTCGCCGGCCGCGCCACTCCAATCGGGGCAGCGCCCCTCGGGCGGGAGCTTCGCCTCGGCCACGGGGGCCAGGCCGAGCGCCGCGGTGAGTGCGAGCGCGGCGCGCAGGGAGCGCGCGAATCGGGACCTCGTCATCCAACCCTCCAAGCCGGCCCGAAGGGCCCGGCCGTCCGGGGGGCAGGGTACCAACGCAGACGGCCGGCGCCCCGAAGGACGCCGGCCGTCTCGATTCCCGGGGCTCGTGGCCCCGCCTTCGACCTAGAAGGTGTACCGGATGCGGAGGAAGACCTCGTCGCGCTGCCGGATCGCCGACAGGCCGTTCTCGACGAAGCTCGAGTTGCGCGTCGAACCCTGCAGGTTCGGCGGCGTACCCAGCGGCCGGATCTCGGCGCTTCGCTCCTCGAAGCGTCCCGCGAAGAACGCCACGCCGAAGCTCGCCGAGAACGCCTCGTTGAACCGGTAGGTGATCGAGGGCAGCAGCGCGCTCGAGTTCGACGAGAAGTCGTACACCATCACCAGGTTCGGAAGCAGGCGGTCCTGGAAGTAGCCCGTGCTCACCGCGAAGGTCATGAACACGTTCCAGGGGCCGTTCGCCGCGTGGCCCTTCGTGTGGCCGTTGATGTACTGGAAGAACCACTGACTGTTGAAGAAGAAGGTCCGGTTCGCGTTCAGGAAGTTGATGAACGTGGGCCGGTCCACCGACACGGTCAGGTTCCAGAGATCGACGTCCTCGTTGCCGTCGATCTCGTCGACGGAGCCGAAGGGCTGATCCTCGATCCAGGTGAACTCGAAGCTCCAGTTGGACTTGGTGGTGTCCTCGGCGAAGTCCACCGAGACGCCCAGCACGTTGCGCTTCTCGTAGCGGAGGATCGCCTCGCCACCGCCGGCCCAGATGAAGTCCCGGCGCCCGAAGCGGCCGTTGCCGCCCGCCCTCAGGTCCGGACGGGTCTGGCCGGTGATCGCCAACACGCCCGTCACGGCCGAGCAGAACTGCACCACCCGGAACGAGCAGCCGTTCCGGCGCAGCGGCCGATTGGGATCGAAGTTCGTCTTCTGGATCGGCTCACCGGCTGCGGCCTGGGAGTTGATCACCAGGGTCATCAGGTAGTTCCACGACAGCACCGCCATCTCCGAGCGGAAGCGCTGGCCCGTGAACGGATGCACGCGCTGGATCAGGATCTGCTGGGCCCCGTTGGCGAAGCCCGCGGGGTAGCCCTGGGGGACGCCGACCGAGGCTGAGCCTCCCGTCGTGGATCCGTCCTTGTTGATCGTGTAGCCCGGGTCACCGGGTCCCCGACAGCCGGGCAGGATGAAGGCTCGGCCGCGCTCGAAGCGGGTACACGCGGCGTTCTGATCGAACCCGACGGTCCCGGGCTGCTTGCCGATGAACGTGTCCCAGCGGATGCCGAAGGTCGCGTCCTGGGCATTCGGCCACGAGATCAGCAGGGCGCTCACTTCGGCGTTGAGCAGGTCGATGCCTTGCGTATCGCAGTCCGTCGAATAGAACGGGCCGCAACCCAGCAGGGCCTCCTGCTCATCGGTCAGGAACTGGTTCACCCCGAGCGCACCCAGCAGACCCGCGGTCGGAGACGCGGGGCCGTCCTGGGGGTCGATGGAGAGCGGAACCAGGGGCGTCGGCAGACAGGCACCGCCACAAGCCGGGGCCCCCGGAGGCAGGCCGATCCCGATGTTGAACCCTGCCGCCATGAACGGAAAGATGTCGTCCGGCGTGCCCTGGATCCCGTCTGGCCCGCCCAACGCCGCGAAGCCGTTCGCCGTGAGCCCTGCGAGGGCGTGGAAGACGGTGCCCGTGACGTTGCCCGTCTGGCCTGCGAGCGCGGCGCCGAAAGCCTCCGCGATGGGGAAGCCGGCCGCCAGCGCGCGACTGTTGAACACCGACTGGCCACAAGAGGTGAGATCCAGGGTCGAGAAGCCGACCGAGCCCGCGCACACCACGGCGAAGAGCTGCTGGTTCAGGCTGTGCTTCTCGAGGGCCTCGTCCGGTCGCAGACAGGCGTCCTCGAAGCCGCTGCGGCAGCGACCCTGGTTGCGCAGCTCCGTGCGCTCGCGCGGCCGACCCGTGAGCGGGTCGACGTTGCGCGAGTAGAGGAAGAGCCGGTCGACCCAGAAGCCGTCGTTGTAGCCGTACCAGTCGCTGATCGCGACGGAGAAGCGGTCCCAGCGGAACTCGACGCGGGCGCCGATCTCGATGCCCTTGATGTTCTCCCACGGCTTGGGCGGCCGATCCTCACCGGCGATGCCGGCGCCCGCGAAGCCGTGGCCGAAGAGACCGAAGCGCTTGCTGCAGACCGGCAGCGGCGAGTAGGGCTCACCGCACTGGCCGAGGTCGGTGGGCTCGTGGGTGTCGAAGTTGAAGGCGACCTCGAGGCGCACGTCCTCGAGGGGTCCGACCTCGTAGAAGGACCAGACGCCGCGGGCGGCCCAGAGGGCGATGCGCGACTCCTCGAGGCTCGGCAGCGAGGCGAGGCCGAGGTCCTGCGGGTTGAATTGGTCCGTCGTGCGGAAGAGCTCGGTCTTGCCCCAGACGATGTTCTGCTTGCCGATGCGCAGCCACAGGCGGCTGTCGAACATCTCGAGGTCGAAGTAGAGCTCCTTCAGCTCCCGCCAGGTCTTCTGGCTCGCGCCGTGGTTCCAGGCCAGCTGGTCCTGGCTGAAGTTCTGGTCGTGGTTGTCGAAGTTCCCGGCCTCGAGCTCGCGGGTGAGGGCCGCCGAGGGATAGAAGAGACCCTGGGCCCGGTTCGAGATCCCCTCCTGGTTGAAGTTGAACATCGGAGCGGGGCGGTAGGGGAGCGCAGCCGATCCACCCGCTCCGCCGAGCACCGGCACGTTCTTGTCCGTGGCCTTGAACGGGTTCGGGACGTTGCGCAGAGCGCCGATCTCGTCGGTCTCGCAGCGCGGGTCCCAGGGGCCGAGGACCCGGGTTCCGTTGCCGTTCACGCTGCCCTTGACCTTCTGGTGTCCGAAGACGCAGCGGCTGCCGATGTAGCGCCGGAAGGTGTTGCCGGCCGGATCGTCCTCGGTTCCGAGCACGCCGTCGACGCCGGCGATGCCGAAGAAGCCCTCCACACCGGAGATGAAGGGGAAGTCCACCGGCCTCTTCGGGTCCTCCGGAGCGACCAGCCGGTTGTTGAAGCCGAGCTTTTGGACGTCGCGGACGGCGTTGAAGCGTCGCACGTCGCCGAGGAACTGCGAGCCGGAGAAGCCCGAACGACGACCGTCAGACGCGTACTTCGGCAGACGCTTCGCCTCGTCGCCGTAGCTGTTCACGCTCGGGAACATCCAGCAGCCGCGGCGCCACACGCAGTCGTAGCGGACCTCGACGCGCGAGAACGCGGACACGAGATCGAAGGGTCCGAAGCCATCGGGTGCGATGTCGGCTTCGATCTCGAGATTGAGCACGTGATACCACTGAGTGAGATCCCACTCGTTGGCACCCGTGAAGTCTTCCCAGATCGAGCGCACGGTCATCTCGTAGTAGCCGTGCACCTGCAGGCGCCCATCGAAGAACTCGAAGGCTTGTGCCTGCGTGGACGCAACCAGCACGGCCAACGCAACACCGAACGATCGCATCCCGAAGGATGCGCGGACTCCCCTCATGACCCCTCCTGCTACCCGAATTCCCGTTCAGGAACCCAGGTGCCCTTTCCCCTCGACCCGCCTTCGTTCCGGGATCCCTGTCGGGTGGTTGTGGAGTCCACCAGGCAGTGACCGTGAGTCCGAAACCCGGACGGGTCGCATGCACATATACGCGGAACTGGGCGTCGCCACAAGCGCTATTGGCGATTCACCCATGACGCG
>JASJCN010000190.1 GCA_030065975.1 Myxococcota bacterium
GCGATGCCCGTCTGGGCGATCGAGCACGAAGGCGCCGTCTACTTCAGCACCGGCGAGGACACGGTCAAGGTGCGCAACCTCGAGGCCCGGCCCGAGTGCGTGCTGACCACCGACGATGCGGATCTCGCCGTGATCGTCGAGGGGACGGTCGCGCGCGTGGAGGGCGACCTCGAAGCGCTCTCCGAGCGCTACCACGAGAAGTACGGCATGCACTTCCCGCCCGACTCGCCCGTCTTCCGGGTGACCCCGCGGAAGGTGTTCGGCTTCATCGAGTCGCCGGCCGAGTTCGGCCGGACGGCGACCCGCTGGCTCTTCGACGGCGCGTAGGACGCGATCGCAGCGCCCCAGCTAGCGCCAACTGGCAGCGCCAACTCGCAGGGCCTAACGCCGGAAGAGCCGGACCAGCGGGCGCAGGCGAAGCGGCTTCCCGCGTCCGAGCAGGTGCCACCAGAAGAGCACCACCCAGGCGAGCACGGCGCCGAGCGCGGCGCTGGTGCCCAGCAGGACCTGCCATCCCGCGAGACCGCTTCCGGAGAGCAGGATCGCGGCGGCCAGGGTGAGCGCCGTCGCGAGGCCCGTGAGCCCGATGCGGCCGCCCAGCTGGTGGAGCAGGTTCGGCACCTCGTCGAGGGCGGGGGAGAGCGCGCGGATCTGCAGGTTTCCCGTCTCGACGTCGTGGAGGATCTGGTCGAGGTGCCCCGGCAGCTCGCGCGCGAGATTCGCGAGGGTGCCCGCCTCGCCCGCCATGCCCCGCATGAAGGACCCGGGCGAGAGCCGGCCCAGCATCACCTGCTGCACGTAGGGGCGGGCGATGCCCGCGAGGTCGACCTCCGGGTCGAGGTGGCGCACCAGCCCCTCGATGGTGGCCGCCGCCTTCGAGAGGATCGAGTACTCCGGCGCCAGCTTGATGCGGAAGCGCTGGGCCGCCTCGACGAGCTCCTGGGCGAGCCCCGTCGAGTCGACGTCCCCGAGACTCTCGACGTCGAGGTATCGCGTCCGCAGGCGTTCGACCTCGGCGCGAAGCTCCGAGAGATGCACCCGCTGGGTGGGGGTGCCCATCTTGATCAGCATGCGCGCGATGGCCCCGTCGTCGGCGGACAGGATCGCCAGGGCGAGGGCCACCAGATCCTCGCGTTGGGCGTCCGAGAGGCTGCCGGCCAGGCCGAGGTCGATCATGCACAGGGTGCCCTCGGCGTCGATCAGGATGTTCCCCGAGTGGGGATCGCCGTGGAAGAAGCCGTCGATCAGCACCTGCTTGCACGCCGAGTGGACGACCTCGGAGATCGCGTGCTTCGCGCGCTCGGTTCCCGGCTCGAGGCTGCGCAGCGAGGCGCCCTCGAAGTACTGCATGGTGAGCACGCGGCGGCCCGAGAGCTCGGGATAGGGCCGCGGCACGGTGACCTGATGGGCGGGGTCGAGCAGCTGCCTCGCCCGCAGCAGGTTGCCGAGCTCCTCGCGGAAGTCGAGCTCGCGCAGCAGACCGCGCTCGAACTCCTCCACCACGTCCGAGGTGCCCATCAGCTGGGCCTCGTCGATGCTGGCCTCGAGCACCTGGGCCGCGAGGAAGAGCAGGTCGAGGTCGCCGCGCAGCGTCTTCTCGATGCCGGGGCGCTGCACCTTCACCACCGTGCGGTCGCCGGCATGGGTCGTCGCGAGATGGGTCTGGGCGATCGAGGCGGTGGCCAGGGGCTCCGCCTCGAAGTCGCGGAAGAGATCCGCGAGCGGGGCGCCGAGCTCCGCCTCCACGGCCTCGCGGATGTCCTCGAAGGGCAGCGGCCGGGCGTCGTCCTGGAGCTTCTCCAGGGAGGCGATCATCTCGGCGGGCAGCAGGTCGCGCCGCATGGAGAGGATCTGCCCGAGCTTGATGAAGGTCGGCCCGAGCTCGCTCAAGAGGTGGGCGAAGCGGTCGGCCGCGGAGGCGCCGCGCAGGGCGCTGTCCTCCTCGGGCAGCTCGCTCGAGCCGAGCAGGCGCAGGCCGAGTGGGCTGTGCTGGAGCAGCTCGCCGAAGCCGTGGCGCGCGACGATCACCGCCACGTCGCGCAGGCGCGAGAGGTCGCGGAGGGCGGCTCCGAGGAGGCTCGGCTGGGCGTCGCTCACGGGAGCCTCACAGCCCTCGGGAGCTCGACAGCCACTGCCACGCGGTCTCGAGGATGGTGTCCAGATCCGAGTGCTTCGGCTCCCAGCCGAAGGCCTCGCGGAAGCGGCTCGCGTCGGCCACCAGCTCCGGCGGGTCTCCCGGGCGCCGGTCGGCGGGGAGGATGGGGACGGGCAGCCCCACCACGCGCTCGACGGCATCGAGAACCTCGCGGTTCGAGTGCCCGATGCCCGTGCCGAGGTTGAACGCCCCGCCCTCCTGGCCCTCGAGGAGCCCCTCCACGGCGAGCACGTGGGCGCGCGCGAGGTCGGTCACGTGGATGTAGTCCCGGATGCAGGTGCCGTCGGGCGTCGGGTAGTCGCTGCCGAAGAGCGACAGCGCCGGGCGCAGGCCCGCGGCGGCCTCGAGCGCCAGCGGGATCAGGTGCAGCTCGGGCTCGTGGCACTCGCCGATGCCGCCCTCCGGGTCGGCGCCGCTGGCGTTGAAGTAGCGCAGCGCCGCGTAGCGCATGCCGTGGGCGGCCTCGACGTCGGCCAGGATGCGCTCGACCATCGACTTGCTGGCGCCGTAGGGATTGATGGGCGCGATCGGCGCGTCCTCGCGGATGGGCTGGGACTCCGGGTGTCCGTAGACCGCGGCCGTCGAGGAGAGCACGAACGCGCGGGCTCCATGATGAACCGCCGTCTCGATCAGCCCCTCGGCCGCGCTCACGTTGTTCCGGTAGTACGCGAGGGGCTTGGCCACCGACTCCCCCACCGAGAGCAGGGCCGCCAGGTGGATCACCCCGTCGACGGGTCCGTACTCGGCGAAGGCGCGCTCCACCGCCGCGTGGTCGCCCACGTCGCAGCGGACCAGGGGCGCATCGCCCACGAAGTCGGCGCGGCCGGCGCGCAGATCGTCCAATACGACCGCCGTGTGTCCGGCCCGACGCAGGGCGCGCAGCACGTGGCTGCCGATGTATCCGGCCCCGCCGGAGACGAGGAGGTGTGCCAGCTCGATTCTCCCCGCTGCTCGGGATGCTCGTGGTATTGTGGCGCTCGCATGGCGTTCGTCCAGACACCCGTCTCCGAAGACGTCGCGGCCCCGTCCGCCGCCGCCCCGGCGGTCCGGCTCGTGGCGGGAGCCGAGCCGGCGCCGGTGCTCTACACCGCCGAGTTCGACAGCGACTTCGGGCGCCTGCGCTGCGCCTCGAGCGACCAGGGCCTCGTCTACGTCGAGCTCCCCCGGGCCTCCGGGCGCGGCTTCGCCGGCTGGTGCAAGCGCTTCGCCCCCGAGGCGGAGCTCACGCCCTCGGCCGAACGCAACCGCGCCGCCGCCACCCAGATCGGGGAGTACCTGGCGGGCCGGCGCGAGGCCTTCGACCTGGCCCTCGACCTGCGAGCGACGCCGTTCCAGACCCGGGTCTATCGCGCTCTCCTCACCATTCCCTTCGGCGAGACCCGAAGCTACGCCCAGATCGCCGAGCAGATCGGGGCTCCGCGGGCCGTGCGGGCGGTGGGCACCGCCAACGGCGCCAACCCGCTGGCGCCCGTGATCCCCTGCCACCGCGTGATCAACACGGGCGGCAAGCTCGGCGGCTACGGCGGCGGCCTGGACATGAAGCGCCGGCTCCTGGCCATGGAGCACTCGCGCCCCGCCCAGGGCGACCTGCTCTAGTCCCCGCGGCCCGGGATCAGCCGAGCCAGCCCCACCACCAGGGCCGGCGCCGCTCCTCGCAGCGATCGCCCTGGCCGTCCGCGTCGGAGTCGAGCTGCCAGGGGTTCCAGGCGTTCGGGCAGTTGTCGCAGGCGTCCCCCCGGCCGTCATGGTCGGCGTCCTCCTGGGACGCGTTGGCGTCGGCCGGACAGTTGTCGAGGCCGTCGAGCGCGTCGTCGAGGTCGCGGTCCACGCCCATGCGGAGCCCCGAGCCCGGGGGAGTGCACGTGTACGTGACGGGTGCCCAGCGCGAGAAGAAGCGCAGGTCCTCGTCGCGGACCGTGCGCCCGTCGTCGCTCAGGAACTCGCCGCCGCCCGTGTGCACGAAGCCCTTGGAGCGCCAGAACCAGCGGGTCTTGGCCACCAGGTCGCACTCGGTCACCTCGCCTCCCAGGATCTCGGAGGTGAAGGCGGCATCCGAGCGCTCGAGCAGCAGGTCGACGCGGGGGCCGACCTCGGCCGCGTTGTGCCGGTCGAGCGTGATCTGCTGCCCCACCACCGGAGCGAGGTCCGTGTCGAACGCGAGCATGAACTGCTCCATCTCGCGCAGCTGCGGATCGCCGCGGGTGAAGCCGCCGCCCTCGATGCCGAGCGACTCGATGCTGAAGGTCTCCGGGTCGAAGGCGATCGTGCTGAAGAAGCGGAAGAGCGTGTCGGTCGACCCGTCGTGGAGGAAGCCGAAGCCCCGCACCTGATCGCCCTTGTGCTCGTTGTCGCCGACGGTGAAGAAGAAGGGCTCGGCCGCCATCCCGAACATGCCGACCTTCTGATACATGTTCCGCAGGTGCGGCACCTTCATGGTCTGCTGCTCGAACTCGAAGCTCGAGTTGCCGTCGGTGCCGAAGAAGCCCTGGGACGCGTCGAGGTCGTGGCATCCGTCGCAGGTGAAGCCGGTGAGACCCTGGATGGCGAACACGCCGTCCGAGAGCTCCGTGCCGTCGGGCCCGCCCAGGAAGAAGTCCCGGCCGGCCTGCTGCTCCGGCGTGAGCGAGTTGTCGAGGGCGCGCACGGGGTTCGGCGGAAGCGCCACGTCGAGCATGAAGTCGGCGAAGCGCTGCACGTCGTCCTGCAGATCGGGGTCCTCGGGCGCCCGGTCGGCGCCGAGCAGGCCCGGGAAGGCGACGATGAAGTTGCGGAAGGAGAGGTCCGCGTCGTTGGTGTTGGGCAGGTCGATGCCGAAGAAGCCGTCGGCGCGATCGCCGCGCCAGTGCATGTGCCCCGAGTTCTTCATGCCCCGGAGCGTCTGGGTGGCCATCGGTCCCTTCATCGGGTTGAACACGCGCAGGTCGCCCGTGCCGTTGATGTCCGGGAAGAACTCGCCGCCGGCCTGGGCCAGCAGGAAGATCACCTCGAGGTTCACCTCGGCCGGGTTGTCGCCGAGATCGGCGTCGGGATCGCCGAGATCCCAGCCCAGGGAGTCGAAGTCGCCGAACACGTGGCAGGCCGAGCACGAGGCCTCGCCGTTGCTCGAGGTGGTGGTGGCGTCGTAGAGCACGGGTCGGCCGGCGACCACGTGATCCGGCTCCGGGTTGTGCAGCAGGACGTGCTGGGTCTCGGTCTTCGTCCGCAGGTCGACGACCGAGACGCCGTTGTCGAAGCGGGTCGCCACGTAGAGGCGGTTGCGGCGCGAGTCGAGGGCCAGGCCGGCCGGGCCGCCCCCGCTCACGTCGACGTAGCGCGAGCTCGCGACGGTGGGGTCGAAGCTGTCATCCTCGAGCTCGCTCGTGCGCAGCACGCCGACCTTGCTGGATCCGAAGGCCGCCACCATCAGCCACTTGCCGTCCTTGCTCACGACCATGTCGACGGGCGTGGCGAGGCTGTGCTCCTTGGTGCCGGGCGGCGAGGGGCGAACGGAGTAGTCGATGTGCTTGTTCAGGTGGCGCGGCTCGATGTCGCCATCCTTGATCACGGTGATGCGTGCCTCGTGCAGCCGTCCCTGCACGGTGCTGTCGACGAACTCGCCCGGGCCCTCGAAGCGCACCTCGTTGCGCGCCTCGGTGTTGGAGACGTAGAGGGCGCCCGTGCGCGGGTTCGTCGCCATGTTGAAGAGGATGGTGCCGACGCCCGACCACGCGTTCTTCGTCGCGAGGGTCTTGGCGTCGATGGCGAACACGTCGGTGTCGGGGAGGTCGAAGCGCACGACCTCGCTCCAGTCGCGATCGAGCTCGTCGCGCCACTCCCCGCTCTCGCGGTCGAAGCGCACGATCAGCCCGACCTCCGGAGCCGGGACGCCCTCGTGGTTGGTCGCCGGGCCCGGGTTGCCGCCCGGGATCGGCGTGTCCTCGACCTCGCAGGGTTCGGCGGCCTCGAACCCGTCGCAGACGAGCCCCTCGTGGACGACGGTCGTGCCGTTGCCGCTGTGGAAGCCGGCCGCGTAGACGGTGCGGCCGTCGGGGCTCACCGCGAGCGCGCGCGGCGTGTCCGTGAAGAGCTCGAGGATCGCGAGCGGCTTCCCGCCGAGCGGAGCGCCGGGGCGGCGTCCGTCGAAGACCCAGACGTCGGCCCGCGGAATGCCATCGGTGGTGAAGAGCGGGTCGCCGGCGCCCGGAACGTCGGCGATCGAAGGGTGGGTCCGGTGCTGGCCACGCCGCGCGGTGGTGATGAAGGCGCGGCCCCGCGCGAAGACGATGTCGCGCGGCTCGTCGCCCACCAGCAGGGTCCGGGTGACCCGGCGGCTGCGGGTATCGACGATGCTCACGGAGTCGGAGAGGTGGTTCACGACCCAGACCTCTCCCGGCCGCCGCTCGGCCACGGCCACGGGCTCGAGTCCGACCGGCACCGAGGCCTCGTGGTGGAGGCCGCCGCTCCCGACGCGGAAGATCTCGAGATGCGCGTCCGGCGTGTTGACCGCGTAGAGGTGGCGGCCGTCGGAGGACAGCGCGAGCGGTCGCACCGAGCCGCTCTCGAAGGCGACGAAGGGGGGAGCCGCCTGGGCGGCGGATCCGAGGAAGAGCAGCCAGATCGTGAGCAGGGCGAGCGGCGGGCAGACGGGTCGCATCGGGGTGGAGCCTCCGGGCCGGGAAATCGGGCACCGGCAGGCTACCTCAGGATGGACTCGCGCGAGGCCCTCTAGATGGCTCCCAGCGCCCGCTCGAGGTCGCCGATCAGGTCGGCCGGATCCTCGACGCCGCACGCCAGCCGGACCAGGTTGTCCGTGATGCCGTACGACTGCCGCTCCTCCGGCGGGTAGTCCCAGTACGACATCAGCACCGGCATCTCGATCAGGGTCTCGACGCCCCCCAGGCTCGGAGCGATGTAGGGGAGCCGGCAGGCGTCGACGAAGCGGATGGTGTCGTCGAGATCGCCGTCGATCTCGAAGGTCACGACTCCCGAGAAGCCCTCCATCAGTCGGGTCGCCACGGCGTAGTCCGGGTGGCTCTCGAGGCCCGGGTAGAACACCCGGCGCACCTTGGGCTGGCTCTCGAGGAAGCGTGCCACCGCCAGGCCGTTGTGGTTGTGGCGCTCCATGCGCAGGGCCAGGGTCTTGAGGCCTCGGTGGAAGAGCCAGGCCGCGTGGGGATCGAGGATGCCGCCGAGCACGCCGGCCAGGGCGCGGACCGGAGCCACCTCTTCGGAGCTGCCGGTGACGGTGCCCGCGATCAGGTCGTTGTGGCCGGCCAGGTACTTGGTGCCGCTGTGCATCACCAGGTCCGCGCCATCGGCGAGCGCCCGGTGGTTGACCGGCGTCGCGAACGTGGAGTCCACGAGCACCTTCACGCCGCGCTCGTGAGCCACGCGGACGGCCTCGGGAAGGTCGATCACGCGGAGGTAGGGATTGGTCGGCGACTCGGTGAAGAAGAAGACCGTCTCGTCCCGGATCGCGTCCTTGAGCGCGATCGGGTCGGCCGGCGCGATCACCGTGGCCTCGACCTCGAGCTTGCTCAGCACCTGCTGGATGAACTGCCGGGTCCGGCGATAGCAGTCGTTGGTGACGACGATGTGGGAGCCCTTGTCGAGCAGGGCCAGGAAGGTCGTGGTCGCCGCGGCCATGCCCGAGCCGAACAGAACCGTCGCCTCGCCGCCCTCGAGGTCCGAGAGCTTGTTCTCCACCTCCCGCCAGGTGGGGTTGGAGTAGCGCCCGTACTCGTCGCGCTCGAGCCGCCCTTCGGCGTAGGCCCGGACCTCGGCCGAGTCCTCGAAGACGAAGGTGGAGGTCTGGTGCAGGGGCGGGACGAGGGTCGAGCCGCTGTGCCGATCCCGCTGGCCGCCGTGCACCGAGCGAGTAGAGGCGCCGGCCTGATCGCCGACGCGGGGCGCCTGGGACGTCACGTCCCCGCGCTTGGAGTCCGCCATGATCGCTCTCTCGAAGGGCACTTAGCAGGGCCGGGTGGCGTCCCGGGGGAGGGCAGCCCAAGGGTTCTGCAAGCGCCTGAAATCAACCCTGAATTGGGAAATTCGAGGGTAGGCAGGCCCCCGTTGGGGTGCAAACGGTCGTTCCGGCCGGGGCTCGAGGAGCGTCGCGGGGCGTGCCCGCGGGGGAGCCCGGAAACGGGGGATCAGACCCCCGAGAACGCGCCTCCGCTGGCCTCGAAGGCCTGCAGGAAGGCGTGCTGAGCGGCCAAGGCCGCCGCCTCTTCGTCGCCGAGCTCGGCGTAGGCCACCGCGTAGAGGCGGGGGAAGATCTCACGCAGCAGGGATTCGTAGCTCTTCATCGGGTCCTCCAGTCGGCCGGGCGGGACGTCTGGTCGGGAATACGCCGATCCGCCGCCTCGGGTTTCGGGACGGCTTCATCCGCCCTCAACTCGGGGGGTCTTCTCCTGGGACGGCGGCTTGCGGTGGCGCTCGAGCGCGTTGACGGCGGTGCTGCGCTGGGTGCGCTCGAGGTCGCGCCAGAAGCCGTAGGGATGTCGATCGCCCACGGCCTCGACCGGCTCGTTGGGCAGGCGCACCTCGGGGGCCTGGCTCGGATCCTCGTAGAAGGAGGGCTTCGTCGCGAGCGCGGGGGCCGCGAGGAGGACGGAGAATGCGAGGGAAGCGATGATGCGGGTCATGAATCGTCTCCTGTCTCTTTGATGCGGCGAGAGCGGGAGCGGTTTCATGGCGAATCTCCCGCCTACTGTGTGTAACCGCTCCGGCGGAGGGCGCGTAAACCAGACGTGA
>JASJCN010000191.1 GCA_030065975.1 Myxococcota bacterium
CCTGGGTCAGGGATACCTGTTCTCGCCGCCGGTTCCGGCGGACGAGATCGGCCGCTGGCTCAACGCCGGCGGTCCACCCTTTGCCGATGGTTGTGGCGCGAAGGATGGGCCTGGCACGTAGCCTGCGGAGTCGAGGCGCACGCCTCGGGCACCTACTGGCTCGAGCGGCCCGACCTCCAGAATGCCGCGGGGCGGCGCTCGCCCGCGCTCGGCGGCGGCTGCAGCGCGACCTCCTCGGACTCGCGCAGCCCCTCCAGGGTCGAGTGGGTCACCTCGGCGTGGCCGGTTCCGCTCTGCTCGCTCGAGAGGAGCACCGAGGCCGGATCGCCGTCCGGCTTCGTCGTCGAGGCGGAGATCGGGGAGGCGAGGGACGGCGAGGCGAGGCCGAGGCACAGGGAAAGCGCCAGGGGAGAGAGCCAAGGGGACATGGGAGACGCTCCTATGAGCCCCTGATCGGCACGGACCCCTCGCAAATGGAGGGGATTCTGCCCCATTTCGGGCGCTTCCTCTCTGCTTCTCGGGCTGTGCTTCCCAGCCCCCGCTCAGCCGTTGCGGATCGGCTGGAAGGCCGTCAGCTCGTCCATGTCTGCGGCCATGCCGAGCCCGTGGTTCGGCAGCACCTCGCCGAATCGGCCGACGTCGTCGTGCAGCGCCATGTAGTTCAGCACCACGGCCTCGCAGAGCAGCTCCACGTTGCTGGCGATGCGGGTGGACGCCGTCTCGACCGAGCCGTTCTCGCGGTAGTAGCCGATCTGCGCCGCTTCGGGGCGAGTCAGCTGCGGCCGGCCGGCCGGGTCGTACACGAGCATGAAGCTGCCCGCGGTCGACGAGTTGTCTCCCTTCCAGATCAGCTTGCCGCGCCCGTCCTGGGAGTCGTCGAGGGTTCCGTCGCTGAAGACGGATCCGTCCGAGAACACGTAGAGGCACAGCTGCTGGCCCAGCTGGGCGGCGTACTCGAGGGCGCCGCCCATGATCTGGCCGGCCTGGAAGTCGCGGATCTCACCCGTCGCGCGGGTGGAGTCGTGGTAGTCGTAGCCACCGAACTCGGCGCAGCCCGCTCCCGCGAAGCCGTTCACCACGAGCTTCATGATCGCGGCCGCGGGGCGGACCTTCCGATCGTTCCGGATGTCGTTCGCGCCGAAGATGTTCAAGAGGATGGGGTCCTGCTCGGGGTCGAGCACGCTCGGGTCTCCGTACCGGGACACGAGCTCCGCGCTCTGCGCGTACCCGCAGTGGACGAGCTGTTCGATCGCCTGCTCCTCGGTCATCCGATCCAGCTTGAGCTGGCCCAGGGCCTCGACTGCGGTCATCACCGCGGCAGCGTCGTCCTGGTCCAACAGCTCCGTGAGCTTCCCGGTGTCGACCAGGCCGACCGCCTGGCTCGCTCGAGAGACCTGGGTGGGGCGGACCGAGGGGTCGATCATCGACATCGGGGCAACCGACTTGCCGCCGGACTCGGACGACTCGCTGCCGATCAGGGGCACGAGGTCGCCGTTGGCGCCGGCCTTGTTGATCCCGTAGAGGGGATTGTGCGGGTTGTTCCCCGTGTCGTTGTCCGAGCGGTTCGCGAAGAACGCGCCATTGACGTTGGCCCGAGTGGCCGCCGAGGTCTTGTCACGGATGCCTCGCAAGAAGGCACTGTCCGCGTGGAAGGCGAGGCCCAGCTCGGTGTTCACCTGGGCCGGATCCGTCGGGAACATCCCCGTCGGGAGCCCCATCTTCTCGTAGCCCTCCGGCATCAGCGGATCGAGCTGCCCGCCGGCCTTGCCCACCAGGACGTTCGAGCCCGCCATGTTGGCGCCGCCTGCCAGGTCGATGCAGAGGAAGGGGATCTTCCCCGCGCCGCCGGTCGCGACTCCGCAGTCCAGGGCCTGGGCCATGGCCCGCGAGCTCCCGAACGAGAGCAGGGAGGGGAGGGCCACCGTGGCGGAGGCCGCGATGAAGCCCTGGGCGAGGAAGTCGCGCCGGCTGAGCAGCTTGTGCCCCTCGTGCCGGAACGGTCGGTTCGTGTTCTTGGGATCGTGGTCGTTCATGTCGTCACCCATCTGGTTCGGAGAACGGAGAGAGAGGAGGGCGGGGCCGGGAGATTCCCGGCCCCGCCGGGCCACTAGTGGAAGAGCACCGGTGCGCTGCTGAGGACCGCCGAGCAGGCCGCCTTGAGCACCGTGCGGGTGCGTTCGACGCCGCAGGTCTCGTCGTCGTTGGCGGCCGGCTGGTCGCAGTCCGCCGTGAGCGACTCGATCAGGGGCACCACGGCCGTCCGCACCTGGGCCTGGGTCGGCATGGTCGCCAGCCCGTCACCGAAGAGCTTGTCGGCCAGGGCGTCCGAGACCGCCTGCTTGGAGGCCATGCTGCCCAGTGCGCCGTCGACGTCGTCGTTGTATCCGGCGCCGAAGAGCTCGTTCCTCAGGGAGCCCTGGTCCGTCGCCGCGTCGCAGTACTCGACGGCGAGCTTGAAGATGCCCACCTGCTGAGCAGAGACGAACGTCCGGATGTCGTTGGTGCTCGGGAGCTGCTGCGTGAGGCCTTCGAAGGTGTCCTTGACGTCCCGGTCCTGCGGGCTGACTCCGGTCAGGATCGACATGGTGTTGTTGATCTGGTCGAAGTTGCGGATGCCCGATTCCGATCGGTCCTCGTCCTCGAAGCCACCCGGCACGACCGGCGCATCGTTCTCGGCGATCACCGCCGTGTTGTTCCCGATGCTGCCGAAGAGCAGGGTGAAGCGGTCGGTCTCTCCGCCCGCCACCTTGGCGACGATCGATCCGTGGGGCGAGAGCTCCTGGCCCGACTCCGTCACCGTGACGTCCACGTTTCGGAAGGCCTGGCCGGCCACCGGAGCGATGCCGTCCACCGCCACGCGGATGTCGCGGATCTGCAGGCTACCCGGGTCCGGGCCCACGTAGGTGGGTCGGCTGAACAGGTAGCTGTGGTTGTCGAACTCCCGGACCTCCACCTCGATGGCGCTGCCCGTGAGACCGGTCCACTCGGAGACGTCGAAGCTCAGCTTGAACGACTGACCCACGCCCGCGATGAAGTTCCGGCCCACCTCGGCGGCGCTGAGCGCCCGGTCGTGGATGGCGACCAGGTGGACCTGGCCCTTCCACAGCCGGTTCATCGTGTGCTCGTTGCCGATGGCGAAGCGATGCCTCGTGTCCCAGTTCGCCACCGAGCCCGGGCCCCGGTTGTCCACGTCGTCGGTCCAGGTGCCGTTGACGTAGATCCGGCGTCCCACCTCCTGGTCGAAGGTCATCACGACGTGCTGGAGCGAGGCCTGCAGGTCCTGATCGCCGTCGGCCGTGTCGAGACTCGGGGTGCCGTTGTTGCCCGTCACCGAGCTGCGGTTGCGGAAGTCGTAGTTGTACCGCGTCTGGCCCATCGTGAAGTTCCGGCTGCCCGTGTCCCTCGAGTAGGTGACGATCCGGGCCGGTCCTTCCTGATCGGTGTTGTTCGGCGTCACCCAGGCCTCCACCGTGAACTGGTTGGAGCCCGTGAGGGTGTCGGCGATCCGATCGTGGAGCTTGCGACTGGCTGCCTCGGAGGCCCGGGCGATGCCCGAGACCACCTCGATGCCGCCGCCCGCGAGCCACTCGACGCCTTCCAGCTGCAGATCCATGGCCGGCGCGACGCCGCTCTGGTCGTAGGCCATGTTGCCCGTCCCGGTCTTGAAGTCGTAGAGCGCGATGACCGCGTCCTCGACGCGCGTGCTGCTCGCTCCCTCGACTCCGTCGGCCAGGAGCTGGGCACCGCTGGCGATGTCGCCGTCGACGTCTCCGCCGCCGTCCTGGAAGCCGATCAGCGAGGCCCACATGGCGATGGCGTCCCGCATCTCGTCTGCGCTGTCGTCGCAGTCGCCCCAGCAGTAGTGACCTTCGAGGCGCAGCCGCTCGACCAGCCGCGAGGCTTCCGGGTTGCCCAGATTGGCCTTCTGGTTGTCCAGCACGGCATCGTGGGCCGTGGTGACGTTCGAGGCTGCGTGGAAGGGCGCGTACAGCCGCGAGTCGCCGTGACAGGTGGCGCAGTAGGTGCTCGTCAGCTGGTGCACGGTCTGACCGAACGCGTCGATCGAGGCCTGTCGCGCCGCCGCTCCATCGTCTCCGGCATCGCCACCTGCGTCGTCACCCTGGTCGTCGCCCGCGTCGTCTCCGGCATCGTCGCCGTTGTCGTCGCCCGCGTCGTCCCCGGCATCGTCGCCGTTGTCGTCGCCCGCGTCGTCCCCGGCATCGTCGCCGTTGTCGTCGCCCGCGTCGTCCCCGGCATCGTCGCCGTTGTCGTCGCCTGCGTCGTCCCCGGCATCGTCACCGTTGTCGTCGCCCGCGTCGTCCCCGGCATCATCGCCGTTGTCGTCGCCCTGGTCGTCGCCGGCATCGTCGCCCGCGTCGTCCGGAGTCCCGACGCCGCCGGCCACCTGGGCCATCGAGGGCCGCGTGATGCCTTCCATGGCGTTGTAGACGGGGTGGGGCAGCTGGTACCAGCCCGGCTCGCCGTCACCCGGAGCGCCGATCTCGGTCATGCCGTCGTCGAAGACCGCGTAGCGACCCTCGCCACCCCGGCCCATGCCGATCAGCAGCTCGTCGTTCCCGTCACCGTCCAGGTCGCCACAGGTCGGGTAGAACATGCCGCCCGACGCGTTGTAGGCATCCCAGTCGACCGAGAGGCTGCCGACCTCCGCGAACTCGCGGCGCGGGTCGAGGATCTTGAGCGAGCCTCCACCCACGGAGAGCAAGAGCTTCTTGCCCCGGCCATCGAGGTCGCAGATCGCCGGCATCGTCGCGTCGACGCCAGGCAGATGGATCCAGCCCCGCCCGTTCTCGGTGAGGCGCAGGGTCCGGAAGTCCCGCACGGCGTCGTCGAAGGCGAACAGCCATCCGTCGCTGCTCTCGCCGAAGGCCACGATCAGCTCGGCCAGGCCGTCGCCGTCGATGTCCCGGGCCACGGGGTAGGTGCTGCCGTTGCGGGCGCCATACGCCGGCCAATCCACACGGAGGAACCCGTCGGAGCGACCGGTCCGGCCCAGCGGCTCGAAGCCGGTGGTGGCATCGTCGAAGAGAACGAGCCAGGCACCGCCTCCGGATCCGAAGCCCACGGCCACCTCGTCGCGACCGTCGCCGTCGAAGTCGCCGCAGGTCGGATGGGTCTCGCCGTTGCGCTGGTTGTACATGTCCCAGCCCGCCTCGAGCTTGCCCATCATGCCGAAGCCGGCTTCCTCGTCGTCGCGGACCCGGACCAGGCCGTTGCTGCCCTCGCCCATGCCCAGCACGAGCTCCGGCTTGTCGTCGCCGTCCACGTCGCACATCGCCACCCGGACGTCGCGCTCGGCGCGTCCCGGGAATCCGCTGCGCACGTCCACGGAGACGCCCGCGTCGGTCATGCCGAGCACGTCGACGATTCCGTTCGCCGAGTCACCGAGGCCGAAGGCCACGGCACGCTGCGGGCCGACCGGGGGGTCGACCGGCTCGTCGTCCGCCGGCATCTCGCCCACGTCGCCCATGCGGGCCACGGAGGGTCGGGTCGAGCCGTCGATCGAGTGGTAGCCGGCGTCGCCCACCCGGTTCCACTCGGGCAGACCCATCGCCGGAGGCGACACGCTGTTCTGGCCGCCATCGAAGGACGCGTACCAGCCCTGTCCGCCGGCACCGAGTCCGAGCAGGATCTCCTCGGCTCCGTCGCCGTCGAGATCGCCGCAGGAGGGTCGCACCTCGCCGTTCTCGGCGTTGTAGGCGGGCCACTGCACCGAGAGGGTGCGGCTCGTCGCGAAGCCCTGATCGGGCGCGTACACGTGAGCCTGGCCGCCGCCGATGCCGATCACGAGCTCGCTCGCTCCGGCACCGTCCACGTCGCAGACCGCAGCCCAGGCGGCGCCGGTCCCGTCGGTCCGGAGCCAGCCGGGACCACCGCCCCGGCCGCCGTTGCCCAGCGGCGCGAAGCCGTGGCGCGCGTCGTCGAAGAGCATCGCCCAGCCGTTGCCGCGGCTCCCGAAGGTCACCGCCACCTCGTCGAGGCCATCGCCATCGAGGTCACCGATCGCCGGACGCGTCTCGCCGGAGCTGGCGTTGTACCGCGGCCAGGAGACCTTGAGCCAGCCCGTGCCGCTCGGCGTGCTCGTCAGCGGCGCGAAGCCGGCCTGAGCGTCGTCGACGAAGAGGACCCAGCCGCCGCCGCCGGAGCCGAATCCGAGCGCGACCTCGTCGAGGCCATCGCCGTCGAGATCGCCACAGGCCGGATTCACCTCACCGTTGCGCCGGGCGTAGGTGGGCCAGTCGGAGTCGATCACGCCCATGGAGGCGTAGCCCGTGTCCGCGTCGTCCCGGACCTGGACCACTCCGCCGCCGGCCGAGCCGAGGCCGATCAGCAGCTCGGGCTTGTCGTCCCCGTCCACGTCGCAGAGGATCGGTCGGGTGTCGAGCGAGCCGGATCCACCGATGGCGTTCAGGTCGGGCTCGACCGTCATGCCGTCGACGACCACGCGTCCCGCCGCCGCATCGCCCAGGCCCACGGCCACGGAGCGAACGAACTCACCCATGCCGCCGCCGTCTCCGGCGTCACCACCGTCTCCGGCATCGCCGCCGTCTCCGGCGTCACCACCGTCTCCGGCATCGCCGCCGTCTCCGGCATCGCCGCCGTCCCCGGCGTCACCACCGTCTCCGGCATCGCCGCCGTCTCCGGCATCGCCGCCGTCCCCGGCGTCACCGCCGTCTCCGGCATCGCCGCCGTCCCCGGCGTCGCCGCCGTCCCCACCGGCCTGGAGCTCGCCCACGCGAGCCACGGTCGGCCGCAGGGACCCGGACGCGGCGCTGTAGGCGGCCAGGTCGATCTGGTGCCAGCCGGCAGCCCCGGCCCCGGGGGCCGAGAGCTGCGTCATGCCGTCGTCCACCACGGCGTACCAGCCACCGGAGGTGCTCGAGAAGCCGAGCACCAGCTCGTCGCGGCCGTCGCGGTCGAGATCGCCACAGGCCGGGTGCATCTCGCCCATGGTGTAGGCGGGCCAGTTCACCGTGACGGTCGAGTCCGCCTGGAAGGAGCGCAGGATCTTCGCCTGCATGCCCGTCGCGACGACGATCTCCTGGCCGCCCTGGCCGTCGAGATCGCAGATCGCGACGCGGGTCGAGTCGGCATCGTCCACCTGGATCCAGCCATTGTTTCTCGGCACCGCCTCGAAGCGACGGAAGTCCGTCTGTGCGTCGTCCAGGATCAGGAGCCAGCCGTCGCTGGTCACGCCCAATCCGACGATGACCTCGTCTCGGCCATCCCCGTCGATGTCGCCAGCCACGGGGCGGGTCAGGCCGGGAGCGGCGTTGTACCGCGCCCAGGGAACCTGGATCCAGCCGTTGTTGCGGCCCTGGATGTCGATCGGAGCATAGTTGGCGCTGGCATCCTCGAAGAAGCGCATCCAACCCATGCCGCTCGCGCCGAACCCCACGAGGATCTCGTCGCGGCCATCGCCGTCCACGTCACCGCAGCTCGGGAAGACCTCGCCGTTGGTCGCCTCGTAGCGGCCCCAGTCCACGTCGATGTAGGTCAGGTGCGCGAAGCCGGTGTCCGCGTCGTCCCGGACCTCGAGTCGGCCGTCACCGCCCATGCCGACACCCACGACGAGCTCCGGCTTGTCGTCGCCGTCGAGATCGCAGAGGGCCGGTCGTGAGTCGAGGCTCGCGCTCGCGGGGAAGGCCCCGGCGTCGAGGGACACGTCCGCGGCATCCGGGAGATGCACGGAGCCACCGCCGGCGGCCGACAGGCCGAAGGCCAGCAGTCGACTGAAGGCATTGGCGTCGCCCATGCCGCCGTCCCCGGCGTCACCCCCGTCGCCGGCGTCACCGCCGTCCCCAGCATCGCCACCATCGCCACCGTCTCCCGCGTCACCGCCGTCGCCGGCATCGCCGCCGTCTCCGGCGTCACCGCCGCCGTCCCCGGCAGGCGCGGTCACGGTGATCTGGAAGCTCTCGGTATCGGCGAGCGAGCCGTCGCTCACGGTCACGCTCAGCGAGTGGTCGCCCACCTGGGCGGCGTCCGGCGTCCAGGCGAAGGCCGCCGTGCCGTTGTTCTGGTCGGTGAGGGTCGCGCCCACGGGGAGCGAGCCGCCCTGGAAGGAGAGCGAGTCTCCGTCGGGGTCGGTCGCCGACACCGTGAAGTTCAGCGCCATGCCCGCTTCCACGCTGCGGTTGCCGATCGCGGCCAGGACCGGAGCGCGGTTCACGTCACCGACGCTGATCACGACCACCTCGGAGTCCGTGAGCTGCGGGATCCCGATGTCGCGGGCCTCGAAGGTCACGTTCACGTTGCCGGTCTGGTCGAAGCCCGGAGTCCAGGTGAAGACGCCGGAGCCGCCGCCGTTGTCGGAGAAGCTCGCACCCTGGGGCAGACCGCTCGCGGAGAGCAGCACGCCGTCGCCGTCGGGGTCCATGGCGGTCACGTTCACCGTGAGGGTCTGGCCCTCGTCGACGTTCTGGGCGCCGATCGCGCCCAGCATCGGCGGACGGTTCACGTTGCCGACCGTGATCACGATCTCCTCGGAGTCGCTCGCGACCGGGTCGCCGTCGTCCGACACCAGGAAGCTCATGGTGTAGTTGCCGGCCGCATTGAACCCGGGCGTCCAGGTGAAGAGGCCGTTGCCGTCGCCCATGTCCTGGAAGTTCGAGCCCGCCGGCGCGTCGCTGACCTGCAGGGTCAGCCCGTCGCCGTCCGCGTCGCTCGCGCTCACCGCGATCTCGAGGGCCGCGCCCTCCGAGACCGTCCGGTTGCCGATCGCCTCGAGCGAGGGCGCGCGGTTCACGTCGCCCACCGCGATGGAGAACTGCTCGGAGTCCATCTGGACGGGATCACCGTCGTCGGAAACGGTCACGGTGATCGAGTGGTTGCC
>JASJCN010000192.1 GCA_030065975.1 Myxococcota bacterium
GCTGGAGAACCGGTTCGTTCCCTTCGCCCTGCTGACCACGCTGGCCGTCGCCGTCGGTGGCCTGGTGCTGGTGATCCCGCCCTTCTTCCTGCAGGGGACCGTCGAGCCCATCGAGGGTCATCGGCCCTACACGGCCCTCGAGCAGGAGGGGCGGGACCTGTACCTGCGGGAGGGCTGCAACACCTGCCACAGCCAGCAGATCCGACCCTTCAAGACGGAGACGGACCGCTACGGCCCCTACTCGACGGCCGGAGAGAGCGTCTACGACCACCCCTTCCTGTTCGGCTCGCGCCGCACCGGTCCCGACCTCGCGCGGGTGGGTGGCAAGTACCCGGACTCCTGGCACTGGATCCACTTCAACAACCCGCGAGACCTCGAGCCCCGATCGAACATGCCGGACTTCGCGTTCCTGCTCGACACGGAGCTCGACCTGTCCCTCACCTCCCGACGTCTCGCGGTGCTGAAGACGCTGGGCGTGCCCTACACGGACGCCGAGGTGGAGAACGCCGCCGAGGACGCGCTGCGTCAGATGGAGGAGGTTGCGGCCCGCCTGCGCAAGGACGGCATCACGCTCTCGGACGTCCAGGCGCGCAGCGAGGGCGTCGCCATGATCGCCTACCTGCAGTCGCTCGGACTCTCTCGCAGCGCCGAGCCCGTGCAGGCGGCCCAGCTGGACAGGGTGGACCGGATGGACCTGGAACCGGTCGAAGGAGGGAACGCCCCGTGAGCGAGGAGTGGATCGGCCTGTACAAGTTCGCGCGTCTGGCGCTGCTCGCCTGCGCGCTCGGCGCCATCGCGGTGTGGCTGTATCGACCGAGCCAGAAGGCGCGGTTCGAGGAGCCGGCACGACGCATGCTCGAGGAAGACGAATGAGTGATCCGAAGTCCGGAGGCGAGGGCGCGACCCCGACCCCGGCCAACGACGTGATCGTGGAGCGCCCCCTCGCCGGCGCCCCCATCCGGGACGGCATCGGCGAGGAGGACAACGAGATCCCGCTCTGGTTCAACGTGGGCTTCTACGGCCTGATGGTCTACGGGGTCGCCTACATCCTCTTCTACCTCTTCTCCGGCTGGTCGACCGAGGCCCAGTACGCGGCCGAGGTGGCGGTGGCCGAGGAACGCGCGGCTGCCGTGCGGGCCACGCTGCCGACGGAGAACCCCTTCCGGGGCGACGACGCGGCCATCGCCGCGGGCCAGGAGGTGTTCTCCACCGTGTGCCTCGCCTGCCACCTGGCGGATGGGAAGGGTCTCGTGGGCCCGAGCCTGGTGGATCCCTACTGGAAGTACGGCCAGGACGACGAGTCGCTCTACCAGACCGTGGCCGAGGGCAGACCGCTCGGCATGCCGGGCTGGGGGGCACAGCTCGGCTCGGAGAAGATCTGGCAGGTGCTCGCCTACATGGAGACGCTGCCCAGGAGCGACGAGCCGGGCGTCGGGTCTCCCGAGTACGACGCGGCCCAGGCAGCCGCAGCCGCCGCCTCCGATAGTGGGGCCGCGACGGGGACGCCGTGATCCACGCGCGTCCCGTGAGCGGCCGCTATCGGCGCCTGCGTCTGGGCGCCAACGCGATCCTGATCGGGATCCTGCTCGGGATCCCGTGGGTGCGGATCGGGGGCGAGCCCCTCGTGCTGCTCGACATCCCCGCGCGTCAGTTCCACATCGCGGGCCTCGTGATCTTTCCCCAGGAGCTGATCTACCTGTGGATGATCCTCGCCCTGCTGGCCCTCTCGCTGTTCTTCTTCACGGCCCTCGCGGGCCGGCTCTGGTGCGGCTGGGCCTGCCCGCAGACCGTCTTCACCGACGTCTTCGCGATCATCGGGCGCTTCGTGCAAGGCTGGAAGGGGCACCGCGCGCCGCGCAAGATCGCGGCCTGGCGCGTGGCCCTCACCCACGTGTTGTGGATCGCGGTCTCCGTGGTCGTGGGATTCCACCTCGTCGGGTACTTCGTCTCCCCCTACGAGCTGCTCCCGCAGCTGCTGGCCGGCGAGACGCCGCCCACCCGGCTCGGCTTCCTCACGGTCATGGCGACGCTGAGCTACCTCGACTTCGGCTTCGTGAAGCAGACCTTCTGCCGGACCCTCTGCCCCTACGCCCGCTTCCAGGGCGTGCTGATGGACGCGGACTCCCTCGTGATCGGCTACGACACCAAGCGCGGCGAGCCGCGGGGCAAGAAGGGCCGAGCCGAGGGCGACTGCGTCGACTGCGGGCTCTGCGTGCAGGTGTGCCCCACCGGCATCGACATCCGCGACGGGCTTCAGCTCGAGTGCATCGCCTGCACCCAGTGCGTCGACGCCTGTGACGGCGTGATGGAGCGCCTCGGCAGGAAGCGGGGCCTGGTCGACTATCGCTCCCTCGTGAGCCTCGAGGGGCGACGCCCGGTCGAGTACCTGCGCCCCCGCGTCCTCGCCTACGGCGTGCTCCTGCTCCTGACCGCCGGTGCCTTCGTGGTGACCCTGAGCCAGCGAGAGCCCATGGGCCTCCACGTGGCCCACAACCGCGACGCCCTGTCCACGCGCGCGGCCGACGGCCGCCTGGGCAATGCCTTCACCCTGCGGATCGAGAACCGCGCCCGCTCGGAGCGCCGCTTCTCCATCGCGCTCGAGGCCGAGGGTCCGCCCTTCGAGCTCGTCGCCGGGGTGAACCCCGTGACGATCGACGCGACCAGCGCCGTCGAGTCGCGCGTGTTCGTGCTGGCCCCTCCCGATACGGCGCCCGCCGAGGCCCTTCGGGAGATCGCCTTCGTCCTGTCGCCCGTCGACGCACCCGACCATCGGGTCGTGCGACGCATGCGCTTCCTGCCTGGAGGAGCCTCGATTGTCCCCTGATCCCGACGCCCGCGCCTCCCGCATCGAGCCCTGGCCCGTCGGGCTGGCAGCACTGCTGCTCACGGTCATGGCCGTGATCACGACCTTCGCCGTGATCGCCGGCCGGAACGCGGACCCCCTCGTCGTCGAGGACGCCTACGAGGCCGGACGGCGCATCAACGAGCAGATCCGCGCAGATCGCGCCGCCCGCGCCCTGGGCGTGGACCTCGACGTGGTGGTCGTCCGCGAAGCCGACTCCGGCGTCGGCGTGAGCGTGCGGGCGATCGGCCCGGACGGGACCCCGGTCGCGGTGGACACGGTTCGCGTGCGCCGCGAGCGCCCGACCGAGGGAAGCCTCGACCAGGACTTCGAGCTCGTGCGGGCCGAGAGCCGACATCGGGGCCACATCCCGCTGCCTCGTGCCGGGCGCTGGCACCTGATCGTGGTCGCGACCGTCGACGGACACGAGATCCGAGAGATCCACGGGCTCGGGGGCTGAGATCCATGGCGGCGACCCAGGAGATCGGGCTCTTCCTCGACGGGCTGCGCTGCTCGGGCTGCGTGCACCGCACGGAACGCGTGCTGCGCGAGACGGGCGGCGTCGCCGAGGCCCACGTCGACTACACGAGCCACCGCGCACTGCTGCGCTACGACCCCGACGTGGTCGACGAGCCCGGCCTGGTATCGGCCGTAGAAGAGCTCGGCTACTCCGCCACGCCCTTCGACCCCGAGGCGCTCGAGCGGCCGGCCACCCACGGAACGCGACGCGATCTGGTGCGGCTGATCGTCGTGGCCTTCCTGGCCATGAACGTGATGTGGATCGCGATCGCGCTCTACCTGGGCAGCTACCAGGGCATGGATCCCGAGACCCGCCGCGCCCTGCGCTGGCTGGCCATCGCGCTGTCGATCCCGGCCGTGAGCTACGGCGCGCTCCCGTTCTGGCGCGGGGCCCTGTCGGGTCTCCGGAGGAGGGAGCTGACCCTCGACGTGCCGGTCGTGCTCGGCGTCGTCACGTCGTTCGTGGCCAGCATCGCCGGCACCTGGCTCGAGTCCGAGCACCTGTTCATGGACTCGGCGGCGGTGATCGTGTTCCTGATCCTGCTCGGACGCACCCTCGAGGGGCGCGCCCGTTCGCGGGCGTCGGGCGCGGCGCTTCGCCTGGCCCAGCTGTCGCCCAAGCGCGCCCTGCGCCGGGAGGCGGGCGGCGACGTCCTCGTGGACGTCGACCGGCTCGAGCGGGGCGACCGGGTCGTGGTCGCGGCGGGCGAGGGCGTCCCGGCCGACGGGCGGGTCCTCTCCGGGCGCAGCGATCTCGACGAGTCCGCCTTCACCGGCGAGTCGTGTCCCGTCGTGGCATCACCTGGCTCGCTGGTGACGGGCGGAACGCGCAACCTGACCGGGGAGCTCGTGGTCGAGGTCACCGCGACCGTGCGCGGCGGAACCCTGGCGCGTCTGACCGCGCTCCTCGAGCGGGCGCAGACGGAGCGGCCGCGGATCCAGCGTCTGGCGGATCGCGTGGCCGCCGTCTTCGCGCCCACCGTGCTCACGATCGCCGCCGGGACGGCCGTGCTGTGGACGCTGTGGGGTGCACCGGCGCTCGACGTCGCGCTCGCCACGGCCTCCGTGCTGATCGTCGCCTGCCCCTGTGCGCTCGGGCTGGCCACGCCCGCCGCCATCACCGCGGCGGTCGGGCGCGCCGCCGAGCTCGGGATCCTGGTCAAGCGCGGGGCGGCCCTCGAGAGGGGCGCCCAGGCGCAGGCCGTCGTACTCGACAAGACCGGTACCCTGAGCGAGGGACGCTTCCGTGTGGTCGACATGCGTCCGGCACCCGGCGTGTCCCTCGAGGAGCTGCTGGTCGCGGCCGCGACGGCCGAAGGCGCGTCCACCCATCCCCTGGCGCTGGCGATCCACGCCGAGGCCGAGCGTCGCGGCCTCGCCGTTCCCGATGCCCCGCAGCGCACCCTGCGGCCGGGATTCGGCGTGGAGGCGGAGGGGCCGGACGGTCTCCTGCGGGCCGGGTCCCGCGCCCTGCTCGAGGAAGCCGGCTTGCAACTCGCCGGATCCGTCGCAGAGGATTGCGAGAAGCTCGCCGAGCAGGGTCTCTCCCTGGTGCTGGTCTCGTGCGGCACGCGCGCGCTCGGGGTGATCGGGGCGTTCGATCCGCCGCGGACGGACGCGCGGGACACCGTCGCGCGGCTCGAGAGCCAGGGCCTGGCGCCGCATCTCGTCACCGGTGACCACGAGGCCGCGGCGTGGGCCGTCGCCCGGGAGAGCGGCATCGCTTCGGTGCAGGCGGGCGTCTCGCCCGAAGGGAAGGTCCGGGCCGTCGAGGCGCTGCGGAGCCGAGGCGTGATCGCCGTCGGCGACGGCGTGAACGATGCCGCGGCCCTCGCAGCAGCCGACGTCGGCGTCGCCATGGCCAGCGGCTCCGAGGTGACCCTGGATGCCGCCGACGTGGTGATCCGCGCGCCTCGGCTCGGGGCGTTGGCGGATCTCGTCGCCCTCTCGCGCGCCACCTTCGCCCGCATCCGCGAGAACCTGGGCTTCGCGATCCTCTACAACGTGATCGCGGTGCCGCTCGCCGTGGCGGGAGTGCTCGAGCCGCTGCATGCCGCCATCGCCATGAGCCTCTCGTCCCTCGTCGTGACGGCCAATGCCATCCGCCTGCTGCGCTTCCGATCCGGAGCCGCGCCGAACGAGGTGTCGCCGTGAACTTCCTCTCCGTCACGCTTCCGATCTCGATCGGAGTCGCCGCGATCCTCGTCGGGATCGTGATCTGGGCGCTTCGCGACGGCGCCTTCGACGACTGGGAAGGGCCGGCGGCCCGTCACCACTTCGACGACGACGAGACGCCGGAGATCGAGCCGCCCTTGCGGGAGCGGGCGGGCTCGGAGTGAAGGATCGGCCGCGACTCCGGCGCTCGGGCGCCGCGCGGTGTCACGCCTCGGGGATCTCGACCTTCGCGACGAGCCCCTCTTCGCGCGCCTCATGACGATCCAGGAACGCCGCGATCGCCTCGAGCTTCGGCATGAGATCGTTGCCCCCCTCCTCGATCGACCGGCCGAGCGCCACCAGGTCGTCGCAGACCCGGCCGTGCTCCCGCACCAGGGCCTCGAGATCGGGTCCGAGGTCGGGGCGCAACCCGTGCATCGCCGGGAAGGCCATGCGCTCCTCCATCGAGAAGTGCGCGTGCAACGCCTCCTCGTAGCGCGAGAAGGCATCGGCCAACGGCACGTCGTCGTCGCGCCCGCCGAGCACGTCGCAGAGCGCAGCGTACAGCGTTCGCAGCCGGCGATGCTGGGCGGCCATACGGCGCATCTCGAGGCCGAGACGCATCTTCAGTCCGGGCTGATCCGTCGACACCGGGAGCTCCTCTCCCCTGGACTCTACCGCGGTCACGAGACTTTGCTGGGGCGCCGCGCTACGGCAGAAGGGTCGAACGCCCCCAGTTGCCGGTCCCATTCGACGGCAGCGTTCGGCTCCTGGTTGGCCCACAGTTTGCTCTCGATCACCAAGGAGAAAGCCATGCTACGCCCGGTCCTCGTCGTCGTCTTCGCTCTGCTCGTGGGTGGCCCCCCCGGTCTCGCCCGGGCCGACGAGGCGCCCCGGGAGTCCGTCCACCCGAGCTTCGTCGAGGCCGGACAGGCGCTGTTCCGTCAGCACTGTGCCGTCTGTCACGGGATGGAGGGCCGGGGAGACGGTGTCGCGGTGTCGGCGCTCAAGACGCCGCCCTCCGATCTCAGGAAGATCGCCGCGCGCCGGGGAGGAACCTTCCCGGCCGGCGAGGTGGCCACCTGGATCGACGGCCGCTTCGAGAGTCCGGCCCACGGCAGCCGCGAGATGCCGATCTGGGGCAACGCCCTGCGCGACACCGAGCCGCGGGCGCCGGGACTCGAGCAGGAGGTGGTGCGCGGCAAGATCGACATGCTGGTGGACTACCTGCGCACCCTTCAGGTCGAGGACGAGGCGCCATGAGCACACGCTTCTTCCGGATTGACAGCGCCGTCGAAGGAACGAGTGTTGTGAATGAGATGGGAGAGCTCAGCGACCTCGAGGCCTTGCTCCGATTCTTCGACTACGGGAAGACGGATCGGGAGGTGCTTCGGGAGCTGAAGCCGCTGCTCGAGCAGCACGCCGACGCGATGGTGGAGGCCTTCTACCACCATCTACAGGCGTTCCCCCAGACGCGGAAGCTGCTGCGCGATCCGGAAGTCGTCGAGCGCCTGCTCCAGAAGCAGCGCGACTACCTTCTGAGCCTCGCGGGCCCCATCGTCGACGAGAGCTACGTGGCCGAGCGGGCACGCGTCGGCACGATGCACGAGCGGGTCGGGCTCGAGCCGAGCTGGTACATGGGGGCGTACTCGCTCTACCTGGGCTTCCTCGTGCCGCTGATCTGCGAGTTCTACGACGGCGACGTCGCGAGGGGACAGCGCGCGGTCGGGGCGCTTCAGAAGCTGCTGCTCTTCGACGCCCAGGTGGCGATGACCCAGTACCAGGAGCGCCACGAGGAAGAGCTCGAGAACGTGAACCAGGATCTGGCCCAGACGGGCCGGCGGCTGGCGCTGGATCTCGAGCGCACCGGTGCCGAGCTCCAACGCATCTCGGAGCGGGCCAAGGAGGCCGAGCGATTGGCCTCGATCGGGATCCTGGTCGCCGGGCTGGCCCACGAGATCGGCACGCCGATGGGAGTGATCCAGGGGCACGCGAAGCTGCTCGAGCGGGTGGTCGACGGCGAAGACGGGCGTTGGCGTCTCCAGACCATCCAGGAGCAGATCGGTCGCATCTCCCGGATCATGCAGAGCCTGCTCAACATGGCGCGCCCGGCTCGCTCCCGGAAGACGACGGTCGACCTCTCCGGGCTGATCCAGGGCACGCTCGCCTTTCTCGCCGAGAAGCTCTCGTCCCACGCGATCGAGGTGCACTGCAGCGAGAGTGCGTGTCCTTCCATCGTGGGCGACTCCGAACGACTCCAGCAGCTGCTGCTGAACCTGATCCTGAACGCCGTCGATGCCATGGACGATGGCGGACGCCTGGAGCTCCGCCTGGGCGTCGAGGGCGCGTTCGCCACGATCCGCATCGCGGACAGCGGCCCCGGCATCAAGAAGGAGGAGCTCGGAACGATCTTCCAGCCCTTCTTCACGACCAAGGAGGCCGGCGAGGGCCACGGGCTCGGACTCGCCGTGGCCCACGGAATCGCGAGCGAGCACGGCGGCGAGCTGAGCGTCGAGGCGACCGGCCCCAACGGCACCACGTTCCTGCTGGAGCTCCCGCTCGAGCCTCTGGTTCCGGCCGAGGAGCTCTCCGAGGACTGAGCGCTATGCTGGGGAGGAATGACCCCATCTGGGTACGGAGGGGTCATCTTTTCCCAGCGCTGTGGCTGATCTGGTCTCAGAAGCGCGCTCAGGGGGCCTGAGGCTGGCACGCAACCTGCTCCTGTAGAGGGCAGCGAGAACGGCTCGAAACCGGGAGAAGGTCATGGCCACTGCGCGCTCCATCCTCATCGTCGACGACGACCGCGCCATGCGAGAGCTCTTGGCCTCGCTCTATCGCGAGCAGTCCTACGAGACCGCCGAGGCCGCGAGCGTGGACGAGGCGCTCGAGCTCGCGGCCGATCGCGACTTCGACGTCGTGGTCTCCGACATCCGCATGCCGGGGCGCTCGGGGGTCGAGCTGATCGGGGCCCTGCGGCGCCTGCGGCGCACGACCCCGGTGATCCTGATGACGGCGTTCGGGAGCATCGACTCGGCGGTCGAGGCCATGCGGGCCGGCGCCTTCGACTACATCACCAAGCCCTTCGAGCCCGAGGCGGTGGCCTTCGCGGCCGAGCGCGCGCTGCAGCAGCGCCGGCTCGAAGAGGAGAACGAGCGCCTGCGCCGGGCCGTGGACAAGACGGCCGCCATGGGCGACCTGCTCGGTGAGAGCCCGGCCATGCGGGAGATCTTCGCCATGATCCGCAAGGTCGGCGCCACCCGCAGCTCGGTGCTCATCACCGGCGAGAGCGGCACCGGCAAGGACCTGGTGGCGAGGACGATCCACTACCAGGGCGACCTGAAGGATCAGCCCTACGTCCCGATCAACTGCACCGCCATTCCCGAGGGCCTGCTCGAGAGCGAGCTGTTCGGCCACGTGCGCGGC
>JASJCN010000193.1 GCA_030065975.1 Myxococcota bacterium
GACCATGGAGGTCGTCGAGATGGTGCTCGGCGGCAAGGTGAACCGGGAGATCGTCGAGCTCGTCAATCGCGGCGGGGGCCGGGCGGTCGGGCTGACCGGCAACGACGCCGCCATGCTCCAGGTGCGGCGCAAGACTCGCGACGGCGTGGACATCGGCCGCGTCGGACAGGTGGAGCACGTCGAGGTGGCCCCGATCCGCGCGGTGAGCGACGCCGACTTCATCCCCGTGATCGCGCCCATCGGGATCGACGCGGACGGCGTCACCCACAACGTCAACGCCGACGAGGCGGCCGGCGCCATCGCGCGCTCGCTCCAGGCCGCGAAGCTGATCCTGCTGACCGACGTCGAGGGCGTTCGCGACGCCTCGGGGCAGCTGGTCCAGGCCCTCTCCGAGGCCGACGTCCGGAAGCTCCAGGCCGAGGGCACCATCGAGGGCGGCATGATCCCCAAGGTCGACTGCTGCATGGACGCCCTGCGCGGCGGCGTCTCGCGCACCCACATCGTCGATGGCCGCATCAAGCACGCCATCCTGCTCGAGATGTTCACCGACGGAGGCGTCGGCACCCTGCTCACCCTCTAGGGCGCCCTTCCTCCACTCGCCGAGGCCCATCCGATGCCCAAGGACTTCCTCTCCGTCGCCGACTGGTCCCCCGAGGAGCTCTCCCGGATCCTCGACCGCGCGCGCGAGCTCAAGGAGCTGCTCGGAAAGGGCGAGCGCCCGCAGACGCTGCAGGGGCGCACCCTCGCGATGTACTTCGAGCACCCCTCGCTGCGCACCCACGTGACCTTCGAGGCGGGCATGGCGCAGCTCGGGGGACATGCGGTGTTCCTCACCTCGGAGCACATCGGGATCGGAACGCGGGAGTCGGCCGGGGACGTGGCCCAGGCGCTGTCGCGCTGGGTGGACGTGGTCGTGGCGCGCACCCGAAGCCACGCGCTGGTGGAGGAGCTGGCGCGGGTCGCCACCGTCCCCGTGGTCAACGCGCTGACCGACCTGCTGCATCCGTGTCAGGCCATGGCCGACCTGATGACGGTGGCCGAGCGCAAGCCGCTCTCGGCGGCGCGCATCGCCTACGTCGGCGACGGGAACAACGTCGCCCACTCGCTGATGCTCGCGTGCGCGTCGCTCGGGGTCGAGCTTCGCCTGGCGACGCCGGCCAGCCATCGACCGGCCCAGCGCGTGCGCCGCCGCGCGGAGTCCCTGGCCTCGGCCAGTGGCTCGCGGATCTGGCTCGGCGACGATCCCATCGAGGCCGTCTCGGGGGTGGACTTCGTCTACACCGACGTCTGGACCAGCATGGGCCAGGAGGCCGAGGCCGGCGCCAGGAAGGCGCTGTTCCGGCCCTATCAGGTCAACGACGAGCTGCTGGCCCACGCCCCCGACGCTCTGGTGATGCACGACCTCCCGGCCCACCGCGGCGAGGAGATCACGGCCGAGGTGCTCGACGGCCCGCGCAGCATCGTCTTCGACCAGGCCGAGAACCGGCTCCACGCCCAGAAGGCCGTCCTGGAGCGCCTGCTGCTGCCCCCCGCCAAAGCCTGACCCAGGCCGGGATCCGCCCGGCTCGAGCCCGGATCCCCCGCGGGGCAGGCGATTTGGGTCCGGCCTGCGCCCCGGCTGCGCGCCCACCGGCGCCTTCGGCCCCGAGCGCTCCGGCTCCCGGGCGGCAGGTACTCAGCTTCTCCCGGCAGATCGCCGATGGAAACCAGGACCCGTCGTGCGGGTCGGGAGAGCGAGAAATGCGCTTCGGGCAAGGGCCGGAAGGATCCGGCCCGCAGGGAGACCGGGACGATCGGGTGCCGCGGCTGGCCGCCGGCATCGATGCCATGTCCCTCGCCCTGTCGCCGGACGAAGGGTTCCTGCTCTCGCGCATCGATGGTCATACGCCGATGCACGTACTCCATCAGATGGGTCTCCCCGCCGAGACCGTGCAGGAGTTCCTCGGCCAGTGGATCGAGGAGGGCTGGGTCTGCTTCGCGGGCGAGGAGTCCGACGCGAGCGAGGAGCAGAGCCGGGGCGAAGGCGCCGACGCCGGTTCCACGACCGGATCGGAAGAGGCCGCCCCGCCGCCGCCTCCGGTGGCCGAGACCGCGCCCGTCGCCGACGCGCTGCCCGAGATCGACGAGGCCCTCGACCTCACGGTCGAGGTGCAGGAGCGCGTGCGCGAGCTGGCCGGACGCCTGGACGAGCCGTACCACCAGATCCTCGGCGTCGACATCGACGCGGACGCGCGCGCCGTCAAGAAGTCGTACTTCGCGCTCTCCAAGGTGTTCCATCCCGACCGCTACTTCCGTCGGAACCTCGGGCCCTACGAGGCGCTCATCGACCGTTGCTTCAAGCGCATCCTCGAGGCCTACGAGCTGCTCTCGGATCCGATCGCGCGCAAGGAGGTGCAGCGCGAGGCGAAGGAGGCCGCTCGCAGCCAGGCCGACGCCAAGGCCAGCGAATCCGCGCAGACCCTGCGCAAGGATCCCGCCCGCATGCGCCGGCGGCTCGATCAGCTCTCGGGCCAGGGGCGCCTTCGAGGCGAGCGCAAGCGCAAGGCCAAGACCTTCTTCGAGTCGGGCATGGCGGCCTTCGCCAAGGAGAAGTGGCTCGAGGCCGCCGGCGGGGTCCGCCTCGCGATCGCCTTCGACCCGAAGAACGAGGTGTTCCGGGAGCGCTTCGCCGAGGTGCAGCGCAAGGCGCACGAGGAGCTGTCCAAGGTGGCGGTGGCCCGCGCCGAGGCGGCGCTGTCCCTCGGCGACTACGGCGAGGCCATGACGCACTTCACCGATGCCGTGAACTACCGGCCGGCGGACGCGGAGCTGCAGATCCGCGCGGCCCGCGTGGCCTGGCAGGGCGTGGGCGAGCTGCGCGCGGCCAAGGAGATGGCCATGTCGGCCTGCGAGCTCGAGCCCGAGAACGGCGGCTACCACCGCACGCTGGGCCAGATCTACGCGGCGGCCGGTCTGGATTCGAATGCACGCCGCGAGCTGAAGCGGGCACTGGAGCTCGACCCCGGGGACGGGGAAGCACGCATCGCGCTCAAGCGCGTCTGAGTTTTGGGGGCGTCCCGAGGCGGGACGCACGGAGGACGAGATGAGTCGAGTGATCGGAATCGATCTGGGGACGACCAACAGCTGCGTGGCCGTCCTGGAGAACGGCCAGCCGACCGTGATCTCCAATGCGGGTGGCTACAAGACGACGCCGTCGATGTTCGCCATCACGCAGGACGGGAAGCGGCTCGTGGGCCACCTGGCCAAGCGCCAGGCCATCACGAACTCGAAGCACACGGTCTACGCGTGCAAGCGCCTGATCGGGCGCCGCTTCGACGCGCCGGAGGTGCAGAAGTCGATCGATCTCTCGCCCTACGACATCGTGCGCGGCCCCAACGACGATCCCCGCATCGAGATCGGCGGCAAGGCGTTCACCTGCCCCGAGGTGTCGGCCACGATCCTGCGCGAGATGAAGCGCGTCGCCGAGGAGTACCTGGGTGAGCCCGTCTCCGAGGCCGTGATCACCGTCCCGGCGTACTTCAACGACACCCAGCGCCAGTGCACGAAGGACGCCGGCAAGATCGCCGGCCTCGAGGTGCTGCGCATCATCAACGAGCCCACGGCGGCGGCCCTGGCCTACGGCTTCAATCGCCCGGGCGAGGAGCGCGTCGCGGTCTACGACCTCGGCGGCGGCACGTTCGACATCTCGATCCTGGAGATGAGCGACGGCGTCCTCGAGGTGCTCGCGACCTCCGGCGACACCTTCCTCGGCGGCGAGGACTTCGACCGCCGGGTGGTGCAGCACCTGCTCGACACCTTCCGCGAGAGCGAGGGCATCGATCTGCGAGCGGACCCGATGGCGCTCCAGCGCCTGAAGGATGCCGCGGAGAAGGCGAAGTGCGACCTCTCGGCCCGCGAGCAGACCGAGGTGAACCTGCCCTTCATCGCGAGTGGCGACGACGGCCCGCGGCATCTGTCCATCGAGATCAGCCGGGACACCCTGGAGCGGCTGGTCGAGGACGTCGTGAGCGCGACGCTCAAGACCGTCGAGGTCTGCGTCAAGGACTCCGGGCTGCAGCCCGGCGACATCGACCAGGTCGTGCTGGTCGGCGGCCAGACCCGCATGCCGCTCGTGCAGTCGAAGGTGGCCGAGTACTTCGGGCGCCGGGCCCACAAGGGCGTGAATCCGGACGAGGTGGTCGCCGTCGGTGCCGCCATCCAGGCCGAGTCGCTGCTCTCGGACGAGGACAGCGTGCTGCTCCTCGACGTGACGCCGCTCTCGCTCGGGATCGCGACCTTCGGGGGGCACTTCGCCCGCCTGATCGAGCGCAACACCACGGTGCCGGTCCGCAAGGGGCACATCTTCACCACCACGCGCGACAACCAGTCCGCGGTGAAGATCCGCGTCCTCCAGGGCGAGGCCGACGCCGCCGCCGAGAACGACCTGCTCGGCGAGTTCGTGCTCACCGGCATCCGCCCGGCGCGCAAGGGCGAGCCCGAGATCGACGTCTCCTTCGACATCGACGCCAACGGCATCGTGAGCGTCTCCGCCCGCGACCTGGCCACGGGCAAGGAGCAGTCGATCACGGTCAACGCCACCGGGACGCTCTCCGACGAGGAGATCCAGCAGATCATCGAGGACCAGGAGCTCTACGAGGTCGCGCTCAAGGAGGGCGAGGAGTGAGCGCCCCCGCGGCCCGTGCGGAGACCTGGGTGCTCGAGGCGCTGCAGTCCCTGGAGAAGGGGAACCCCGAGGAGGCGCTCGAGCTGGTGGAGTCGTGCGCCGACGGCGGCGCGGACCTCACCCTCGAGGGCTACCGCGAGCTCCTGCGCTGTCGGGTGCTGGACCACTACCGCAGCCGCGTCCCCGACTCGGCCTGCCTGCGTCGCAGCATGGAGCCCGAGAAGATCATGCAGTTCAACCTGCCCGCGAGCGCGGGCTTCCTGGTCACCATGCTCGACGGCGAGACGGCCATCGGCGACGTCGTCGCCCTCTCGGGCATGGAGACCTTCGAGGCCCACCGCATCCTGCACCGCCTGATCGGGGCGGGCATCGCCGAGGTCGTCTCGTGAACGGAATGGAACGAACCCTGCTCTCGTTCCTGGACACGCCGGTGGTCATCGGCGATCCGGGCGGCTGCGCGGTCTGGGCGAACCCGGCCTTCGAGACGCTCTTCGAGGTCTCGGGGGACGATCTCCAGGAGCGCCCGCTGGCCGAGCTGTTCGCCGGCGGCGGGCGCGAGCGCATCCTGCACGCCGTGGCGATGGTGAGCGAGGGCGGTGAGAACCAGCGCTTCCGCCTGCGCGAGCGCGGCTCGGACTTCGAGGCCGTCGTCTCCGCGATCGAGGTCGGCAGCGAGTGCGTGGGCGTGGTCATCCTGCTGAAGGAGACCCTCGAGCAGCTGGAGCGCCTCTGCTCCCTCCAGCGCCAGCTTCGCGAGCCCATCGACGAGATCGAGATCGTGCTCGACTCGCTGCTGGAGCAGACGGGCGGGCGTCGCTCGGAGGAGCACCGCGGCCGCATCGAGGACGCCATGCGCTCCCTCGAGCGCATCCGCAAGTGGTCGGGCGAGCTCGGAGACCTGCTCTCGGGCGGCGGCTCCATGCCCGACGAGCGCTTCGACGCGCTCAGCTGCCTGCGCCGCGCGATGAACCGGAGCGCCGAGGTGGCCATGGTGGAGCTCCTGGCCCAGCCGAGCCTGCCCGCCATCGAGGGCGACGGGGGCCGCTTCGAGTGGGCGCTCTCGCGGATGATCGAGGAGCGCATCAACGCCGGCGCGGCCCGCCTCGTGCTGGGGGCGCGCCTGCCGGAGACCGGCGACACCCTGCTCGTGTCGATCAACGAGATCGCCGAGGGCGAGCCCCCGGGCGCCCTCGCGGACCCGCCCGACGTGCGCCAGGTGCTGGGAGACCTGGGGGCCCAGGTGGTCTCCGTGGCCGATCCCCGGCTCGGCCGCTCGACCTTGCTCTCGCTGCCTGTCCCCGAGCGCCGCAACGCCTAGGCGACCACCCGGAGCGAGACGCCCCCCGACGGGACGGGTAGAATCCAACGCTCTCGCGGCCGCCCTGGCCGCCTGGCTGGAGGTCGCCCCCCAATGTCTCGCAAGGGTTCGTTTCGCCGCGTGTGCCTGGCCTACAGCGGCGGGCTCGATACCTCGGTCATCCTGCGCTGGCTGATCGAGGAGTACGACTGCGAGGTCGTGGCCTACTGCGCCGACGTGGGGCAGGAAGAGGAGCTCGACGGCCTGCCGGACAAGGCCAAGGCCACCGGAGCCGTCGACTGCGTGATCCGCGACCTGCGCGAGGAGTTCGTGCGGGACTTCGTGTACCCGGCCATCCGCGGCAACGCGATCTACGAGGGCACCTATCTGCTGGGCACCGCCCTGGCCCGGCCCCTGATCGCCAAGCACCACGCTCTCGTGGCGCGCGAGACCGGCTGCGACGCCGTCGCCCACGGCGCCACCGGCAAGGGCAACGACCAGGTGCGCTTCGAGCTGACCTACCGGGCGCTCGACCCCGAGCTCGGCGTGATCGCCCCCTGGCGCGAGTGGGAGCTGACCTCGCGCCCCGACTGCATGGCGTACGCCCAGAAGCACGGCATCCCGGTCACCGCGACCGTGGACAAGCCCTACTCGATCGACCGCAACCTGCTCCACATCTCCTTCGAGGGCGGCATCCTCGAGGATCCCTGGCGGGCTCCGGACGAGTCGATGTTCGTGATGACCACCTCTCCCGAGGAGGCCCCCGATGCGGCGGCCGAGGTGATCGTCGGCTTCGAGAAGGGCACGCCGGTGAGCCTCGACGGCGAGAGCCTGCAGCCCGCTGCGCTGCTCCGGCGCATGAACCAGATCGCCGGGGCCCACGGGGTCGGCCGCGTCGACATGGTGGAGAACCGCTTCGTCGGCCTGAAGTCCCGGGGCGTCTACGAGACGCCGGGCGGCACCGTGCTGCAGGCGGCACACCGGGCGCTCGAGTCGATCACCCTCGACCGCGAGGTGATGCACGAGCGCGACCGGCTGATCCCGCGCTTCGCCGAGCTGATCTACAACGGCTTCTGGTACGCCCCGGAGATGGAGTTCCTGCGCGCGGCGATCGACCGCAGCCAGGAGAACGTGACCGGGGAGGCGCGGGTCCGCCTCTACAAGGGCGGGCTCCAGGTGACCGGCCGCCGGTCGCCCAACTCGCTCTACGACGAGGCGCTCTCGAGCTTCGACGAGGCCGGCGGCTACGACCAGGCCGACGCGACCGGCTTCATCCACCTGCAGGGCCTGCGCCTGGGGCGGCGTTCCTAGGACGCGGGGCCTTCCACGGCGGGGCTCTCCGGAGCCTCCTCCTTCGTCGCCAGGAAGCGCAGCAGGTAGGGGACGAGCGTCTTCATCGGGTCCACCTCCGGCGCGAGCTCCCGCGAGAGCGCCAGGAGGTAGGAGAGGGTCTTCGCGTAGAGCAGGAGGTCGGTGGGCAGCTGGAGGCCCGGCGTGTCCTCCAGCAGCTGCTTGGCCTCGTCCTTCAGCGCGGTGATGCCCGAGGCCCCCATCCCGAGCGCGTTGCCGCCCTGACCGCGGATGCGCTCGAACATCGACTCGACGGCCGCGCGCACGCCCGGCTCGGCGCCCGGGGCGATCATCGACAGGCGCTGCATGCCGGCGAGGAAGCCGTCGAGGTCGCTCTGCAGCAGCGCGTAGATGCCGGTGCGGAGCTCCCGGCGGAGCTCCGGCGAGAGCCGCCGGGAGAGGCCGAAGTCGACGAAGAGGACCCGGGGGCGCACCCCGGCATCCGGCTCGTCGAGCACGAACAGGTTGCCCGGGTGGGGATCCGCGTGGAACACGCCGTCGACGAAGATCTGCCGCGCATAGGCCCGGCAGAGCACGGCGACGAGCTGGTCCCGGGGGACGCCGCGGGCGTCGAGGGCCCCGTGGTCGTGGATCGGGATCGCCGGGTGGAAGACCATGGTCAGCACCCGGCCCGTGCTGCGTGAGGCGTCGACCCGCGGGACCACGAGCTGCTTCTCGTCGGCCAGGTTGGCCGCGATCTCCCCGGCGACCTCGGCCTCGTGCTCGAAGTCGAGCTCGCCGCGGATGCCCGCAGCGAACTCCTCGAACAGGCGTCGGCGCGACACCTCGGCCTCGGGCGACGGGCGGCCCCGTGAGCGCGTCGACAGGCGATGGAGCCGGTCGAGCAGGCGCAGATCCGTGTCGAGGGACCGCGCGAGCCACGGGTACTGGACCTTGACCACGACCTCCTCGCCTTCCGAGGTGCGGGCCCGGTGGGCCTGGGCGATCGAGGCGGCGCCGAGGGCCACGGGCTCGAAGCGCTCGAAGTGGTCCTCCAGGCGGCCGCCCAGCTCGAGCTCGACGACCTCGCGGACGACGCGCACGGGCAGCGGCGGCACCCGGTCGCGCAGTGTGGCCAGAGTCTCCCGAACGGGTGTCGACAAGGTGTCCAGCCGCACGGCGGCGAACTGCCCGACCTTGGCGTAGGGCCCCTTCAGGTCGCCCAGGGTCGCCGCCAGGAGGCGCGCCTCGCGCTCGTCGCGAGCGCTCCCCCCTCGGGGGTTCATGACGCGCCCCAGCATGACGCGAAGGCCGAGCCAAAGGAGCCGCAGGGCGGCGAACACCCCGACCTCGCGAAAGATGAATCGGAACCGCCTCGGCGATCGTCGAAGGGACGAGTGCACGGGAGGTGCAGGGGCTGTGCGAGAGGTCCGAGAGAGACTCGACATTCCTCGTCCTTGACAGTCCAGAGCACGCTAGCTTACGTAACGATCGCCGTTCGCCGGGAAGACGCGCCCGCGCCATCGACCCGGCAGCCTGCCACGAACTCGCGACGGACCCACGAATCCTCTCGCCCGTTCGCGTGCCAGGCACTCCACTGAAAGGGAAAGCGCATGACACTTCGATTCGGCCTGGCCGCCACGGCCGCGATTCTCCTGCTCGCC
>JASJCN010000194.1 GCA_030065975.1 Myxococcota bacterium
GGCCGGCTGGCTCGCCATCCTGCTCGAAAAGGGCTGAGGCCCGATCAAGCCGAAGGGCTGAAGCCCGATCGAACCGAAGGGCTGAGGCCCGCCCAATCCAAAGGGCTGAAGCCCGAGGGCTAGCCCGCGTCGAGCGGCGTGTCCGTCCGCTCGGCGAGACGCTTCGCGAGACCGGCCTCGACCTCGGCCAGGGTCTCGAAGGGCTCGAAGGGGATGCCGCGCGTGGTCAGCTCCTCGGCCAGGGTGTCCTTGGCGTAGACGAGGTCGGCCTCCTCCGATGCACACAGGTCGGAGACTCGGCCGTTGCCCACGTGCACGATCAACGACTCCGGGTGCGCGGCCCGGTAGGCGCGTAGCGTCGCGCGCTTGCACACACCGGTGCCGCACGTGCAGCTCGGGTCGGGGCTCCCCGCCGCCAACCGCCAGCGGCCGTCCTCGTACCACAGGTGGTTCGCCTCGTAGGCGAAGCGCAGATCGTTGAGCTCCATCAGGCGATCGAGGTTGCGACCGAAGCCGTCGGAGAGGATGCGGAAGGGGAGCCCGTTGGACTCACAGAAGGCCATGAGGCTCCGCGCGCCGGGATCGAGCTCGACCGTCCGAAGGAAGGCGTCGAGCTTCTCCTCGGGCAGCTCGAGGCCGTCGAGCAGCTCCATGTTGTACTCCCAGGCACCGAGCTCGCCCTTGCGGAGTCGCTCCCACAATCCCGCGCGACGCTCGCCGGCATGGCGCTTGGCCAGGGTGCTGCCGACGTCCTGCACCGCGAAGGTGCCGTCGAAGTCACAGAAGACGGCCATCGGGAGATCGCGGGTCAGGCCGAAGGCCGTGGTCTCGTGGGGCGAGAGCGCGATCCGGCCGCGGCCCTCGTCGAGCGTCGGCGCCTTCGTCCCGAGCAGCGGCGCCGTGTCGTCGCGGGCGCCCGGCGCGAGCGCGTCGAGGTCGATCGTGCGCTCCCCCGCGTCGTCGCCCTGGAGCAGGGCCACGACGTCGCCCTCGGGCCCGCTCCCCACCACGCCGGCGGGGATCTCGCTCTCGAGCAGCCCGACCGCGCGTGCGGTTCCGCGCTGGGCGCCGGCATCCACCTCGCGACCGAGCGCCGCCACCTCACGCACCCGCTCGAGCTCCGCTTCGCCGAGGCGCGGAACGTCGTCGGAGAAGATCAGCATTCCGCCCGTCGCGGCGATCGCGCCGGCCAGGGAGCGCACCTGATCCACCGAGAGCTCGGTGCCCTGCTCGCGCACCATCAGGCAGTCGGGATCGTTGAGCCAGAGCCTCCGATGCATCCAGGCGCGCGCCAGCACGTTGCGAATGGCGTTCTTCGTCGAGGGCTCGACGGGCTCGATCCCCGGGGCCGGGATCAAGGGGCGCGGCTCCCAGAAGGGCGCGACGTCGGGCCCGATGCGCATGCCGTCGACGTGGCCGACGGCCGCGCCCAGCGGGCTTCCGCAACCGAGCACGAAGGCGTCCTCGCCGGCGCCGCGGCGAATCGCCTCGAGCCCGCGACGCAGGCGCCCGGCGCGAGTGACCCGCGGGTCGTGGGACTGGCAGCGCATGGCCACCATGAACAGGAAGTCGATCTTGTGATAGGTGAAGCCCATCCCGGTGAGGCCGGCGAACACCCGCATGAGATGCTCGCAGACGTCGTCCCGCGAGGTGTCGAGAACGAAGACGTGGCCGGGCTTCGTCCAGGTGGGATGCAGGAAGCCGCGGTGGAGGCCGTCCCCGTAGCGCAGCAACCACTCGGGATGGGCCTGGTAGACGCGGCTCTCGGGCACCACGGAGAAAGGCGCCGTCCAGATGCCGGGCCGGAAGCCCGCGTCGCGGATCGCCTCGGCGATGGGCGCGATGCCGCGGGGAAAGCCGTCGCCGGTCACCAGCCAGTCGCCGATGGCACGCTGGTAGCCGTCGTCGAGCTGCACCACGTCGATGGGGATCTCGCCGCGTCGCTTGGCCAGGACCTCGAGGTTCCGCAGCAGCTTCTCTTCGGTGATGCCGTTGAAGAACTGGTACCAGCTGCACCAGCCCGTTTGGAAGGGTGCGTGAGTGCGGGCCTCCGAACGGCGGCCGAGGGCGTCGGCATAGGACTCGAGCAGCGCGTTCTCGTCGGGGCCGAGCGCGAGGCGGATGGGCTCGGGGGCCACGGTCTCGAGCGGCGAGATCGGCACCTCGAGCTGGATCTCGGCCTCGAGCGCGACGTCGTCGGCCCCCTTGCGGAGGTACACGAGCCCGGTGCCGACGCCGCGCTCGAGCACGCCCAGCAGACACGCGCCGCCCGGCGTTCCCACCACGCTCACCAGATCCGACTCGTGCCAGCCGGCCCGATCCGCGGCGGGGGCGCCCATGCCGTGGTGGAAGGAGCGCACCCAGGGGCCCGACGGGAAGGGTGTTTCGCCGGCGTCGGTAAGGGGGCGCGACCCCGTGAAGGACCACGATTGCCAGCCGTGACGCAGGAAGCGGAGGTCCGCGGTCGACGGGCCCGTGAGGCGTGAGCCGAGGATCACCGACTCGAGGCGCAGGGTGCGATCGGCGGCCGAGCGCACGGTGACGGCGACCTCGGCCTCGGGGCCGGTGGAGTCGATGCCGACGGCCACCTCGAAGGGCCCCACGAGATGCACGCCGGATTCGAGCGGGACGCTCGCCAACTCGCTCGGGTAGCGCCCGTCGTCGCTAGGCTCGGGATGCGGATCGTTCGAGAAGCGAATCGCGAGCCGGGTGGGCTCGACGACGCCGACGGCTTCGTGGCGCACCAGAGCGGACGGACCCTGAGCGGACGGACCCTGCATGGGCGAGCAGTATAACGGCGGAGCCGAGGCGGGAGGCTCCTTCCCCCGGCGGAAGCCGGAATGAAGGCGGAGGACTTCTTCCCGCGTCGCTTCGCGGGTCGAAAGGTCGCGGTGCTCGACGGGGCCATGGGCACCGCGCTCGAGGCGCGGGGGCTGCGCTGTGAGCTACCCCTCTGGTCCACCTGGGCGCTGCTCGACTCGCCGGAGGCGGTGCTCGAGGTGCACCGGGCCGCGGCACGCGCGGGAGCGGATTGGCTCACCGCCAACACGTTCCGCACCCAGGCGCGTACCCTGGCCGCGGTGGGAATGGCGGATCGGGCCGGCGAGCTCACCCGGCAGGCCGTGTCCCTGGCGCGTCGCGCGGCGAACGAGACGGCGGAGGAGGCGAGCCGGCCCCTCTTCGTGGTCGGCTCCCAGCCGCCGCTCGAGGACTGCTATCGGCCGGATCTCGTTCCCGGGAACGGGCCTCTCGAAGCCGAGCACCGGGCCCACGCGAGGCACCTGGCGGAAGCCGGGGTCGACCTGATCCTCGCCGAGACGCTGAACTGCGTGCGAGAGGCGGTCGCGGCCGCCGAAGCCGTGCTTCGCGTCGAACGGCCCTGCTGGGTGAGCTTCGTGGTCGACGAGCATGCCCGCCTGCTCTCGGGCGAGCCTCTCGAGGCGGCCATCCGCGCCGTCTCGGCGTTCGACCCCCTGGGCGTCGGGGTGAACTGCCTGGCGACCTCCGCTCTACCGGAATCCCTGGCGGTGCTCCGCGCCTGCGGGCGCGACTTCTCCGTCCACCCGAACCTCGGGCCACCGCTTCCCGGTGGCGGCTTTCGCGAGGCGCTCTCCGCCGGCGACTTCGCCCGAGAGGCCACGGTCTGGCTCGAGGCCGGCGCCCGGGTGGTCGGCGGCTGCTGCGGAACGACCGCCGACCACGTCGGAGCGGTGGTGACGGAGATCACCGAAACCCCCTCCTAGGGCGTTCCTGTGGGGGCGATCTGCCCCGAAACGGCGCCGTGGTGTGAAAGCGGGGACACAAATTGTGTCACTGCTCACCCCGACGGGGGTGGCTCGGAGGGCAGCGCAGGCCCTGACCGGGAGCACGATTCCGCTTCGATTCCAGGCATCTGGATGCGCACGTTGCTCAAATCGTGGGGAATGGCACACGCTTTGCTCTACCCAGGTATCAAGACACGTCCCCTCGGCGCCCGGGCCGGCAACCCCTCCCCTCGCTCACGCGAGGTGCCAGCCCGGGCGCTTCGTGTCTTCGGACGACGGCCTGCGAGAAGCCCGGGCGGCCTGCTAAGACCCCGCCGATGGCGACGCGACTTCCGCCGCTCCTGCCCCGCCCCGATCGGGCGGAGCCCACCGGAGGCCACTTCGCGCTGGCCGTGGGCACGCCGCTGGTGCTCCGGGCGGGGAGCGCGCACGAGGACTTCCAGTGCGCGGAGCGTCTGCGAGATCGGCTGGCGACGCACACCGGGCGCGTGCTCTGCGTCGAGACCCACGAGCGACTCGCCGAGCTCGGGCCACGCATCGAGCTCGTTCGCCGCGGCGACGCGGGCGAGGCGTACGCGATCGAGGTCGGGCGCGAAGCCATCCGGATCGAGGGCGACGGCGCCGCCGGGCTTCGCCACGGCGCCACCACCCTGGCCCAGCTCGTCGACTCGCGCGGCCGCATCCCCTGCTGTCGGATCGAGGACGCTCCGCGCTTCGGCCTGCGCGGCGTGATGCTGGACGTCTCGCGGGGCAAGGTGCCGAGCGACGCGTCCCTGCGCGAGCTCGTGGACCGCTGCGCGGCGCTCAAGCTCAACGCCCTCATGCTCTACACCGAGCACACCTTTCGCTTCCGCCGCCATCCGGAGATCGGCGCGGACGCGTCGCCGCTCACCGCCGAGAGCCTGCGCGCGCTCGACCAGTACGCCGCCGAGCGCGGCGTCGAGCTGATCCCGACGCTGCAGGCGCTCGGCCACATGGGACACGTGCTCAAGCTCCCGCGCTACGCGCACCTGGCCGAGTCCGAGCTCGGCTGGTCGCTCTCGCCCGCCGAGCCGGGAACCTACGAGCTGATCGACGACCTCCTCGACGAGTACCTGCCGAACTTCCGCTCGGGCTACTGGAACGCGAACTGCGACGAGCCCTGGGATCTCGGCCGCGGGAAGTCGAAGGCACGCGAGGCCGAGCTCGGCCCGGGAGGCGTCTACGTCGAGCACGTGAAGCGGCTGCACGCGGCGGCGCGCGCCCGCGACCGCCGTCTGATGATCTGGGGCGACGTCGTGCACAGCCACCCCGAACAGGTCGAGCACCTGCCCCGGGATCTGGTGATGCTCGACTGGTGGTACGAGGCGCAGCTCGACTTCGATCGGGTACGCGTCTTCGCCGAGCGCGGCATCCCCTTCGTCGTCTGCCCCGGGACCTCGACCTGGAACTGCCTGTTTCCCCGGGTGGCGAACAGCCTGGCCAACATCTCCGGCTGGGCCGACGCCGGCCGCCGTCACGACGCGATGGGCCTGGTCTGCACCGACTGGGGTGACTTCGGCCACTACAACCTGCTCGGCAACTCCTGGCTGGCCTACGCCTGGGCGGCCCAGGAGGCCTGGTCGGGCCCCGTCGACGAGAAGGCATTCGACCAGGCCTTCGACCACCAGGTGTTCGGCGGCGCCCGCGGCGCGGCGCGCGCCTATCGGATGCTCGGCGACGTCCACGACGCCGGCTTCCCGGTATTCAACGGCTCCGCCCTCCAGTTCCTGTTCTTCGACGACGTGGACCGCGCCTTCTTCCACCGCCAGGCGCGAAGCAAGGCCCTCGAGCGGAGCGGCCGTAGGCTCGACGCGTTCCGCGAGCGACTGGCCGGCATGGATGCGCTGCGCGAGGCCGACCCGTTGACCTTCGACGAGATCGACTACGCGCTCGACGCATCACGCTTCGCCGTGGCCAAGAGCCTCGCCGCTCTCGAGTGGCTCGCCTGGCGCGAGGACCCCGCGAGCCTCGACGCGCGCGCGCGCAAGCGCCTGGCCAAGCGCCTGGCCGCCCTCGCCGACGAGCAGCGCGTCCTCGGTCGGACCCTGAAGCGGCTCTGGGATGCGCGCAGCCGCCCCTCGAACTTCGAGATCACCGGGACCCGGATCCGGAAGTCGGTGGCGAGCCTGCGGCGCGCCGCCCGCGCTCTCGAGCGGGGCCGCGCCCCGGCCCCGCCGCGCGACGACACCGAGCTCCGCGACGTCTTCCGCGAGCTCCGCGTGCTGTGTGAAGGGCTCTGAGGGAGGCGAGAACGCCACATCCCGATGTGGAGAGCCACTCCTCCGACGAACCCGTCGGAGGAGGACCCCCCGTGCACCCCATCTCTCGCCTCTTCGTTCCCGTGCTAGGTCTGCTGCTGGCGACGCCCGCCGCCGCCGTGAAGCTCGAGCCCCTCGACTGGGCCGCCGCCGGCTTCGAGACGCGCTTCGACTTCGGCCTCGAGGTCTCGGTGAACTGCACCCTGACGGACTTCGCGACCGGCTGCGCCGACGACTCGGGCTCGACGAATGCTCGCTTCGACGTCACTGCCCCTTCAGTCTCCGTCTCAGGCCCCAGCTACCAGTTCTCGGCCACCATCGTGTCCGAGGTGGACGGCAATGCCTGGACGTTCGGGCTGCGCGACGTGACCCTCGAGGTCGACCCGCTCGCCGTCACCTTCCTCGAGCCCGACGCCGTCGGCCAATTCATCCTGAGCATGATCCACACGTTCTCGGCGAGCTTCGTCGCACCCGATGAGCCCGGAAGCGTCGCCACCCCGATCGTGTTCTCGTCGTTCGACCGCTTCTTCTCCCAGGGCGCCTTCGGCACGATCCGAAGCGACACCCTGGGATTCGGCGACTTCCCGAACACGGCAGGGGTCGAGTTCTTCTTGCCTGGCGACCGCCTCACGATCTTCTTCAGCGACTTCTTCGACTCGGTGTTCTTCCAGGACGAGGGGCCGAGCTACACCACCGGCTGCTCCGGGCGGGTCGACGGCTTCGATGTCGCCGATTGCGTCAGCACGCTCGAGCTCTTCCGGCCCGTGGCGCACCCGGCGCCCGAGCCGGCACTGCTTCCCGTGGCACTCCTCGGCGTCGGGATGCTCGGCCGGGCGCGGGCCCGCCGCCGCTAGGCGCGCGTGTGACGCGGGTCGGGCACGAGCCAGAGCACCGCGAAGAGCCCCATCGCCTGGAACGCGATCGCCGTCCAGAACACCGCCGGGTAGCCCGACGCCATGGCCAGCACGCCCGCGAGTAGCGGCCCGATCACGCCGGCGAGCTCGGAGCCCGTGTTGGAGAGCGCGATGCGCAACGGCAGGTCCTCGCGCTCGCCGAACTCGAGCACGAGGTTCTGGCCGGCCATCATGAAGCCGCCGAGGCCGGCGCCGAGGCCGAACATCACGGCGAGGAGCGCGAACTCGCCGGTGGTCGAGAGCAGCAGCAGCGCCGAGGCCATCCACAGCACCAGCGAGAGCAGGAAGACCAGGCGGAAGCCGCTCCGGTCGGCCACGGCGCCCCACAAGAGGTTGCTCCCGCCCTGGGCGATCACGAACGCGCCGCTCAGGTTGCCGAGGGTCGCGCCGCTGATCTCCATCTGGGTGCCCGCGTAGATCACGTAGAAGGGCACGGACATGCGCCCCATGGTCGCGAGAGCCCGGGCGAGGAAGAAGCGGGTGAAGGCCGGGTCGGCGCGCAGCAGGGCCGGCACGTCGCGAAGGCGCGCCCCGAGCCTCGTGTTCTCCCGGACCTCCGGCGACTCCGGCTCCTTCATGAACGAGAGGCTCAAGAGGCCGAGGCTCGTCAGCACGAAGGCCACCAGGAAGGTCGCCGCGTAGCCGTTGCCGAAGAGGTCGACGTCGATGAGGCGCCCGCCCACGATACCCACGAGCGCGGCGGTCACCGTTGCGAGGGCATTGCGCAGACCGAGCAGGCGGCCGCGCACGTCGACGGGGATCACCTTCGAGATCAGGAAGTTGAAGACCACCCCCTGCATCCCGAGGAAGAAGCCGAACAGACCGAGGAAGAAGAACACCGAGAGCAGCGCCGGCGTCCCCCCGAAGAAGAAGCCCGCGAGCGCGAGCCCGAGGACCTGCACGCGCATGGCGCCGCCCACCAGGAAGCCCACGGGCAGCACCTTCTTGCGGTGCTCGATCAACGACGCGCCGAGCAGCGGCGAGAGACACATCCCGAGCGACTGGAAGGCGCGCGCCGCGCCCACCGCCAGGGCCGAGCCGCCGGAGATCAGATCGACGTACGCCGGGATGAAGGTGGGTGCATTGATCAGCCGGAAGCCGGTCTGGCCGAGCAGCCCGTGGGTGAGGTGCGCGGCATAGTTGCGCCGCAGGTGCTCGCGCACCTCGCGCTGGAAGTGCTCCTCGGCCTGGGCCGAAGCCTCAGCCGCCATCGGAGGGCTCCGCCCAGCGCCGGCGCGCGGGCCCGGCCAGATAGAACGATCCCGTGGCACACAAGAGGTCCCGAGGGCCGGCGGTCGAGAGCGCCACGGACAAGGCGCGCTCGGGATCGGGCTCGACGTCGATGCGAGCCCCGGAGGCCTTCGCAGCGAGGAGGTCGCGCAGCGCTTCGGGCGCCGCCGAGCGCGTGGGCTCCGCCCGCGTGAGGGTGAAGTGGTCGAAGCCCGGGGCCAGGATCTCGCACAGGAGCGCCAGGTCCTTGCCCTCGGAGATCGAGAGCACGGCGTGTGCACGCTCGCGCGGGACTCCCGAGAGCACCTCCATCAGGGCGCGCAGCGAGGCCTCGGTGTGCGCCGCGTCCACCACCCGCATGGGCTCGCGCCCGACGATCTCGACGCGGCCCGGAACCTGCAGCCGGGGCAGCACGGCGCCGGCCGCCGCCCGGAGCTCGTCGTTCCGATCGGGGAGGAGCCGATGCACGCAGGCCAGGGCGAGGCCGGCGTTGCGGGCCTGATGCGGCCCGGGCGCCGCGACCTCCACCTCGAGGCGCAGGGCGCCGTCGTCGAGCGCGAGGGTCGAGCCGTCGATCCCACGCGCCGTCGTGGAGAGCGCGATCTCCGCCCCCTCGCGATGCAGCGGGGCGCCGACTTCGGCCGCTCGCTTCTCGACCGCACCGAGCGCCTCGGGCGAGAGGCGCCCGACGACGCAGGGCACGCCGGGCTTCAGGATGCCGG
>JASJCN010000195.1 GCA_030065975.1 Myxococcota bacterium
GCCGCTCCATCTCGTCGCGGACCCGTCGCGCGAGCTCGGGGCGTCCATCGTCGACGGGCGCGAAGCTCACGGGGCAGGCCCAGGCCTCGTCGGACGCGGGCGCCGCGGGCGCGTCGTCGGGGAAGTCCTCGAGCACGACCGGGCCCGGCCGCCCGTCGAAGAGCGCGAGCGCCGCGTGCAGCACGCGCCGCTGGAAGGCCGGCTCGTTCGGGGCGCCGAAGGGCCGTCCCAGCTCGAAGGGCACCCACAGGAAGCGCGGCAGCTGCATCGCCTCCGTGTGCTCGCGCACCAGGCTGATTCCCGTCGTGGGCACGCCCTCGCTCTCCAGGAAGTGGCTCGCCGCGCCGACCGCGCGGGTGCAGTTGGGTCAGACGGGGACCAGACAGACCGCGTCGACGCGATCCTCGCGCAGCAGGCGGGCGAGCTCGCGCACCGTCGGCTCGATCTGGTGGGGGAGCCAGCCGGCGCCCATGAGCGAGTAGTGATAGTCGGCGACGGAGCCGATGACACCTTCGTCCTCGAGCTCGCGCAGGCGTTCGATCGGGAACACGAGGTTCACGTCCTCCCGGAAGCCGGTCCGATCGAAGTGCACGGACGAGTGGGTCATCGTGAGCGCGTCGGCCTCGATGTCACCCGGGATCACGCGGTAGCTCAGATCGACGACCTGGAAGGCGCGGTCGCCCGCCCGGTGCAGACCCGCCGTGGTCACGAGGGCGACACGCCGTTCGCGGAGCGGCGGTCCCTCGGCCCAGGGCCGCGTGGCGAAGGGCTCACACGCCTTCCCCAGCAGGTGCTCGCGTTCCACATCGGGCAGATCCGCCAGGCGGGCCATCGGGTCTCCTCGTCTCTGGCCCCGAAGGGTCCCGCGCGGGGCGCCCGCAGGCCATCGCCGAGGATTCCAATTCCATACGAATTCGTGTCACCATCGCCCCATGGCCGACGTCCCGAGCCGAGGCGTTCACGTCCCCTCGGGCAGCCGCGACTGGCTGCTGCCGATGGCCGATCCGCGCGCGCGGCCGCTGCGCAGCGGGGGGGTGAGCCTGGTCGGCATCAGCGAGGTCGGCCGGGGGTTCGACTGGCCGGGGCCCGCGGCGACGCACCTCGTGCTCGGCAGCATCGCGGGCACGGGCCGCTTCGAAGCCGAGGGTTTCCCGGCGCGCGAGCTGGCGCCCGGCGACCTCGTGCTGTCGCCGGCGGGGCGGCCGCGGCGCCACCGCGCCCACGCCTCGCGCTGGACCTTCCTCGCGATCCGGCTGGCCGACGAGCCCCGCTGGGCGCGCCTGCGCGAAGGCGGCGTGCGGGTGCTGCCCGGGCGCTGGCTGCGGCGGCTCGTGCCGCCCGTCGAGGGCATGCTCGCCGAGCATCCCCTCGGCGACGCGACCACGGGCGCGCCCCAGGCGTCGCTCCCGGGCGGCGAGCATCCCTTCGAGTATCTCCGCACGCGCCATGCGGATCGCTTCGCCCGGCCGGGCCCCGACGATCCGGGCGACGCCGCGCCCCCGGACGCCTTCCAGCTGCACGCGACGATCCTGCGCAGCCATCTCGACGCGATGCTGTCGGAGGCGTCGCGGTCCGACGGTGCGGAACACGGCGACGAGGGCCTGCGGTTGGCCGACCTGTGGGCGCAGGTGCGCGATCGGCCTCGCGGTCCCTGGGACACGGACCACCTCGCGGGCGCGCTCGGCGTCTCTCGCGCGACGCTCTACCGGATGGTCAAGCGCGCCCAGGGCACGTCGCCGGCGCGCGTGGTGGAGCAGGTGCGCATGCAGGAGGCCTGCCGGCTGTTGACCGACGGCCCGCACGCGATCGACGTGATCGCCGACCAGGTCGGCTACGCCACGGGCTTCTCGTTCTCGGCCGCGTTCAAGCGCGTGATCGGCGAAGCGCCGTCGCGCTTCCGGGCGCGCCGGCGCGGAGCGTGAGGACGCGCGCTCAGTCGAGCAGGCGCGCCGCGTCGTCGTAGTCGACCAGACCCAGTCGGCCGCCGAACTCCGGGGAGTAGGAGGAGAAGCCGAGCAGCAGGCGTGCGCGCGCGGGCAGGGTGCGGGCCACCTCAAGCGGGATCGTGAGCTGGAAGTTCTCCTCGGAGCGCAGCCATCCGCAACAGAAGCCCGCATGCAGGCCCACCCGCCACTGGTCCGTCGTGACGTTCGCGCCGCCGCCGTGGATCACCTTGCCGCTGTAGAGCAGGGCGGAGCCCGCCGTCATGGTGGCGCGGCAGGTCGCCTCCTCGGGAACCTTCGGCAGCGCGCCGGGCCAGTGGTTCGAGCCCGGTGCGATCACGGTCGCGCCATTGGCCTCGGTGAAGTCCGTGAGCGCAAAGATCGCGGTCACCGTGATCTCGTGCTGACGCATCGCGTGCGGCCAGTTCAGCTCGTCGCGGTGCAGCATCTGCGGGGTCTCGCCGGGGCCGATGCAGATCAGCTGGCCCGTGTTGAGCCAGTACTCGTTCGGTCCCAGGTAGCGGTCGCCCATGGCCTGGTAGCGCTCGTCGCAGAGCAGCTCGACCCAGGCCTGCGAGTGGGTCGGCAGACCGGTGATGCGTTTGGTCACGTCTCCGTGGAACTCCGTCCAGAGCCCCTCCGTGGTGCTGCCCGGCTCGTGCCGCTGGATGAGCGGCCCGAAGTCCGCCTGCAGCCGCGCGAGCAGCTCGGGGTCGATGAAGCTCTCCACGATCAGACCGCCGTCTTCGTCGAAGGCCTTCCAGGCCTTCTCCCAGTCGAGATCGCGGCGCGCGTCGAAGCGCTGCAGGTCGGGCATCGGCGAGCTCCTCGGAGGATCGATGGCCATGGTATCGCGCTCTCCGGGGTCGCAGCGCAGTCGAGAGACGGCCCCGCCTCGAACAGGGTGCGCAGCCGGGAGAGCGCGGGCGTGCCGGTGTCATCGATGCTCGCGCACGCGTCGGGTCCCCCTCGGGGCTCCAGACTGATTGAACCCCACCGACGTCTTCCTCGACCAAGGGCAAGCCAGAACAGGCCCTGAGAACCACTCCCCCGCCGTCCGGCCGTGACGGCGGAGCCAAGGAAGGGAACTCCGATGCAGCCCCGCCGACTCCTGGTCCTCCTGATCGCGTACTGCCTGGCATCGCCCGTCGCGGCCGGCGAGCCGCAGCCCGTCGCGCCCGTCGCCGTGCCCGTTTCGCCCGCTCCGGTCGCTCCGCAGGTCACACCCGGGGCGGCGGACGCGAAGAAGCCCGCTTCCAGACTGCGCCCGCGACGCCACAAGGGACTGGGAAGTGCGGGCTCCGGACCGTCGCGAGGACAGCGCACGCCCCTCCAGGCGGAAACGCAGCCGGTCGCTCCCGTGCAGGCCCAGCCCGGCCGGATCGGTCAGCCCGTCGCCCCGGTCGGCGTTCGCCCCGGAACCCCGAAGCCCTCGGCGGCGCCCGTGGCGACGCAGCCCGGGCGGGCCGAGACGAGCGGAGTTCCCTTCGTCCAGTCGATCGAGCCCGCGTCGGGGCCCGCCGGGACGCTCGTCGTGATCCGCGGACGCGCGTTCTCGGGTGCCGGGCAGCCCGGCGCCGTCTACTTCGGGTCGGTCCGCGTGCGACCGCACTTCTGGTCGCACGGCGAGGTTCGGGTCCACGTGCCCGATGACGCCCCGCTCGGAAGCGGACTGCGCCTGACGGCCCGCACCCCGCAGCCGCACTCGGATCCGCAGCCGCGAACCGTCCGCGCCGCCGCGGGCGCCCGTTTCCGCGTCACGGCTCCCGTCCAGCAGGCGTCCCTGGCTGCGCGTGGCGGATTCCTGGAGCCGCCCGGAGCGACGGCCATGCGCGACCTGATGCGCCTCGAGCTCGAGTCGATCGATCGCCCCAGCGTCGGGCACGCGCAACGCGGGCGCGTCTCGATCGAGAACCTGGGCGACCGCGCCGTGCAGGTGAAGCTCATGACGCACCTGGGCAACCGCGACGCGGCCGTCGCCCTCGGCGCGCACCATCTGGGGGCCGGCGAGCGCAAGAGCGTCGAGGTCCGTTTCCCGAGGGCCGAGATCGCGGACCTGCGCTGCGCGCAGGAATGCGTCGTGACGTCCGGGGCCTACCTCGTCGACGCGGTCGGCGATCGTCCCGCGAACGCGAAGCCCATCGAGCACACCGCGCCGGTCCGCGCCTTCCACGGGGTCTCCCGGATCACCCTCGAATCGGTGGCGATCCACGACACCTGCGAGGGTGACAACGACGACGAGGGCGAGTTCTCCATCGAGTTCAGCGTGTGGGATGACGAGCGCCGGAGCCACCGCTATCGGCGCTTCCTCGAACGGGATCTCGTCGCGGGGCAGACCGTTCAGGTGGGCTGGACGATGAACCTGCAGGTCGCCCGGGCGCTGGATCCCGGACAACTCAGGGTCTACGTCATCGCGCATGAGGACGACTTCTGGGAGCACTGGGATCGCTCCGGTTTTCGGTTCACGCTGACGAGGGACGCGGTCCTCGAGGGGGGCCGCTTCGAGCTCCGGGGGGATGGGATGCACGACTGCCCCTTGGGCGCCATGACGGCCGTCCTGCGGGTCGAGCCCATCGATCCCTGGAACCCCGCGGAGCACGGCGCCGGACGCTGACCCGGCGAGGCGGCGTCGCCTACTTCGAGACCCCCGGCGCGATCACCTCGCCGCTGTCGCGCGCTTCCACCGCCTTCTTGAAGCCCTCCTCCTGGGCCTTCTCGCGGAACCAGAGGCCCTCGGGCGAGTGGCGAGCCACGCCGTCGAAGAAGGTCGCGAACATCTGCGTGTTCTGGAGCCCCATGTTGTCGTAGGCCTGGTTCACGACGAGCTTCGTCATCATGAGCTGGTTGCGCGGAATGCCCTGGAGCCGCTCGACGAGCCGGCCGACGGCTGCCTCGAGCTCGTCGGCGGGCGGTGCGTCGAGCGCGAGCCCCATGGCGAGGGCCTGCCGTCCGTCGATCACGTCGCCCGTCATCATCATGCGCTTCGCCATCTGCGGGCCCAGCCGGTAGACCCACATCGAGGGGGTCGGCACGCCCCAGACGCGGGCCGGCGGGTATCCGATCGTCGCGTCCTCGGCCATGACGAGGAAGTCGCAGCACAGCGCGATGTCCGAACCGCCCGCGACCGCGGCACCGTGAACCTGCGCGATGGTCGGCTTGTGGCAGCGCCAGAGCGACATGAAGTCCTGGGTGTTCTGCCACATGAGCTTGAAGTCGACGGTCGGATCCCAGGGCATCTCCTGCGAGCCGTGCTGCTCTCCCCGCGCCTCGGCATAGCGCTTGAGGTCGTAGCCGCCGCAGAAGCCAGGTCCGTCGCCGCGCACGACGATCACGTGGACGTCGCGGTCCGCGTCGGCTCGCTCGACCGCCTCGCGGATCTCGCGAGGCATGCCCTCGCCGATCGCGTTGTAGCGGTCGGGGCGCGACAGTGTGATCGTCGCGACGCGTTCGTTCGTGTCGTAGGTCAGGGTGCGGAAGCTCACGTCGATTCTCCTTGGGCCCATGGGCCGGGCGCGGTGGGCGCAAGGCTACGCCGAAGCGGACTGCGCAGCCCCCCTCGCCTGAGCCGCCCGGAACGATCCCCGGTACCCTCGCCGTCGACCGCCTGCGATCGACGAGAAGGAGTCCCCATGCACGGCGTCCGACGGCTCGGAGTGTTCCTGATCCTCGCCTGCGCGCTCGGCGCGCCGAGCGTCGGGCTCGGCGAGGACGCGGGCTCGGCCGAGGCGCCGAAGCTCACGATGGGCAACGGCGCCGCGAACTCGATCGCGACCGAGGGGCTCACGCGCGAGGGCCGGACCTTCGTCTTCCCGGAGGTCACGATCCAGGCCGACGGCTGGCTCGTCCTGCATCCCTTCCGCGACGGCAAGCCCGTCGGCGAGATCTACGTAGGCGCGACCTTCCTCGCGGCCGGCACGCACGAGAACGTGTCCATCACCGTGCAGACGGCGCCCGAGCCCACGCCTGGCACCGCCTTCCTGGTGATGCTGCACAGCGACGTCAACGAGGACGGCACCTTCGACTTCGTCTTCGTGGACGAGCGGAACGTCGCCGACAAGGCCGTCTTCGAGGGCACGACCATGATCGCGCACGTCATCGCGGCGCCCTAGCGCTCCGGGCTCGCGTTCAGGGCCGGGTCTTCGCCGCCCGGAACGACGACACCCGTGGCCCCCACGATCAGTCCAGATCGGCCGCCGAATGGCGCTCCGGGACCTGTGTGGCCTCGTCGCCCCAGGGCCGGTTCACGCGCTGGCCGCGCTGCACGGCCGGACGCGCCATGAACTCGTCGGCCCAGCGCACGACGTTCTTGTACGACTCGACGTCCAGGAACTCGCCGGCCTCGTAGAGCCGTCCCTTGACGAGCGCGCCATACCACGGGCAGGTCGCCATGTCCGCGATCGTGTACTCGTCCCCCGCGAGCCAGCGGCGCTCGGCCAGGTTCCGGTCGAGCACGTCGAGCTGGCGTTTGGCCTCCATCGCGAAGCGGTTGATCGGGTACTCGTACTTCTCCGGCGCGTACGCGTAGAAGTGACCGAAGCCGCCTCCGAGATAGGGCGCGCTCGCCTGCAGCCAGAACAGCCACGACATCGTCTCCGCCCGGGCCGAGGGCTCCGTGGGCAGGAAGGCGCTGTCGAACTTCTCGGCCAGGTAGACGAGGATGGCCGCGGACTCGAACACGCGCGTGGGCGGGTCCGTGCTGCGGTCGAGCAGAGCCGGGATCTTCGAGTTCGGGTTGATGTCGACGAAGCCGCTTCCGAACTGGTCGCCCTCGCCGATGTTGATGAGCCACGCGTCGTACTCGGCATCCTTGCCGAGGGCCAGCAGCTCCTCGAGCATCACGGTGACCTTGACGCCGTTCGGCGTGGCCAGGGAATGGAGCTGCAGAGGGTGCTCGCCGACCGGGAGCTCCTTGTCGTGCGTCGGGCCAGCGATCGGTCGGTTGATCTTCGCGAAGCGTCCGCCGCTCTCCTGGTCCCAGGTCCAGACTTTCGGGGGGGTGTAGCTGTCGGTCATCGTGATCCTTCGTGGTGGGCGGCGAGAGGGAAGGCGGGCGGAGGCCCCGCTCAGAGCATCTTCTTGACGAGCCTGGTCCGCGCCTTCGTGTAGGGCGGGTACATCATCTTCATGTCGAAGCGGAAGCCGCGGCGCAGCACGGCCTTGCGGTGGCTGAAGGTCTCGAAGCTGTGGCGGCCGTGGTAGGCACCCATGCCGCTCGGGCCGACGCCGCCGAAGGGCATCTTCGGGTTGCCGATCTGCAGGATGGTGCCGTTGATGCAGACGCCGCCCGAGCTCGTCTCCGAGAGGATGCGCTGCTCGGCGGATTCGTCGGTGCTGAACAGGTAGAGGGCGAGCGGCTTCTCGCGCGCCGTGATGAAGTCGATCGCCTCGTCGAGGTTCTTCGTGCGGAGCACGGGGAGCACCGGGCCGAAGATCTCGTCCTGCATCACGGGCGCGTCCGGCGAGACGTTCCGCAGCACGGTGGGCTCGATGAAGCAGTCTTCCGCGTCGGTGGCGCCGCCGAAGGCGACTTCCTCGCCTTCGATCAGCTTCGCCACGCGCTCATGGTGGCGCTCGTTCACGACCCGGGTGTAGTCGGGATTGTCCTTCGTCTCCCCGCCGTAGAACTGCTGGACGCACTTCTCGAGCTCGCGGATGAGCTCCTCCTCGATCGCCTCGTCGACGAGCAGGTAGTCGGGCGCGATGCAGGTCTGCCCGGCGTTCATGAACTTGCCCCAGGCGATGCGCCGCGCGGTCACCTCGAGGTCGGCCGTGCGGTCCACGATGCAGGGGCTCTTGCCGCCGAGCTCCAGGGTCACGGGCGTGAGGTGCTTGGCCGCCGCGGCCATGACGATCTTCCCGACGTGGCCGTTGCCCGTGTACATGATGTGGTCGAAGCGCTGCTCGAGCAGCGCCGTGGTCTCCTCGACGCCGCCCTCGACGATCGCGATCGCGTCGGTGTCGAGGTACTTCGGAAGCTGCTCGCCCAGGACGGCCGAGGTGTGCGGTGTGACCTCGCTGGGCTTGAGCACCACGGCGTTGCCCGCTGCGAGCGCGCCGACCAGCGGCGAGAGGAGCAGGCCTACCGGGTAGTTCCAGGGCGCGATGATCAGCACGACGCCGAGCGGGTCGCGCACGACGAAGGACTTGCCGAGCAGCGGGACCGTGCCGGCGCCCTCCGGTCGCGTCCACTTCTTGAGGTTCTTGAGGGCGAGCTTGGCCTCGCCCGCGATCTGTCCGATGTCGGAGACCCTCGCCTCGAGCTCGGGCTTGCCGAAGTCCAGGCGCAGCGCCTCGACCAGCGCGTCGCCGTTCTCCTCCGCGAAGCGCATCAGGGCCTCGATCTGGCCGCGACGCCACTCGAGCGGTCGCGTCCGGCCGGCGTCGAAGGTCGCGCGCAGGCGCTCGACCATCGGGGCGATCTCGTCGATCGGCGAGTGCGGGACGGGGGCCGGGTGGAGGGCGGTGACGCTCATGGGGGGACTCCTGGAAAGGGCGGGCGGGCGCTCGCCGGGAGCATAGGATGCGGCAGACTCCCGGGGAGGGCGTTCGGATTGCAGTCCGCCCCAGGCGACGTATAGTGACACAGCGTATGCCAGAAGAAGGGCCCATCATGGCACTGATCCTCACCGAAGACCAACTCATCCTCCGCGACATGGCGAAGGGCTTCTGCGACGAGAAGTCGCCCGTGGAGCGGATGCGCACCCTGCGCGACGAGAAGGACGCGACCGGCTTCTCCCGCGAGCTCTGGAAGGAGATGGGGGAGCTCGGCTGGATCGGCATCCCCTTCCCCGAGGAGCTCGGCGGCTCTGACATGGGCTACGGCGAGCTCGGCGTGGTGCTCGGCGAGTGCGGCCGCGTGCTCGCGCCCGAGCCCTTCCTCTCGACGGTGCTGCTCGCGGGCAACGCCATCCTGCTGGGGGGGAGCGAGCCGCTCCAGAAGGAGATCCTGCCCGAGGTGTGCAGCGGCGACCGGATCCTCGCGATGGCCTTCCAGGAGAGCGGCCGCTTCGCGCCCTATGCCGTGGAGACCACCGCGACGC
>JASJCN010000196.1 GCA_030065975.1 Myxococcota bacterium
CGTGCGCATCTCCGGGCCGGGCTTCCGGCGCGTCGTCCTCGTGATGCTCGTGCTGGCCGGCGCCTCGATCCTGTGGCGCCAGCTCGCCCCGTGACCGCCACGACCGCGTGAGAGCCGCGCCAGAACCGCGAGAGCCCCGCGAGAGCCCCGCGAGCGCCCCGCGAGAGCCGACTTGGACACCCGTTCAGCCGGTCCCCGTGGGCGGCTGCGTCCCCTTCGTGCCATTCTATTTGCGCGTCAACGATGGAGGGTCCATGACCACCCGAAACGCCGTCCTCATCAGTCTCGTCGTCGCCGCGATCGTGGGCTTCGTCTGGACCGGCCCGATGCTCTTCGACACGATCGAGGGGCTCGACACGAGCGCCTATCCCATGGGAGCCGCCGCCCAGGCCCTGGCCGACGCCGTCGCAGGCCCGCTGCCCAACGCGGTCGCCGGGCTCGTGGTCGGAATGGGGACGCTCCTGGTGCTCGCGATCGTCGCGTTCTTCTGGGTGCGCGGCAGCGCTCGATCCAACGTGGACGAGAGCCGCCGGAGCTTCCTCTCCGGCGCAGCGTCCGGTGTGGGAGCCGGCGTGGGCGTGCTGGCGGCCGGAGGCGCCACCGCCTTCGTCCGGGCCGGCTACGGCGTCGGCGAAGGGGGCAAGGGCTGGGCCAACGTGACCGGGCCCGCGCTCGGCGCCGAGGTGGAGATGACCCACCCGAACCCGTCCGAGAGCTGGAAGGGCGCGCGCGTCCAGTCGCTCCGCCGGCTCGGGCGTACGGAGGCCATGATCTCCGACATCTCCGCCGGAGCGGGCCCGATCTCCGGCGACAAGGGCGTCGACATCATCCGCGCCGTACTCGACCGCGGCGTGAACTACGTGGACACGGCGCCGGACTACTCGGCGCACGGCAGCGAGGAGGCCGTCGGCAAGGCGATCCAGGGACGCCGCGACGAGCTGTTCATCGCCACCAAGTTCTGCACCCCGATCGGACATCTCCCCACCGGCACCCCCGTGGAGCGCTACAAGGAGGTCGTCGAAGGCAGCCTGTCACGCCTCGGCACCGACTGGGTCGACCTGGTGCACGTGCACTCCGTCGACACCGCCGAGCGGGTGCTCGACCCGAACCTCCACGAGGCCTTCGACCAGCTGAAGCAGGAGGGGAAGGCGCGCTTCCTCGGCTTCTCCACCCACACCCCGAACCTCGAGACGGTGACCGAGGCGGCCATCGCGTCCGGACGCTTCGACGTCATGATGCTGGCCTACCACCACGGAGCCTGGAAGAACCAGATGGACCTGATCCGTCGCGCCCGCGAGGAGCAGGACATGGGCGTGGTCGCGATGAAGACGCTCAAGGGCGCCAAGCACCACGGCCTGGCCGGCTTCCGCGAGCAGGCCGACTCCTACACCCAGGCGGCCTTCAAGTGGGTGCTCTCGAACCCCGACGTCTCGGGTCTGGTGATCTCGTTCCGCGAGCTCCAGCACGTGGACGAGTACCTGTTCGCGTCGGGCAAGGGCGTGACCGAGACCGACCTCGCGATCCTGGAGGAGTACGACCGCCAGATCGCCGGAACCTACTGTGCCCCCCACTGCGGCGACTGCCTGAGCTCGTGCCCGGAGGGCCTGCCGATCCACGACGTGCTGCGCCACCGCATGTACGCCGAGGACTACGGCCATGAGAAGGAAGGCATCTCGCGCTACGCCGAGCTCGCGAAGAACGCCTCGGTGTGCACCGGCTGCGCCGCTCCCTGCCAGGGAGCGTGCCCGCAGGGCATCCCGATCCAGGAGCGCATGCAGGGAGCCCACCAGCTCCTGTCGATCTCCTAGGCCGACGCGCTCGTCCGCTCGCCCCGCGGCGCGGCGGGATCGCGTCCCGAGAGCGTGACCGCCGTGATGCGGTCCGCCGGGACGCGGACGGGCTTGGTCTCGCCGCGCGGCCAGACCCGCAGCGCTCCGGGCCCCGGGTTCGCCACGTAGCCCTCGAGCGCGCTGCCGTCGTCGAGGGTCAGGGTCACGTCTCCGCGGTAGGAGAAGGCCTTGCGCAGCGAGTCGGCCGAGCCGTCGCCGGTCCAGCCCCGGCGCAGCGGCGTCTCCTCGACGGCGAGCTCCGGACGCGCCGGCGCCACCGCGGCGGGCTCGGGAATCCGCGGCCCGGCGACCAACGCCCGCAGCATCGCGACGAGGCCCGTCGCCGAGCTCGCCGCATGCTCCACGGCGCTCGCTTCGAAGCCGCTGTGCACCATGCAGTCCCGGCACTCCGCCCGGCCGCTCTTCGGGCCGTACTCCGGCCACGCGGTGTCGCGCATCAGCTCCTCGAAGCTCTCGGCGTAGCCCTCCTGCAGCAGGTAGCAGGGCCGCTGCCAGCCGAAGACCGAGTACGTGGGGTTGCCCCAGGGCGTGCAGTCGTAGTCGCGCCCACCGGCCAGGAACTCGAGGAAGAGCGGAGACTGGTTGAAGCGCCAGCCGGAGCTCTCCGGGCGGCCGAGCACGCGCCGGAAGAAGTCCGCCGTACGCCGGCGCGAGAGGAAGTGATCCTGGTCGGGCGCCTTGTCGTAGGAGTAGCCGGGCGACACCATCATGCCCTCGACGCCGAGCGACATCGCCTCGTCGAAGAAGCGGGCCGTGCGCTCGACGTCGGCGCCCTCGAAGAGCGTCGTGTTGGTCGTCACCCGGAAGCCGCGTCGCACGGCCTCGCGGATCGCCGCGGTGGCCCTGCGATAGGTCCCCTTGCGACACACCGCCGCATCGTGCTCGGCCTCGAGCCCGTCGAGGTGCACGCTGAAGCTCAGGTAGCGGCTGGGCTCGAAGAGATCGAGCTTCTCCTCGAGGAGCAGCGCGTTCGTGCACAGGTAGACGTACTTCTTGCGCTCGACGAGCCCGCGCACGATCGCGTCGATCTCCGGGTGCATCAGCGGCTCGCCGCCCGGGATGCTCACGACCGGAGCCGGGCACTCGTCGGCCGCGGCCAGGCACTCGGCGACGCTCAGCTGGTGCTTCAGCACCCGCGACGGGTACTGGATCTTTCCGCAGCCCGCGCACGAGAGGTTGCAGCGATAGAGCGGCTCGAGCATCAGCACGAGCGGGTAGCGCTTCCGGCCGCGGAGCTTCTGGCCGAGCACGTAGCCCCCGACCGTGAGCATCTGCGAGACGGGAACCGGCATCAGCAGTTCCTCCAGATGAGAGCGGGAACCGGCATCACGAGCTCCTTCGTAGAGCGGGTGCGGCGACCTCGGACGGCCCCCCCAGCACCCGGGCCACCCGGGAGAGCGCTCCCAGGCAGCGGGTCAGACGGACGAGGGTCGAGAAGCGGAACAGCTCCTGACCCGGTGCATCGAGCACGACGCGGACGACGGTCACGGAGCGTCCCGGCAACGCCTCGGCGATCCAGGACGACTCCATGTCGACGGCGATCGAGCCGGCACGCCCCAGAGCCTCGCGCTCCTCACCGGTCACCGCGTGGTCCGCACCGACCAGCGGCCCTTCGTGGACGGCGAAGCCCGCGCCCCGCAAGTCGCCGGCGATGCCGGCGTCGACGCCGCGAACTTCGGGCCGGCCGGCGAAGCGAAGCTCGCTCGGGACCACGACGTCTCCCACCCGGCAGGCCGGGTCCAGCGATCCGCACAGCCCGGCGACGACGACCTGCTCGTCCGCGGGAAGCTCTAGGCGCGCGAGGCTCGAGCGCACGCGCTCGGGGCCGACGCCCGTGCGACGCACGCGCAGGTGCGAGCCTCCGCGCCGAAGCGCCAGAGCCTCGAGCCTCATGGGGGCCAGGACGATCACGCTCGGTCGTACCTCGCGGCCCTCGCAGCCCTCGAAACGTACCGGCCGAGGGCCATCGCGGGAAAGCAGCTCCGGTACAGGTGATACCGGATGTAGAAGTCGCGGGGAAAGCCCGTGCCCGTGAACCAGGGCTCGTCCCAGTCCCCGTCGTCCCGCTGGTTCTCGACGAGCCAGGCGATCCCGCGATCGACGCTTCGGCTGTGCTCGTCGGCCGCCAGCAGCGCCAGCAGGGCCCAGGCCGTCTGCGAGGCGGTCGAGACGCCGAGGCCCGGCGTTCCCCCTTCTTCGTACGAGCGGAGGTCCTCGCCCCAGCCGCCGTCCTCGTTCTGGACCCGTTCGAGCCAGCGCACCGCCCGGCGGATCGCCTCGTGCTCGCGAGGCACACCCGCCCGGCACAGGGCCGGCACGGCGGCGCCCGTTCCGTACAGGTGGTTGGCCCCCCAGCGACCGAACCAGGATCCGTCCGCCTCCTGCTCGGCGAGGAGCCAGCGCACCGCCTCCTGCACCCGCGGATCCGACGCCCTCCCCTCCTCGGCGGCCATCTCGATCACGTGGGCCGTCACGTCGGCGCTCGGCGGGTCGATGACCTCGCCGAAGTCGCAGAAGGGAAGCTCGCTGGCGAGACGGCTGGTGTTGTCGACGTCGAAGGCCGCGAAGCCGCCGCCCGTCGACTGCATGCCCAGGGTCCACGCGACGCCGCGCTCGATGGCCGCGTCGATCGCTTCGGGGTCGGCGGCGTGCGCGCCGCGCAACGCCATCACCACCTCGGCCGTGTCGTCGGTGTCGGGGTAGTTGTCGTTGTGGAACTCGAAGGCCCAGCCCCCCGGTGCGAGATCGGGCCGACGCACCGCCCAGTCGCCGGGCACGCGGACCTCTTCGCGCAGGAGCCAGGAGGCACCCGAGGCGAGCGCCGGGTGATCCTCGGGGACGCCCGCATCGCGCAGGGCGAGCATGACCAGCGCCGTGTCCCAGACCGGAGACTGGCACGCCTCGAGCCGGCGGAAGTCGCCTTCCTCGACGATGAAGCCCTGGAGCCCGTCGATTCCCTTCTGGAGCGCCGGGTGATCGAGCGGGTAGCCGAGCAGGTGGAGCGCCAGCAGCGAGTACACCCAGGGCGGCTGGATGCCGCCCCAGCCGCCGTCGGCCTCCTGGCGGCGCAGGATCCACTCCGCCCCGAGCCGGCGCGCGGCGCGGCGCAGGGGCGGGATCGGGTGGCGCTCGTAGAAGTGCAGCGCGGTGTCGAGCCGCTGGAAGCGCCCGCCCCAGGTGCGCAGCGAGAGCCGCTCGGCCGGGCGCTCGCCGGCGCGAAGCTCGGCCAGCGAGAAGGGCAGCGGCCGGACCGGTCGGAAGGATGCGACCAGCGTGAGCGGCACGATCGTCTGTCGCGCCCAGCAGGCGAAGTCGTAGATGTTGAGCGGGAAGCGAGGCGGGAGGAGGATCACCTCGGGCGGGAGCGCCGGCAGCGCGCTCCAGGGCCACTCGCCGAAGAGCGCGAGCCAGATGCGGGTAAAGACGCGCGACGCCTCGATCCCGCCGAGCCCGAGCACCACCTCCCTCGCGCGCTTCATGTGCTCGGCCTCGGGCGGATCCCCCGCGAGCCGCAGGGCCGCGTAGGCCTCGATCGTGGTGGAGAGCTCGGGCGGACCTCCGTGATAGGTGTTCCAGCTGCCGTCGGGCTGCTGCTTGTGCCGGATCCAGTTGGCGGCGAGCGCGGTCTCGACGTCCGTTCGGATGCCGAGGAACTCGCGCAGCAGGAGATCCTCGGCGTCCATGGTGACGTTCGTCTCGAGCTCGGCCTTCCAGTAGCCGCCGGGATGCTGCAGCCCGAGCAGGTGCTCACGGATGCGCCCGAGCGCCTCGGCGGAACCGGGAACCTGCGGACGGGTGGCGACGCGCGCCATCAGGAAGCCTCCTCTCTTCGGGGTCCGCGCACCGGGCGCTTCAACCCTGGCGATCGACGACGAACGCGGCGAGCGAGAGCAGCTCGTCGTGGGTCGCGGCCGGCGGGCCGACCCGCAGAAGCGCCGCGCGAGCGGTCTGCAGCTGCTCCTCGGCGATCTCGCGGACCCGCCGCTCGGCCCCGGTGCTCTCGATCCAGGCGACGGCGCGCTCGATCTCGTCCTCGCCGTCGCGCCCGCCCTCCCGCTCGTAGAAGCCGCGCAGCGCGGCACTCGCGTCGGTCCCGGCCGAGAGCGCGAGCGTGACCGGCAGCGAAGCCTTGCGACGCCGGAGGTCGTTCGCGACGGGCTTGCCGGTACGATCGCTCCGTCCCCAGATCCCGAGCCAGTCGTCGGCGGCCTGGAACGCGATCCCGAGGGCTTCGCCGAACTCGCGCAGGTCCGCGACCTGCTTCTCGGAGGCCCCGGCGAGGATGGCGCCGATCGAGGCGGCACAGCCGAGCAGCGCGCCGGTCTTGCCGGCCATCATCTCGAGGGTGTCCGCGGGTGTGATGGCGAGGTCGCCCTCGAAGCGCAGGTCCAGGGTCTGGCCCGCGATCACGTGCTGGGTCGCGCGCTGCAGGGCGGCCAGGGCGACCGCGCGGTCGGGGCTCGGGTCCCGCAGCAGCACCTGCTGGGCGAGCACCGCGAGCGCGTCGCCCGCGCAGATGGCGGGGCCCACGCCGAACACCGTCCAGGCCGTCGGGCGATGACGGCGCTCGCGGTCCTCGTCCATCACGTCGTCGTGGAGCAGCGTGAAGTCGTGGGTCAGCTCGACGGCCGCCGCCCCCGACAGCGCCTGTGCGGCGCTCCCGCAGACCGCCTCGGCAGACAGCAGCGCGAGCGCGGGGCGCACCGCCTTGCCCGGCGGCGAGTGTCGCCGGTTCCCTTCGGCGTCGACCCATCCCCAGTGATAGTGCACGATGCGTCGCACGTCGGGCGCGAGCGTGGCCGAAGCCTCCTCGAGTGCCGGGCGCAGCAGCGTACGCGCGCGCTCCAGACACGCCGGCGTGCCTTCGCGAGACAGGGGGACGCGAGAGATCGCGGAGCTCACGCCGCCTCCGGCATGCGGCCGCCGGCGGCCGTTCGCAACCCCGCCACGGCGGCGGCCGCCGCGCGGGCCCCGCTGCGCGCGGCACCCTCCATCGTGTCGGGCCAGCCCGTATCGGTCCAGGCGCCGGCCAGGAAGAGGCCCGGCAGGCGCGTCGCGGTGCCGGGACGTAGCCGCCGGGTGCCAGGCGCCTGTCGGAACGTCGCGCGCGGCTCGTTGGTGACGAAGAAGTCGACGAGGCGTGCCTCCCGGGCGGCCGGCAGGAGCGCGCCCAGCGCCGGGACGAAGATCTCACGCAGCCGTTCCCGCGACTCGCCCAGGCAGGCATCCCCCGCAGAGAGCGAGAGCGTGAGGTACTGACCCTCCGAGAGCCCGGCCGGCCCGGTCCGGTCGAAGACCCACTGCACGGGGGATTGGAGGGCCGCCAGGAAGGGCCGGTCGAGGACCGGGCGATCGAAGACGACGTGGAGGTTCACGATGGGCGAATGCCCGAGCTTCGCCAGGGCCAGGGCGTCCACGCCCGCCTCGGCCGGCAGGAGCGAGCCCGCCACGTCGTGGGGCGTGGCCACGATGACGGCGTCCACGTCGAGGGCCTCGGTGCCGTCCGCACACAGATGCAGCCGGCCGTCGCGGGCCGGCTCGATCGCGTCGACCCGGCTGCGCAGGCGAAGCTCGACACCCGCGTTCGACAGCGCCCGGGTGGCCGGCTGCCCGTGGAGGACGTCGAAGGGAACCCGGGGCATGCCGATGTCGGCGGCGTCGGCGCGGTCGAGGAAGCCCGTGCGCAGGACCTTCGCGGCCAGCGCCAGCGAGGCCTCGCGGGCGGGGAGGTTCAGCGTCGGGCGCAGCAGCAGGTCCCACAGCCCGTCGATCACCCGATCGCTCTGCCCCTGGCTCCGCAGCCAGGCGCCGACCGACTGCTCGTCGAGGGAGGGATCCTCCGGATCGAGCCAGAGGAATGCCGCCGCAGCGCGCGCCGCCGAGAGACGTTCGGGGACGGTCAAGGGAGCGAAGCGCAGCAGGCTCCCGCCCAGGTGCGCCGGCGCCGGCAGCCGGCTGCGGCGGATCCAGGCGAGCGGGAGGCCGGGCCTCGCGACGGGCACCTCGAGGCGCGGCTGCAGCGCGAGCCGGTCGCGGCTGCCGATCCGCTCGAGGAGATCGAGATAGGCGGTACAGCACCGCATCGCCACGTGCTGGCCGTTGTCGACGTGAAGGCCGCGATGGGATCGCGACCAGGTCGCGCCGCCGAGGCCCGGGCGCCGCTCGAGGAGCACCACGCGCAGGCCCGCGTCCGCACAATCGAGCGCGGCGCGGATGCCCGCGAGCCCGCCCCCGACGACCGCGACCTGCGCGCTCATCGGCCGCGTCCGAGGAGCACGCGCACGCCCTCGAGCAGCTGGCGCCGACGGCTCGCCTTCACGACGTGGCGGAGCGGGTCGTACCCCGCGTCCTCGAACGCGCGGCAGGTGGCGAAGCCGCCCCCGACGAAGCCGGCCACCGCGAAGCGCGCCGCGCCGCGAAGCTCGCGAACCAGGGAGCGGCCCTCGCGGAGATCCTCGCGACTGCGCCCGACCTGGCGGGCCACCACCCGGCGCAGCCCCGACGACGCGCTCGCGGCGAGCAGCTCGTCGCGTCCGATGCCCTCGGCGTCGAGCTCGTCCTTCGGCAGGTACACCCGACCCGCCTCGGCATCCTCGCGAACGTCCTGGCAGTGCTCGAGCACCTGGAGGGCCGTGCACACCGCGTCGGACCGGGCGACCCGCGAGGGCGTCGCCTGGCCGAAGAGATGCAGCACCAGCTCGCCCACCGGGTTCGCCGACAGCCTGCAGTAGGCGCGAAGCGCCTCCTCGTCCGCGATCGTTTCGCCGCGCTGGTCGAAGCGGTTGGCCTCGATGAGCCGGCCGAGCGCGTCGCGGGGCAGCCCGTGCCGGCGAATGACCGGAGCCAGGCGCGTCAGCACGGGATGGCGCGGAGCTCCGGAGACGGCCGCGTCGAGGTCTTCCTCGATTGCGTCGAGCAGCGCCAGCCGGTCCCCCGAGGCGGCGTCTCCCGCCTCGTCGACGAGCCGGGCGTAGGCGTAGAGCGCCATCAGCCCCTCGCGGTACTGACGCGGCAGCCAGCCGAGAGCGACGGGAAAATTCTCGCCGGCCGCCCGGGCCCGCAGCGCCTCCTCGGCGAGGAGCGGGTCGACGTCCAGTCCCGCACGTCCGGCTGCCCGGGGACTCGTCAGCGGCTCGATCGCGGCCGCCTCAGGCAGGGTCG
>JASJCN010000197.1 GCA_030065975.1 Myxococcota bacterium
GCTGCCGCTCCTCACCCCGCTGCTGGTACCCGTGCTGCGCGGCCTGCAAGAGACGCCGTGGCTGCTGAACGCCTTCCGGATGGGTGTCGCCTTCCTGCTGCTGCTCGTGCCGTCGACGGCGATGGGCGCGACGCTCCCGCTGCTGGTTCGTGAGCTCTACGCGCGCGACCCCCGTTTCGGCAGCGTGCTCGGCAAGCTCTACGGCTGGAACACCCTGGGTGCGGTGGCGGGCGCGGTCTCCGCGCACACGCTGTGGATCGGCTGGTTCGGCGTGCGCGGCGCGGCGCTCACCGCGGCCGCGGCCAACCTCGTCGCAGCGGCGCTGGCCTTCGGGCTGGCGGCGCGGCGGGCGCGCGCGGCTGCGCCCGCGCCGGACCCCGAGCCCGGCACGATCCCGCGCCGGGCGCTGGCCCTGCCCGCGGCCGCTTTCGTGACCGGCGGCGTGCTGCTCGCCCTCGAGGTGGTGTGGTTCCGGTTCCTGCTGCTCTTCATCCACGGCAACAGCCTGGCCTTCGCGCTGATGCTGGGCGTGGTGCTGGCCGGCATCGGCCTCGGCGGCCTGCTCGGATCGCTCTGGCTCGCGCGCTCGCCGGGTGCGTTCCGGGCGCTGCCCTTCGTCGCGGCCGCCGCCGGGCTCGCGACGATCGCGACCTACCAGGGATTCCAGCTCGTGCAGGCCGCCGTCGGCGATCAGGCCGTCACCCGATGGCTCGACATGTTGAGGCTCGGCCTGCCGCTCATGCTCCCGGTCTCCCTCCTCTCCGGGATCGCGTTCACCCTGCTCGGCGAGGCCCTCGACCGCGCCGCCCCCGCCCAGACCCGCTCGGCCGGCGTGCTCACCCTGGCCAACACCACCGGAGCCGCCCTGGGCTCGCTGCTCGGCGGCTTCGTGCTGCTGCCCCTCGTCGGGATCGAAGCCTCCATCCGCATCCTCGCGGCCTGCTACCTGGCGGCGGCGCTGCTGGCGGCCGTCGCCGGCGCCCGCCCCGAAGAGCCGGCCGGCACGGGGATCGCGAGCGCGGCCTGCATCGCGCTCGTCGCCTGGGTAATGGCCTTCCCGAGCAGCCTGATGGAGCGCGCCTACCTGAGCGTCCCCATCGGCCGCCTCGAACGGGCCGAGGGCGCCGTCGCGGTCGAGATCCGCGAAGGCCTCACCGAGACCGCGATCTACCTGCGACGCGACCGGTTCGGCGAGCCGCTCGACCACCGCCTCCTCACCAACAGCTACTCGATGTCCGCGACGACCCTGGCGTCGCACCGCTACATGAAGCTCTTCGTGTACCTCCCGGTGGCGATCCACCCGGAGCCGCGGCGGGCGCTGCTGATCAGCTACGGCGTCGGCGGAACCGCGAAGGCGCTCACCGACTGGCCCGAGTTCGAGCGCATCGACGTCGTGGACGTCTCCCGGGACATCCTCGAGATGAACCGCATCGCCTACCCCGAGCCCGGGAGCCTCCCCCTCGACGATCCCCGGGTCGTCGTGCACGTGGAGGACGGCCGGCACTTCCTGCAGACCACCGAGGAGCGCTTCGACCTGATCACGGGCGAGCCGCCGCCTCCCAAGGCCGCCGGCATCGTGAGCCTCTACACCCGCGAGTACTTCGAGCTCGCCCACGCGCGGCTCTCCGAGGGCGGCGTGCTCAGCTACTGGCTGCCCGTCCACTCGCTCCTCGAGGACGATGCGAAGAACATCACCGCCGCGTTCTGCGCGGTGTTCTCCGACTGCACGCTCTGGGGCGGATCGGGCCTCGACTGGATCCTGCTCGGAACGCGGGGAGTCGAGACGCCCGTGAGCGAGGAGCGCTTCCGCGCGCAGTGGCGGAACCCGAAGGTCCGGGCCGAGCTGCGCCGGCTCGGCTTCGAGCGGCCGGAGCAGCTGGGCGCCACCTTCATGGCCGACCCGGAGATGCTGCGCGTGCGGCTCGGGGACGCGCCGCTGCTCGAGGACGATCATCCCAAGCGCCTCTCGGATCGCATCGAGGCCGTGCCGCAGCTACTGCCCGATTTCCTTCCCTGGATGGACACCACCGCGGCGAGAGAGGGATTTGCCGCCAGCGAGATCGTCGAGAGGCTCTGGCCGGCTTCCCTCGTGCAGGGGACCCTGGCCGAGTTCGATCACCAGGCGGCCATCAACGCCTACTTCACGAGCGATCGCTCCCTGGGCCTGCGCAACGTGCCGGGGCTCCACGAGGTGCTCTCGAAGACCGGGCTCGAGACCCTCCCGCTCTGGCTGCTGGGAAGCGACGACGGCACCCTGCAGGCGGCAGAGCGTGCCCATGCCCGGGGCCGACGCGGCCTGCCCCTCGACTTCCACCGGGCGGCCGGGGCCCTGGCCCGCCGCGACTACGAGCGGGCCGCTGCCGGATTCGGTCGGGCCGCGGAGCGTCGCAACGCCCCTCGGCCGGTCGTCCACCTGCAGGTCTACGCCCTGTGCATGGCCGGCCGCCTCGAAGAGGCAGCCGAGGTGATGAGAGCTCGCGGGATCGGCACGCGGGCCGCCGAGCGCGAGCTGGTCCGCTTCCTCGAGGCGACCTTCGGGGTGCGCGCGGGCTAGCCCCCGCCCTGCTCCTTCCACTGGGCGGGCGTGAGGGTCGTCATCGCGAGCGCGTGGATGTGCGCGCCCATCTCGTCCTCGAGGGCCGCGTAGACCTCGCGCTGAGCCGCGACGCGGTTCTTGCCCTCGAAGCGATCCGAGACGATCACCGCACGGAAGTGCCCTCCGCCCTCGCGGGCGCCGGCGTGGCCGGCGTGCAGGTGGCTCTCGTCCGCGACCTCGACGTGGGCAGCGTCGAGACGCTCGCGCAGCTTGCTCTCGATGCGCGCCCGGCGCTCCTCGCTCACGCCTCGGGATCCTTGGGCAGGCCCAGGATGCGCTCGGCGATGATGTTCTTCTGGATGTTCGGGGTGCCGCCGCCGATCACCACCTCGGGCCAGTTGAGGGCGTGGTTCTGCCACTTGCCGCGGTCGGGCACGGCGCCGCTCCCCGCCCCGAGTACGCCCTGGCTGCCCTGCATCTCGAGAGCCAGCTCGCCGATCTCCACCTCGAGCTCGGCGCGGGTGAGCTTGTTCACCGAGGTCTCTGCACCGACGGGCTCGCCCTTCAGCTGCTTGGTGAGGAAGCGCATGCCGTTCAGGCGCATGGCCTCGATGCGAGCGTCGATCGACGCCAGGCGCCGGCGGATGCCGCGATCCTCGGCCGCCGGAGCGCCGTTCTTGGTCGACTTGCGGGCCAGCTCGCGCAGGCCCTCGAGGCTCCGCTGCAGACTCGTCACCTCGGCGATGCTCGAGCGCTCGTGAGCGAGCGCCGAGATCGTGACCTTCCAGCCCTGCCCTTCCTCGCCCAGCCGGTTCTCGACCGGTACGCGCACCTCGTCGAAGAACACCTCGGCGAACATCGTCCCGCCGGACATGTTCTGGATGGGACGCACCGTGATGCCCTGCGTGTCCATCGGCACGAGCAGGCAGGTGATGCCGTCGTGCTTGGACTCGCCCTGGCCCGTGCGCACCAGCAGGATGATCCACTTGGACCACATGGCGATCGAGGTCCAGATCTTCTGGCCGGTCACGACGTACTCGTCGCCGTCGCGCTCGCACTTGCACTTGACCGACGCGAGATCGCTGCCGGAGTCGGGCTCGGAGTAGCCGGTGCACCAGTGGTACTTGCCGTCGAGGATGTCCGGGATGAACTGCTGCTTCTGCTCCTCGGTGCCGTACTCGATGATCGAGGGGCCGACCCAGGCGAGACCCATGAAGCAGGTGCCGAGGGAAGGCGCCTTGGCCTTGGCCATCTCCTCCTTGAGGATCACCTGCTGGGCGATGCCACCTCCGCCGCCGCCCACGTCCTTGGGCCAGGAGAAGCCGACCCAGCGCTTCTCGCGCACCTTCTCGTGCCAGGTGGCCATCTCTTGGGGCGTGCCCTTCTTCGGCTTGTGCTCCGCGATGAAGGCCTGGACCTCGGCGCGGAACGCCTCTTCCTCGGGGGTGAAGTCGAAGTCCATACCTACAGGCCTCCCAGCGCGGCCACGCGCTCGTAGTGGTGGTCGGCGTCGCCGAAGACGGGGCGCGCCCACTTGGCGCGCTTGAGGAAGAGGTGGGCGTCGTACTCCCACGTGTATCCCATGCCCCCGTGGAGCTGCACCGTGTCGATGCCGATCTGCGGGAACGTGTCGCTCATCATCGCCTTGGCGCGCGACGCGGCCACCGAGCGGTCGGCGTGGCCCTCGTCGATGCACCAGGCCGCGTAGTAGACCAGCGACTTGAACGACTCGATGTCCCGGTACATCACGGCGAGCGGATGCTTGACCGCCTGGAACTGGCCGATCGGGCGACCGAACTGGATGCGCTCCTTCGCGTAGCCCGAGGTGAGCGCGAGGGCGGCCTCGGCCGCACCCACCGACTCGGCTACGACCGCGGTCGCCCCGGCATCGAGCAGCTGGGAGAGCAGCTCGGAATCGCCGAACACGTCGCCCTTGCCGAGCCGGACGCCTTCGAGACCGAGTCGGCCCTGGCGCTTGGTGAGGTCGATCCCGACGCGGTCCTCGACGCTGACCCCGGAGGCGGTCTTCTCGACGAGACCGAAGGCGATCGCATCCTCGGCCTCGCCCGTGCGGAACGCCACGACGAAGAGATCGGCCTGGGCCGCGTCGGCGACCACGGGCTTCTCGCCCGTGAGGACCCAGTCGTCGCCGTTGCGTTCGGCCGCAAGGGTGATGCCCGCGGCGCCGTGCAGGTCGCCCGCCTCGGCGATGGCGACGCTGCCGATGGTCGTGCCCGCCGCGAGGCCGGGAAGGAGCCGCGCCTGCTGCTCGGGGCTTCCGGCCCGGGCGATGGCATGGGCCGCGAGGGTGGTGGAGATCAGGGGCGAGGGGAAGAGCGCGCGCCCCACCTCCTCGAGCACGACCACCAGGTCCACGAAGCCGAGCCCCGCGCCGCCGTGGGCCTCGTCGATGATCAGCCCGGGCCAGCCGAGCTCGGACACCTGACCCCAGAGCTCGGGCGAGAAGCCCGGCCCCTCGCCGATGCGCCGCACCTCGTCCATGGGGCAGCTCTCGGCCAGGAACTTGGCCACCTCGCTGCGGAGGAGCTCCTGCTCCTCACTGAATCCGAAGTTCATGGGGGGCTCCCTTCGTAGTCGGATCCGGAGATTGACTCGCGAGTCAACAAGGGTCAAGCCAACCCCCGAAGGGTGGGGACGGTCCTTGCCCCACAGGGTGAGGACCGTCCCTACCCCTCGGGAGGGGGCGCCGAACTGGTTGTTTCCGCAGCCGATTCCGACCGGCGGGGGGGAGCGGGGGCTGCCATGATCCGAGCGTGGGAGACACGAGCCCGATCGCGGAGAGGGTCGCCCAGGTCGACTGGGCGGAGGTGGCCTTGAGCCTGGACGAGCGGGGCTGGGCCAGCACCGGGCGCCCCCTGCTCCGGGCCTCGGAGTGCGGGCAGCTGGCGCGGCTCTTCGAGGACGATTCCCGGTTCCGCAACCGCGTCGACCTGGCCCAGCATCGCTACGGCGACCGCGGGGCGTACCGCTACTTCGCCTACCCGCTTCCGCCGGAAGTCCAGGCCCTGCGCACGTCGCTCTACCCGCCGCTCGCGGCCATCGCGAACGGCTGGAGCGAGCGCCTGGGTGGGAAGGAGCACTTCCCGGATCGGCTCGACGACTTCCTCGCGCGCTGTCACGCCGCGGGACAGGAGCGTCCGACGCCGCTCCTGCTGCACTACCGGACGGGCGGCTACAACTGCCTGCACCAGGACCGCTACGGCGAGGTCGCGTTCCCGCTGCAGGTGGTGATCCTGCTCTCGCGACCCGAGGTCGGGTTCCGCGGCGGGGAGCTGCTCCTCGTCGAGCAGCGCCCCCGCATGCAGTCGCGCGGGACCGCCCTTCCCCTCGAGCGCGGGGTCGGACTGATCTTCCCGAACGCGGAGCGCCCGGTGACCGGCGCTCGCGGCGACTACCGGGTACAGACCCGCCACGGGGTCTCCGAGGTGCGAGATGGAGAGCGCACCACCCTCGGCATCATCTTCCACGATGCGAGCTGAAGACGCGGACGCGGATCCCATCGGCGAAGCCCTCCTCGCCCACCTCGATAAGGGGACGCCCCAGGCCATCGAGGTGACCCGCGACGACGGCGTGGTCTACGACTGGAGCACCGGGGTGCTCTTCGACGTGCCGCGCGCCCTGGAGGAGATCGATCGCGTGGAGCGCGAAGCGTGCCGCGGACGCGTGCTCGAGGTCGGCGCGGCGGCAGGGCGCGCGGCGCTCGCACTCGAACGGGCGGGCCGCGAGGTGGTCGCCATCGACACCTCGCCGGGTGCCGTCGACGTGATGCGTCGCCGCGGACTGAGGGACGCCCGCCAGCTCGACGCGTTCGCGATCGGCCCGGAGCTCGGCCGCTTCGACGCGATCCTCCTCTCGATGGACTCGATCGGGCTCGTCGGGACCACCGAGGGCGCCATCGCCTGGCTGCGACAGGCCGCGGGACTGCTCACACCACGAGGCGGGATCGTGATCGACGGCTGCGGCTACGAGGACGAGCCCTGGGCCTCGCTTCAGGTGCAGCTTCGCTACGGGAGCCTCGCCAGCCCGGTCTTTCCCTGGCTCTACGTGAGCTTCGAGGGGCTCGCTCGGCTGGCCGCCGACGCGGGCCTCGAGACGACGCAGATCGGAGCCAATCCGCTCGGTCAGTTCTGCGCCCGCTTGTCGCCCGGGCGCTAGGCGCGGGAACCGAGCCTCGTGGTACCGTGAGGGCGGGCGACGGTGAAGGAAGCTGAACCGATGCGACTCCTGCGCCTCCCCACAGCCCGAGCCTACGCCGCGCTGCCGATCCTCTCGATGCTCTCGTTCCTGATCCCCACGGCATCCTTCGCCGTCGATGGCGTCATCGAGATCAACCAGGTCTGCGCGGTCGAGACGGGCTGTACTCCGTCGGACGACCCGGGATTTCCGGTTTCCCTCGACGCGGAGGGGAGCTACCGGCTCACGAGTTCGCTCGAGAATCTGGACCCGGCTACGGACGTGCTCTTCCTGGGCAACGGAGTCCAGCTCGACCTGAACGGCTTCACCGTCTTCGGCGGGCGCAACGGAATCAACGACACGTTGGGACTCCTCTCGTTCCCCGGCCACGTCATTCGCAACGGATTCGTCGAGGACGCCGCGCTCGCGGGGATCCGGAGCTCCGGCAAGGCCATCGTCGAGAACGTGATCGCTCGAGGGAACGGGGACGTGGGCATCTTCGTCGGCGCCGACTCCCGGGTCACGGGCTGCGTGGCCGAGGACAACCAGGGCGGAGGCATCGGAGCCGACGCGAACGCGATCATCGAGAACAACGTCGTGACCGGGAACGCGCTCGTGGGCATCCAGGTCAACCCCGGCCCGGGCGTCTCGCAGGTCCGCAACAACACGCTGTCCGGCAACCCGGATCTGGGGATCTCGGTTCCCGGCGGCAGCGTCCTCAGCGGCAACGTCGTCTCGGGTAGCGAGTTCGGGATCCAGGCGGGGGACGGCGTGAGCATGTCCGGCGATCGCGTGACGGGCAGTGGCCTCGACGGCATCACCTGCGGCGGAGGCTGCGACCTCTCCGGCGTCGCCTCCAGCGGGAACGGGCTGAGCGGCATCGTCCTGGGCGACGGGGCCAACCTGCGAGACTGCGTCGTCCAGGGAAACTCCGACGACGGCATCCAGCTCGCTTCGGGCTCCCGGGTCTCCGGCTGCACGGTCGGCGGCAACGGCGACGACGGCGTCCAGGTGGCGGGTGCGGCCGGCGTCGTCCTGATCGGCAACACGGTCAGCGGAAACGAGTTCGGCCTCTTCCTGGATGCCACCACGGCCTTCGGCGACAACAGCGTGAACGACTCCGCCACCGCCGACCTGTTCGGAGCCACGGGCCTGCCGATCGGATGCAACGCCGTCGGCGGCGTCGTGTCGTGCCCCTAGAGCTCGACTAGACGATCCCGCGCTCGCGGAGATCCTCGAGGGCCGCTGCATCGAGACCGAGCTCGGCGTAGATCGCCTCGTTGTCGGCGCCGAGGTCCGGTGCCAGCGCGCGCTCCCGCGGCTCGGTATCCGAGAGCTTCACGGGGTTGCCGTGGAAGAGCACCTCGCCCACGTCGGGGTGGGGATGGCGCTCGAGCATGCCCCGGGAGAGCAGCTGCTCGTCTTCGAGCAGATCCTCGGGGTCTTCGACCTTCGTGCAGGGGACGGCCGCTCCGTCGGGGCCGAGTGCCGCGCGCACCTCGTCGCAGGTCCGCTCGGCCATCCAGTCGGCCAGGATGGCGTCGAGCTCCGGCCGGTTCTTGGCGCGGTCGCGATGGGTCTTGAAGCGCTCGTCGGTGCCGAGCTCGGGGCGTCCGATGCCGGCCATCATGTTGCGGAAGAGCTTGTTGCTCGCGGTGGCGACGACCATCCAGCCGTCCTTCGTCGCGTAGCCGTTGTACGGAGCGGCGAAGGGGTGGCCGTTGCCGACGCGGGGCATGCTCGCGCCGATGCCATGGAAGATCGAGGCCGCGCTGTCGGTGATGGCGAACACGGCGTCCTGGTTCGAAAGGTCGAGGACGCGCGCGCGGCCCGTGCGGTCGCGATCGCGCAACGCGGCGAGGATGCCCACCACGAGGTAGAGCCCGCCCACGTAGTCGGCGAGCGCTCCGCCGCCGCGTACGGGCGGTCCGTCCTCGAAGCCGGTCATGGCCAGGAAGCCGCCGGCCGCCTGGGCCACGATGTCGTAGGACGCCTCGCCGGCGCGGGGCCCCGTCTGGCCAAAGCCCGAGAGCGAGGCCACCACCAGCCCGGGGTTGCGCTCCTGCAGCACCTCTGGGCCGAGCCCCTGCTTCGCGAGGAAGCCGGCCCGGAAGTTCTCGACCAGCACGTCGGCGCCCTCGCACAGTCGCAGCAACAGCTCGCGGCCCTCGTCCTGGCGGACGTCGAGGGTGATCGAGCGCTTGCCGCGGTTCACGTTCTGGAACGAGAGGCTGGTCTCGCCGGGCTTCGAGGGGCCGTAGCGGTAGTCGTCGCCGGT
>JASJCN010000198.1 GCA_030065975.1 Myxococcota bacterium
GTATCGAGCTGCATCCGTCGGCCGAGGGCCCGCTCCGCGAGCGCGTCGCGGGTGTCCCCTGAAGCCGAACGGGCAGGCGCCCTCGCGGCCCGGGCGCCGCGCTCCGGCGGGAGCTCGGCCTCGAGGAGGGCCGCCGCATCGACGATCCCCGCCCCGAACTCGTCCTGGGGAAGACGATGGCGCCGCGCCGTCTGCTTCAGGAGCTGCCGGAAGACGTCGGGCACGGCGTTTCCGTAGCGGCTCTTGAGCGCGTCGGGCCCGTGATACGAGAGCCACAGCGCGGCCACGCCGGCCGTCAGGGCGACGGCATAGGACGTGCCGTAGCTGCGCCCGACGATCTCCTCCCCGTCGTCTGCGACCAACGCCCGCCAGACGCTCTCGGCCGGTGCCGAGACGTCGACCGCGCGCCCTCGACAGGAGCCCTTCCACGCGCCGTCCTCGATGTGGGTGCCGGCGACGGCGATGGTCGACTCGTAGCGCGCGGGCCAGACCACGAAGCGCACCTGGTTGCCCGCGGCGGCCAGCACGATCACGCCGGCCTCCTCGGCTCTGCGAACGGCCTTCTCCACGGCCCGGCTCGGCAGGCCGCCCAGGCTCATCGAGATCACGCCGCACTGCTGTGCGACGGCGTAGTCGATGGCGTCGCGCAGGCGGTGCATGCCGGCGCTCAGCAGCACCGGCGCCGGTCGCAGGAAGCCCGGCTTGGTGACCCGCAGCGGGACGATCTCGGCGTACAGGGCGGGGCCCTGCAAGGCGTCGCGACGGTCGTGGCCGCCGCGGCCGTAGCCGCTCATGATCACGCTGGCGGTCGCGAGTCCGTGGCTTCCGAGGGGGTCCGAGGGGTCTGCGTCGCGCCCGAGGAAGTCGCGGTCGAGGTCGGTTCGCACGCGATCGGCGTCGAGCTGGGTGTGGGGCTGGAAGCCGCTGTCCGGGTGCCCGATGCGGATCCCCTCGCCCGGGGCCTGGGGGAGCCCCTCGAAGAAGGCCCACGCCTCGGGCACGTTGCAGCTGCGAAGCGCCCAGTCGCGGCTCTCGGTGCCCGGCTTGTCCTTGCCGCGCCCGATCCCCGAGGCGAGCCGGCCAGCGCGCGACTCGGCCTCGGCGTCGTCCGAGACGCCGGTGATCAGATGCGTCAGCGAGGGCTCGGCGAACACGACGTCGGGCTCGTCCTCGAGCCCGTGGGAGAGCTGCCAGGCCTCGCCGAAGGCCAGGCTCGAGTCGCCCGGAGCGAGCGCATCGAACTCGTTCGGGTCCCCCGCGCAGCGTCGGATCTCCCAGCCCGCGCCCAGGCGGCTCATGGCGAGCTGCTGGGCTCGTTCGAGGGCGGCTCCGTTGCCGCCGTGCGTTCCACTGAGCTCGAAGGTGATGGCTTCGCAGCGGACGGATGCGGGGTTCTCGATCTGCGAGCCGATCGGAGCGCCCTTGTGGCGATCGGCGCGGGTGATGCCGCGCCACGTCTCCTTCGAGGCCTTTCGCGCGGCAGCCAGGTGGTCGCCCGGCGCGATGTAGGACTCGTGGCGGCCCGTCTCCGGGTCGAAGTACCCGATGTAGCCCCCAGGCGCGAGTCCGAAGGAGGGCACGCGGGTTCCCAGGAAGTCGTTGTGGTTCTGGTGCTCCTCGCCTTCGGTGAAGTAGAGCGGGAGCAGGAAGTTGGACACGGGCACGCCGTCGATCTCGTAGACGTCGGACTGGACGGCGTCGCACAGCTCGTACCAGTGGTAGACCATGCGCCCGCCCTCGGCGGGGTCGGGGTGCGGCCCCTGGGCGAGCAGGTTGGCCTCGGCGTCCATGGCCATCTCCAGGACTTCGTGGGAGAGAGTCACGCTCCAGGGCTCGCCGAGCGCGTCGGCCAGCTGGGTGAAGACGAAGCCGTACGGGACGCCCTGATAGTTCAAGGCGTGATAGCCGAGTGCGTTCTCGACGTCGTTGTCGTCCCACAGGTAGAGGACCGCATCGCCGCGCATGTCGAGCGGGAGCTCCGGGTCCGGCTGTTCTCCGGTCCAGCCCTCGAGACGGAGGTGGACCTCCTTGTGCCAGTAGCGACGGAAGTCCTCCTGCATCTGGCGGTTGACGGCGCGGACGACGCGCTGGACCTCGTCCTTGCTGAGCTCGGTGTGGTTGATGATGGAGATGATCACGGGGCTCCTCCTTGTGGGGCGTCTCGGGACGCGGAGTACGGAGAAGCAGAACTCGTGCCAGGCTCGTCCCCGCCCTCGAAGCGTTAGGCGTTCCGAGCCGACCACTGGAGTGGACACCCGAGATCTCGGTGTCTGCCAGGCCAGACGCTTCGGCGCGATCCACAGCTCACGCGCCTCGAGGGGTGGTATGGAGCTTGCTAGTTGGCCGAGTGGAATGGGGGACGGAGAAACACCATGAGCGAGACCATCTGGCCGATCCTGAAGGCGTCGATTCCCGCACTCATCCTGTGCATCCAGATCTACCTGGGGATCGACATCCGCAATCTCGTCGGCGACGTGGAGAAGCAGAGCGGAGAGGTGGAGGAGCTCTCGGCGGGCCTTCGGGTCCAGGAGGTCCTCCTCCAGGCGTCGATCGCCCAGCAGGCCGAGATCCGATCCGAGATCAGCGCGACGACTCACCAGAAGATCAGGGCCGAGATCAAGAACGAGATCTCCGGGGACGACAGCGCGGCGGCTCTCCAGATGGCGCGGCAGGCGCAGTCGCTGGGCGAGGCCTATCGGCAGCTCCTCCGGGACCGAGAGCAGCGGATGGCCGCGCGCGAGACCGAGCTTCGGGCTCGCACGGACGAGATCCGGCAGCAGGCCGCCGAGGCCATCGCGGACCTGCGGGAGATGAAGCAGGTGCTCGATGGCGCGGCGGGCGACGCCCGTTTCGCCGCGGCCCGGGCCAACGCCTCACCGCGCTACGTGATGGTGGAGGGTGGGGCGGGCCCCGCCGACTTCTGGCTGCCCGACGATGGCGAGTTCCAGGCGACCCTCGACGACGTCGTGGAGGACGAGGCGGGCAACCACGTCGCCCACGTCGTCGTGAAGGCGAGCGCCCGCGAGCCCTTCCAGCTGCGCCTCGGCGAGTTCAGCGGGTACCAGGCCCTGCCCGAGACCAACTGGGTGGTTCGTCCTGCCCTGGTGTACGACTCGCTCACGTTCTTCGGGCGCCGTCGCCTCGTGATCCTGGAGATGATTCCGAGCGCGATGGCCGACGACCCGGCGGCAGTTCCCGTGCTCCACCGTCCCGGCGTCACTGCGCCCGGCCCGGTCGTGGAGAGTGCAGCGGGCTGACCGTGCCGTCTCGCGGTTCGCCGCCGGCTTCACCTGGCGGCGGACCGCTGGGCGTGCGAGGAAGCGACGTTCCTCTCACGCGATCCGCAGCGCACGAGGCCCAGCATCCCGGCGGCAACGAGGGCGAGTGCGCCCGGCTCGGGCACGGCCTGGGCGACCGCCCATACGAGGGGGAGCGAGCCCGGGCCCTGGATGGTTCCGATGTTCCCGTCGTCGCGAGTCCATTGTCCTTCCCAGCTGCCGCCGGTGCCGTCCGCGAACGCGAAGATCGGGCTGCCGAGGCCGGGCGCGGCGATCGGGTCGGTGACGTTGGGGAAGCCGAGCCCGCCGCCGAGCCCGCTGCGGAACTCGCCGGCCAGCAGTGCGTTGCCCCACCACACCTGGGACATGAGGGTCGGCGACACGGTGTCGAAGGAGCCGGTCAAGGGCGTGACCTCGTAGTCGCCGATCGACGTCGAGATGACGATGGCGTGGGCGTGCAGGGGAAGCGTCACCAGCAGGGCGACGAAGAGGAGTCTCAGGGCTCGCATGGCGGGCCTCCGCGTGGTGGATGCAAGGGATGGCTACTGGGAGAAGGCGTTCCATCCGAGCGAACGCCGTTCCCCGAGCTTCCCCTTGGGAACGCGGTGTCGCGCGCCAGCCCGCGCGCGCTCCTCTCCTACCAGGCTTCCGGGACGAACCTCTGCGTCTCGAGCGGCGGCCGCGCATAACCCTCGGCCTCCGGCCGGGGCGGGAGCTTCTCGGGCGTCGGGGTCAGGTCCTGGTACTCGATCAGGCTCAGCAGGTGGGTGATGCAGTTCAGCCGCGCCCGCTTCTTGCTGTCGGCGTTCACCACGTACCAGGGCGCCTGCTCGATGTCGGTGTGGGCGAACATCTCGTCCTTGGCCTTCGAGTAGTCGACCCACCGCATGCGCGACTGCACATCCATCGGGCTGAGCTTCCAGCTGCGGGTGGGATCGTCCATGCGCTGCTGGAAGCGGCGTTCCTGCTCCTCGTCGCTCACCGAGAACCAGTACTTGACGAGGATGATCCCCGAGCGCACGAGCATGCACTCGAACTCGGGGCAGGAGCGCAGGAACTCGGCGTGCTCTTCGGGCGTGCAGAAGCCCATCACCTTCTCCACGCCGGCGCGGTTGTACCAGCTGCGATCGAAGAGCACGAGCTCACCGGCGGAGGGCAGGTGCTCGACGTAGCGCTGGAAGTACCAGCTCGTCTGCTCCTTCTCGGTGGGTCGCCCGAGGGCGACCACCCGACAGATGCGCGGGTTCAGGGACTGGGTGATTCGCTTGATCACGCCGCCCTTTCCCGCGGCATCGCGGCCCTCGAAGATCACGACGACCCGGAGCCCCTTGGCCTTGATCCACTCCTGGAGCTTCACGAGCTCGATCTGCAGGCGCGCGAGCTCGGCCTCGTAGTCGGCGGCCTTGATCTTCCGCTTCTCGGCCTTGATGTCGCCGAGCGCGGCCCGGTGCACGGCCGCCGCGCCGTGATCCTGCGTCTCCTTGCTCCGCTTGCCCTCGCCCAATGCTGCGTCCCCCCCGCACGCCGCCCCGAGACGTCAGCTGCCTTCGCTCGCCCTCAGGCCGCCCGCTCGGCCTCCGGCGCTCGCTCCAGGCTCTCGAGCACGCGAACGCAGTGGCGGAGCCAGGCCTGCGGCGGCTCCAGGTAGTCGTCGCGGATGGCGTCGCAGAGATGATCGGTCGCGCGGATGACGAAGTTGAGCGTCGAGTGCAGGCCGCGTCGTTCGACGTCGGCCATGTCCATCTGCAGCAGCTCGCCGCGCGCCCGCTCGAGGGCGGTGCGGGAGCGCCGCGGCAACCCGAAGGGGTCGTTCTTGCGCAGGCCGCGCAGCAGGGTTCGCGTCTCGTCGAGGTTGTAGAGCACCGAGCGCGGGAAGCTCTGGTCGAAGACGAGGAAGCGCGCCACCGACGTCTGGTGCAGCGCGTGGCTCGCGCCGCGGAAGAAGGGGTCGTAGGCGCAGCACGAGCGCAACGCGGAGAGCCAGCGGCTGGCATCGGCCGCGCCGCCCTCGGGCCCGGCGTCCTGCGCGACGTGGGCGTCGAGGATGCGGGCCGTCTGGGCGGCGCGCTCGACCGCGCGCCCGAGCTTCATGAAGGTGAACGGCTCGTCGTGCAGCATGGTGCCGTGGGAGACGCCGTGGAAGAGCACGGTCGATTGGATCAGGTGCTCGTAGAAGGAGCCGCGGTTCTTCTCGAACAGGCGCCGCGCCGCCGGGCGGTTGATCCAGAGCCACAGATCGTTGATCGCCTCCCAGGCTTCGAGGCTCATCACGTCCCGGACCGTGCGGGCGTTCTCGCGGGCCGCGCCGACCGCGCGCCACAGCGAGGCCGCATCGTCGGCGTCCCACGTGACGAAGCCCTCCACGGCCTCGCCGTCGTGCACGGCCGCATCCCCCAGGCGCTCGACGAAGGAGGCCTCCTGGCCGGTGGCCCGCAGGACGGGCCGCCAGCGGGTGGTCGCGGCGGCGGCGGCGTCGATGTGGAGGGCGTGGTGCACGTCGAGCAGGCGGGCCAGGGCGTCCACCCGTTCGAGGTAGCGCGTGAGCCAGAAGCAGCTCTGTGCCACCCGTGAGATCATGCTTCCTCCTCGAGGATCCAGGTGTCCTTGGAGCCGCCGCCCTGGCTCGAGTTGACCACGTAGGAGCCTTCGACCAGCGCCACGCGCGTCAGGCCCCCGGGCAGCACCCAGCTCTCCTCGCCCGTGATCACGTAGGGGCGCAGGTCGACGCGCCGCGGCGCCAGGCCCTGATCCGTCCAGGTGGGGCAGCTCGAGAGCTGGACCAGCGGCTGCGCGATGTAGTTGCGGGGGTCGGCCGCCAGCCGCTCACGGAAGGTCTCGATCTCTTCGCGGCAGGCGCGCGGGCCCACCAGCATGCCGTAGCCCCCCGCCTCTCCCACGGCCTTGATGACCAGCTCGTCCAGGTGGTCGAGCACGTAGCGCAGATCCTCGTCTCGCTGGCACACGTAGGTGGGCACCTGCGGGAGGATCGGCTCCTGATCCAGGTAGAAGCGCACCATGTCGGGGACGTAGGGGTAGATGCCCTTGTCGTCGGCGACGCCGTTGCCGACGGCGTTCACGAGCGCCACCTCGCCCGCGGCGTAGGCGCGCATCAGGCCGGGGACGCCCAGCGCGGAGTCGGAGCGCAGCGACTCCGGGTCGAGGAACTCGTCGTCGATGCGGCGATAGATCACGTCCACGCGCTGCGGGCCCCGGGTCGTGCAGGCGTAGACGCGGTCGCGCTCGACGAAGAGGTCGCTCCCGCGCACCAGCTCGCAGCCCATGCGGCGGGCGAGGAAGCTGTGCTCGAAGTAGGCCGAGTTGAAGGGCCCCGGCGTGAGCACCACCGCATGCCCGTCGCGCCCGCCACAGGGGGCGACGCTGGCCAGCGCCTCGCGGAGCTTCCTCGGATAGTCGTCGACGGGTGCCACCCGGGCGTTGGCGAGCTCGGGCATCACGCGCCGCATCACCATCCGGTTTTCGAGCACGTAGGAGACGCCCGACGGCGTCCGGATGTTGTCCTCGAGCACCAGGAAGCGTCCGTCGGTGTCTCGGATGAGGTCGATGCCCGCGATGTGCACGTAGATGCCGCCGGGAGGCCGCACGCCCATCAGCGAAGGCATGAATGCCCGGGAGCTCTCCACCATCTCGCGAGGGACGATGCCCTCCTTCAGGATCCGCTGCTCGCCGTAGACGTCACCGAGGAAGAGGTTGAGGGCGGCGATGCGCTGGATCAGCCCGCTCTCGACCTGCTCCCATTCGGCGCGCGTCACCACGCGAGGCATCAGGTCGAAGGGGAAGATGCGGTCCGGGTTTCCTCCGTCCTCGCCGTAGACGGAGAACGTCACGCCTCCGCGCAGGAATGCGTCGTCGGCGAGGCGCTGGAGCCGTCGATACTCGGCGCGCCCGATCCCGCGGAGCCGTTCGAAGACGGGAGACACGGACGGGTGCACGCGGCCCTCGGTGTCGAAGACCTCGTCGTACGTCTTGGGAAGCGGGCGGTAGCCGACGAAGGGGTCGACGGCCTCGGAGTTCGCGGGTTGTGCGTTCACGCTACAGCGCCGCCTCGCCGGCCTCCCCGGTGCGCACGCGGACGGCGTCGTCCAGGCTCTCGACGAAGATCTTGCCGTCGCCGAGCGTCCCCGATTTGCAGGAGGTGCAGAGCGCCTCGGTGACCTTCTCGGCCATGTCGTCGGCGACGACGATCTCGAGCCGGAGCTTGGGGATCAGGTTGACGGTGTACTCCGCACCGCGATACAGCTCCTTGTGCCCCTTCTGCCTGCCGAAGCCCCGCACCTCGGCCAGGGTCATGCCGGGCACACCCGCCTGGCCGAGCGCCGCCTTGGCGTCGTCGATCTTGTGCGGCTTGATGACTGCGACGATTCTCTTCATCCGGGCCCTCCCGTCGCCCGTCTCGGGATGGAGCAAGAACGGTGCCGCCTGCCGCCGGCGTCGCTCCGCGCTGACGCGTCGAGCTGCCCCCCCTTCAGGCACCCGGTGAGTGTTCCCTGGGCATGCAGCGCCCCCGATGGCACCCAAGATGCGCAGGGTGTTGCCTGCGCGGCACGGGCGTTGCACGCCCCGAACACTGCGGGCCGTGAGGCAGGCGCGGCCCAGGGAGGCACCCATGGTCGAAGCAGTACGCCAGCAGGCCCCGCGAGCCGAGCAGGAATGGCTCGACGGGGAGCACCGCACCCTCCGGGCCTCGGGCGAGCGCCTCGAGGACCTGCTCCACGCGCTCGCCGCCGGAGACGGCTCCCTCGAGGTCGAGGCGCGGGAGCGGATCCGCGACTACGCCGGGCAGTTCCTGGCACATCTCGAGGCCGAGGAGCGCGCGGGTGTCCTGGAGAACGCGGCGGCCGCCGAGCCGCGCTTCCACCGCCGTGTGGAGCAGCTGCGCCTCGAGCACGCGGCCTTGCGCGAGAGGATCGGCGAGCTCGTCGCGGGGGCGGACGCCAGCGACGAAGGGTCGAGCTGGGTCGTCTTCCACTCGAGCTTCGTCGTCTTCCGTGAGAGCCTCGACGCACACGAGCGCGACGAACGCGAGGTGATCGTGAACGCCTACATGGAGGATCTGGGCGGGCGGGGCTGAGCCCAGCGCTACCCCACGAACACCGGCGACCCCCAGGCCCACTGGTCGTTCTTCTGCCGCACCCGCACGTAGTACACGTCGGGCCCGGGCGAGGCATCCACGTCCTCCACCCCGAACCGCCAGGCGTACTCCGCCTCGGGCACCGCGCGCGAGAGCTGCCACGCGGGCGAGACGAACCCGTCCATCATGTCCGCACGCGGCCCATCCCGCAGCTCGGACAGGGCGACGTCGATCGCCCGCTCGTTCACCGAGCCCACGATCCGTGTCTCCCCGTCCCCCTCGATCTCGAGTGCCAGCTTCTGGGTGGTGTCCGTTCGCGTGGTGGGGTTCTTCCAGCTGCGCGTCTCGAGGTGCACGGCATCGCCCTTCTGCTCCACCCGCGCCGCGTGGAAGGCGCCGTCGAAGCCGAAGCGTGCCTCGGGTGCCTCCTCCGCTCCGAGCCGAGGCTCCACACCGACGAGCCGCCCGCTCTCCACGCGAAGGTCGACGCTCCAGCGGGTCGCTTCTCCCGGCTCCCCCCAGCCGAGGGCCAGCGCCACCTTCCCGCGAAACGCGTTCCCGACGGAGCGCGCCTGCCCGACCCCATCCTCCCGGGCGAACGCCTGCCCGTTCTTCACCACCTCCACGTAGTCGAGCGCCGCCCCCGCGCGCACGTCCACCTCGATCGCCCG
>JASJCN010000199.1 GCA_030065975.1 Myxococcota bacterium
GCTGGAAGCCGAGGGCGAAGCCCACGACGAAGGCCAGGAGCCGGAGTCGCGACGGGCGCGATCCCTCGGGCTGGGCGTCCAGCACGAGGAAGAGCGACGTCGCCACGAAGGTGCACAGGTTGGTGAGATCGTTGTATCCGAAGGCCCGGCTCGCGGTGGTCACGAAGCCGCCCACACCGGCCATCGCGACGAGCGCGAAGAGGCCCGGGGCTCCTTCCGGCAGGAGCCGGCGCCGCACCCAGAAGGCCGCCCCGGCAACCAGGGCCAGGGAGGCCAGGCACTCGCAAGCGATGCGCAGCCAGCGGACCCCGACGATGTCCACCTGGCGCAGGGCGTCGATCCAGGACGTCATCGCGTAGAACGCGAACAGCGGCGGAGCCTGCGCGGGCTCTCGCAGGTTGAGCAGGAAGAATCCCTCGTCGCCGAGCTCGAGCCCGCGGCCGACGCCCCAGACGATCACGACGAGGCGAGCCGCGAGGAGTGCCCCCAGGCACCACAGGAGCGGGCGGCTCATCCAAGGCATCAGGGAGCGAGAGGGTACCCTACCCGCCGACCATGCACGCTGCGTCCAGGCTCCTCGGCGAGGCCAGTCCCTCGACCCGCTCGCTGCTCGGGCTCGCGGTCGCGTGGGTGCCGACCTTTCTCCTGTTCGCGCCGGCTCTCGACTACCCCTTCGTGAGTCTCGACGACGTCCATGCCGTCGTGACCAATCCGGGGATCCGCAGCCTCTCCCTCGATGGCCTGCGACACCTCTTCCTCGAAGACCGCCACGAGATGCGGTACTTCCCGCTCACCTACCTGAGCTTCGCGGTCGACCATCACTTCTTCGGGCTCGAGCCCCGGGGCTACCACCGGACCAACCTCTGGCTCCACCTGGCCAATACGGGGCTGGTGTTCGGGCTCTTCACGGCGCTCACGAGAGACCGCCTGGCGGCGACCGTGGGCGCGCTCGCCTTCGGCATCCATCCGCTCAACGTCGAGTCGGTGGCCTGGGTGACGAGCCGGAAGAACGTCCTCTTCCTCTTCTTCTTCCTGCTCTCGATCGCCGCCTACCTGCGGCACGTGCGCGGTCGGGAGGAGCCGGACGGACGGCTCGGACCCTGGATGTGGGCGAGCGTCGGCCTCTACGCCGCCTCCTGCCTGTCGAAGACGGCCGGAATCACGCTCCCGGCCCTGCTCGTGCTGATCGACTACTGGCGAAGGCCGGTGGGCCTCGGCGGGCTCCTGGCCTTCCTGCGCGCGAGCGTGCCCGACAAGCTCGCGTTCGGGGTGGCACTCGTCTTCGTCCAGGCCGCATCGATCCACTTCTCGCAGCCGAATCCCTTCGCCACGACCTATGCCTTCGGCCCCCTCGAGTGGGCCGTGATCGGCTTCCACAACGTCGCCTTCTACGTGATGAAGGCGCTCGTGCCCCTCGAGCTCGGCGTCTTCTATCCGCTCCCCGAGCCGGGCGCGCTGCCCGCATCCTTCTTCGTCCTCGCGTCGGCGGGAGTGGGGCTCGTGGCTCTCACCGTCTACGCGTTCGCGTCCGGACGGCGCACCCTCTTCTTCGGCCTCGCCTGGTACGGCGCGACGATCCTCCCGCTCTGCGTGTTCGCGGCGTGGTTCTCGGACATCCCCATCCTCGCCGCCGACCGCTACGTCTACCAATCGCTGATCGGGCTCTGCCTGCTCCTGGGCGTGGGGCTCTCCGAAGCGATCGGGCGCGCCGGCGCCCTGCGCCTGCCCCTCGTCCTCGCGGCCGTCGTCGGCTTCGGGGCCCTCCTCCTCGTCGCGGCCGAGGTCCGCTCCCACTGGCGCAGCGGCACGGCACTCTACGAGGCCCTGCTCGAGAACCACCCGACCGACGAGTTCTACTATCGGCTGGCCGCCGAACACATGGCGTCGGGTCGAAAGGAAGCGGCCTTCCAGGCCATGCGGGATGCCGAGGCGGCTCCGCGCCAGATCTTCTTCCTCGATCTCTGCGCCCACCAGCTGCGCCTGGCGGACATCCACCGGCAGATGGGGAACCCGGGGCGAGCCGCGCAATTCGTGGAGCAGGCCATCGACTCCACGCCGAACTTCTTCGAGCCGATCGATGCGCGCACGCCCTTCGCCTACCTCGTGCTCGAGGACCTCTACGAGCGGGCCGGCGATCGCGACGCCGCGCGCCGAGCCTCCGAACGGGGCCGCGAGAGCCGGGTCGACCCCGCCCACTACGTGGCCGCGAACTGGCTCCGCCTGGCCCCGGATGCCTCCAGACGAATGCTCGAGGCGCGCCGGACCGAGGCTCCGGAGGAGGGCCTGGCCTGGTTCTACCTGGGCGTCATGGCCTCGTTCGACGGCGACGAAGAGCGGGCTCGTGAGCTCTTGCGGGCGGCATCCGAGCGGGGCTTCCCGCCTGCGGCACCGAAGGCGACCCCAGGGGGAGAGTGAGGCGCCCAAAGGCCCTTCGCAGCGCCAACCCGTCGTATACTGAAGCGTTTCCGGCACGGCCCGGCCCGATTCCGGATCCCGGTAGCTGGTCCCAGGAGCCCCCTTGCAGGTCACGTTCGTCGCACTCGGGATGGAGCAGCTGGGCATCGGCCAGCTGGCGGCCCTCGCTCGACGGGACGGGCACGAGGTCGGGCTGGCCTACAGCGCCGCGCTGTTCGACGACCGCTACAACCTGCGCGTCCCCAGGCTCTCGCCCTGGTTCGACGACCGCGACCAGGTGATCCAGGCGATCGTCGACCAGCAGCCGGACGTGATCGCCTTCTCGCCGCTGACGGGGACCTATCGCTGGATGCTCTCGGTCGCGGAGGAAGCTCGCCAGCTCCTGCCCGAGACGCGCATCGTCTTCGGCGGCGTGCACGCCTCCGCGGTGCCCGACCGCGTCCTCGCCCAGCCCTTCGTCGACTACGTCTGCGTCGGCGAAGGAGACGTCGCGTTTCCGGAGATCCTCCGGGCGGTCCAGCGAGGAGGCGCCACCGCACCGATTCCCAACACCCGCTTCCGGGCGCCGGATGGCCAGGTCGTCCGCGGGCCCCAGACCGGCTTCGTCCAGGATCTCGACGCGCTCCCCTTCTGCGACAAGGAGATCTGGGAGGACCACGTCCGCATCGGAGACTTCTACATGCTGATGGCCGCGCGCGGCTGTCCCTACCGATGCACCTTCTGCTTCAACAACTTCTTCGCCAACCTGCCCGAGAACAAGCGGGAGAAGGGCCGCTACGTCCGCCAGCGCAGCGTCGAGCACGTGATGCACGAGCTGCTCCTGGCCAAGCGCCGCTACCGGCTCCGCTTCGTCGACTTCGAAGACGACGTCTTCACCGTCGACAAGGACTGGATCCGCGCGTTCCTCGACCGCTACCGCCGGGAGATCGGTCTCCCCTTCCACTGCCTCGTCCACCCGCGCTACATGGACGACGAGATCGCGAGTCACCTCGCCAACGCCGGATGCTCCTCCGTGCAGATGGGCATCCAGTCGGCGGACGACGAGTACAAGTACCAGAGCGTCCGCAGATACGAGAAGACCGAGACCGTGGAGCGGGCCCTGGACGCCATGATCCGCCACAAGCTCCGCGTGAAGTGCGACCACATGTTCGACCTGCCCGGCGAGCCCGCCGGAGCGCAGGAGTCGGCACGACGCCTCTACGCCGAGCACACGCCGTATCGGATCCAGTCCTACTGGACGAACCTGCTGCCCGGCGTCGAGATGGTCGATCAGGTGCTCAAGGCGGGCCTGGCCACCCGGGAGCAGGTCGATCGGCTGGAAGAGGGCTTCGACTGCGACTTCTTCGCGAGCAATCTGGCCCGGGATCCCGAGCGAGCGCGAACCTTCAAGGGCTACGAGACGCTGTTCAAGCTGATGCCGCTCCTTCCGAAGACGTGGCGCGACCGCGTCCGCCCGGAGCTCTTCTCGCGGCTGCCGGCGCCCGTCTGCACGGCGCTCGGCATCGGCGTCGATGCCGTCCACGGTCTGGGATCGGGCAGCCATCACCACGTGGCCTACGCCCGACACTACGCACACCACCTCTGGTGCTGGCTCCGCCGCAAGCTGGGACTCCGCCCTCCCAAGGCGACGCGGACCACGCCCGCACTCCCCATCGGGATCCGCGCTGCGGGCCTCGACGCGGACTGACCCGGCATGCCCCTGCCCGTCGTCCACACCGATTGCCGACACTATCTGGGAGACCGTCCCTGTCGGCATCGGCGCGCGTGCGAGGGCTGTCCCCACCACGATCCGATCGGGGCGCGCATCCTCGTGATCAAGCTGGGCGCGACGGGGGACGTCCTGCGCACCACGCCCCTGCTCGAAGCGCTCCGACGGGCCCACCCCGACGCGCACATCACGTGGCTGACGCGACCGGCCGCAGCCCCGCTGCTCGCGGGGCTCGAGGCGCTGGATCGCGTGCTCGCTCTCGACGTCGAGACCCTCGCGCACCTGCCGGCCGAGCGCTTCGACCAGCTGATCTGCCTGGACAAGGAGCCGGCGGCCACGGGGCTCGCGGCCCGCATCGAAGCCACGGAGAAGCGCGGGTTTCTCATGGACGCGTCCGGTGCCCTGCAACCGGCCCACCCCGACTCGGAGTACGCCTTTCGCCTCGGGCTGGACGACGAGCTCAAGTTCCGGCGCAACGAGAAGAGCTACCAGCAGCTCTGCTTCGACATGGCGGGGCTGCCCTTCGAGGGCGAGGACTACCAGCTGCGCCTTCTCGACGGCCACCGCGCGGCCGCGCAGCGGCGCCTCTCGAGCGCCGGCGTCGGCAAGGGCGAGCGGCTGATCGGGCTGAACGTCGGTGCGGGAGACGTCTTCGCCTACAAGGCGTGGCGCCCGGACGGCTTCGCGGAGCTCGCGGACCGGGTGAGCGAACGACTCGGACTGCGTTGCGTCCTGCTGGCCGGGGCTCGTGACGAAGGGCCGGCGCGCGAAGTCGGCGCTCTCGGCGAGGTGGCCCTCGTCGACCCGGGTCGCACCGACTCGCTCTGCGAGTTCGCCGCCATCATCGAGCGCTGCACAGCGGTCGTGACGGGGGACACACTCGCGATGCACCTGGCCCTGGCCGTGCGGCGACCCGTCGTGGCGATCTTCGGCTCGACCTGTCCCCAGGAGATCGAGCTCTACGGACGCGGAGAGAAGGTCGTTCCGAAGATCGACTGCCACCCCTGCTACAAGCGGGAGTGCGATCGGACCCGGACCTGCGTCGAGGCCATCGACGTAGAGCAGGTCTTCTCGGCCCTGCGGCGCGTGCTGGAAGCGACGTGAAGACCCTCGTCGTCGTTCCCACGTACGACGAGTGCGAGAACGTGGGGCCCCTGCTCGACGAGATCCGCAAGCTCGGCGTTCCGGATCTGGACGTGCTCGTGGTGGACGATGCGTCGCCCGACGGAACCGCCGAACGGGTCCGGGAGTACGCGAGGCGCAACGGCTTCGGCGACGTCCTCCTGCGCGAAGGCGAGAAGGGCCGTGGCCACGCCGGGCGGGAAGGGTTCCTGGCCGCCCTCGATCGCGGCGCCGACCGCATCGTCGAGATGGACGCCGACTTCTCCCACGACCCCCGCTACATCCCGAGCCTGCTGTCCGGGCTCGACGACCACGACGTGATGCTCGGCTCGCGCTTCGTGCACGGGGGGAGCGACACCGACCGCGCCCTCTGGCGACGCTGGCTCACGACGGCGGCCAACGCGTACATCCGCCTGGTGTTCGGAATCGGAGTCCGGGACGCCAACTCGGGCTTTCGAAGCTACCGGCGGGAGGCCCTGCTGCGGCTCGATCCGAAGAGCCTGCGGTCGCCGGGTCCGGCCATCGTCCAGGAGATCCTCTTCCGCGCCCATCGCCGGGGGCTTCGCGTGGGCGAGGTTCCCGTCGTGTTCTCCGACCGCGTGCGCGGGGACTCGAAGCTCGGCTGGTGGCAGCTCTGGCAGGGCTACGTCACGGTGCTGCGGCTGCGCGCCCGGGAGCTCTTCGGCGGCGGCTCGTGAGCGCCCCCTGCGACCTGTGCGGCGCGGACGACCTCCGGGCCTACGTGACCGACATGTACGCCCACGCCGGAGCGCACTACGACCTCCATCGTTGCGGTCGGTGCAGCCTGGTGCAGGTGCGCCCCGCGCCCTCGGAGGAGGCCATCGCCTCACTCTACGACGACGACTACTTCGACGAGGACTACGACTCGTGCCTGTCGGCGGACAGCTACTTCGACAGCTTCGATCGCCTGCTCGAACGCTACGGACGCCTCCTCGATCGCATCGAGGCCCGGGCGCCCGTGGGATCCCTGTTCGAGATCGGCTGCGCCGGCGGCTACTTCCTGAAGCTCGCCCGCGACCGCGGCTGGAAGGTCCGCGGCATCGAGATCACCGAGATCGGCGCCCGCCACGCCCGGGAGACCCTGGGCCTCGACGTCGAGCGGCGGGCATTTCCCGATCCGAGCCTCCCCGAGGAACGCTTCGACGTGGTCTACATGGGCCACGTGCTCGAGCACGTCCGCTCGCCCGCCGCCGCCATCGAGGCCACCACGCGGCTCGTCCGGCCCGGGGGCCTGCTGGTCGTGGAGGTCCCGACCTACGTCGACTCCGTCTACTTCCGGACGCTGCGGCTCGGCCTTCCCGTCCTGCGCGGCCTCGGCCTCGACGCGTCGGGGCTGCTCCGGGCCCTCAAGTTCCCGGCCGAGGGCGAGACGCTCTCGCCCTACCACCTCTACGAGTTCCGCGTGCGCACCCTGCGCCGGCTCCTCGAACGCTTCGGCTACGAGTGGCTCGAGGCGGAGTCGCGGGTGCCGAAGCCCGACGGGCTCGCCGAGGCGAGAGGCGCGCTGAACCGGGCCCTGTCCCTCGCCTTCGACGCCCTCGACCAGGGCGCGCTCCGGCTGGGGCTACCCGGGGGCAACGTCTCCGTGATCGCGCGCCTGCGCGCGGATTCGGAGGGCTAGACCTCCCAGTCGACGCCGCGGCGCTCGGGCATCAGGATCCAGAGCAGCACGTAGACGAGGATCCCGGGGAAGGCGGCCGAGGCGACCGAGACGCCCACGAAGAGCAGACGCACGAGCGTCGGGTTCCAGCCGAGCCACTCGGCCAGGCCGCCGCAGACGCCGCCGACGAGACGCTCTTCACGGGAACGCAGCAGGCCGGGCCTGCGCACGGGAGTCGACGATGCCATCCGGGGTCCTCCTTGGTTGCGCAGGTAGTACGCGCCAGGAGGGAACCGGGTTCACGGGGCCGGGACGCCCTCCGCGGCGGCCTCGACGGCGGCCATGACGCGCAGGAGGTTCTCGCCGAGCACCTTGCGGACGACTTCGGGCGAGTGTCCGCGCTCGAGCAGGCCCGCCGTCAGCGCCGGGAGCTTGCTCACGTCGTCCATCCCCTCGGGCATGGAGGCGACGCCGTCCCAGTCGGCCCCGAGCCCCACGTGGTCGGCCCCGGCCACGGCGATGGCGTGGTCGAAGTGGTCGAGCAGCACCGAGAGGCTCGTCTGCGGGATGTCGACGCCCGCCATGAGATCGCGGTACGCGCGTCGCCGGCCCTTTGGATCGTCGGCGTAGCGCTCGCGCAGCTCGCCGAAGCGCGGACCCAGGCTGCGGAACACGTTGCGGACGGGCTCGACCAGCGCCTCGTCGATGTAGCCGGAGTAGAAGTTGATCATCACCACGCCGCCGTTCGCCGAGAGGGCGCGCAGCATCTCGTCGCTCATGTTCCGGGGATGGTCCGCGACGCCGCGGGCCGAGGAGTGCGACGCGATCACCGGCGCGCTCGTGGTCTCGATCACGTCGAAGAAGGTGTCGTCGGAGACGTGGGAGACGTCGACCATCATGCCGAGCCGGTTCATCTCGCGAATCACTTCGCGCCCGAAGTCGGTGAGGCCGCCGTGCTCGGGCTCGGGCAGCTCGTTGGTGCCCGACGAGTCGGCCCAGGCGGTGTGGAACGAGTGGGTCAGCGTCATGTAGCGGGCGCCCAGGCGATGGAAGGTGCGCAGGGCCGGCAGGCTGTCCTCGATGATGTGGCCGCCCTCGATGCCCATCAGGCACACCACCTTGCCCTCGGCCACGCCCGCGCGGATCCCCGCCACGTCCGTCGCCAGCACCAGCTCGTCCGGGTGCCGGCGCACCAGCTCGTGGACCGAGTCCATGCGCTCGACGGCATCGCGTACGGCGCGGCCGTGTCCCTCGGTGCGCCCCATCCAGATCGACCAGAACTGGACGTCGAGGCCTCCCTCGCGCATGCGCGGGAAGTCCTGATGCCCCTCGTCGTGGCGCTCCATGAAGTCCCAGTCCGGGTCCTGGAACCAGGGCGTCGTGTCGGAGTGGCCGTCGATCACGATCGACTCGAAGTGCAGCGCCACGGGATCGCTCGGAGCCGCGCCGCCCGAGAGCCCGGGAAGCCCGGCACAACCGAAGAGCGGAGCCAGGACGAGGAGCAGCGCGGCGATGCGCATCACGATTCCTCCGAGAGCTTCTGCGCAGCCTCGAGGAAGGCGGCGATCGCCTCCTCCAGGCTGCGGCTGCGATCCACCGTGGCGCGCGTCTCCCGGGCGAAGGGAGTCGCCGCCATGGCCCGATAGACGTCGGCGGCCGCGTCGTGGAAGCCACCGGGAAGACCCGCCTCGCGGAAGGTCCTTGCGATCTCCTCCATCTCGCCGATCCAGCGGCCCGCGTCGGCGGGCAGGAAGGGGAGCACGCCCATGCGCTTCCAGGCCGCGGCCTGGGAAGCCTGGAGCTCCTCGGCGAAGGGCTCGGCGAGTCCGTGCCGACGGGCCAGCATCAGCACCGCGGCCTGGAGGGTCATCGTGCCCTTGGTGAGCGCCGCGTAGCTCATCTTCATGGCCGATGCGCGGCCGACCTCCGGGCCGAGCGAACGGACGATCAGCCCCTGCTCCGGCGCGTCGAGGGCGAGGAGCTCCTCGGCTCGCGGGCCGCTCACGTAGAGCCGCGTCCCCGAGGCTCCGGGCTGCGGAGGCCCGCCGATGATTCCGCCGTCGATGAAGTCGTCGCCGAGGGCGAGGATCCCGGCGATCTCCCGGCTCGTCTCCGGCGCGATCGCGTTGCACTCGGCGTAGGGGACCCGACGCCCCGATCGCGACATCGACTCGGCGCAGGCTCGGGCCAGGGCCGTGGCCTCGGAGGGCGGCAGGATGGAGAGCACGAGATCGGCT
>JASJCN010000012.1 GCA_030065975.1 Myxococcota bacterium
GGCCCGTACCGAAGGTGGTCGCCGTGAAGCCGGCGCCTCCGACGTTGTTGGCGAGCGTCGCGCTCAGGGCGGTGACCACGCCGCGCACTCCGAGGCCGCCGCCTTCGCCCGCGAAGTTGCTGCTCACCGTCGAGTTCTCGATCGACACGATGCCGAGGTCGTCGTAGATGCCGCCGCCGCGTCCGCCAGTCGTGGTGCCGTTGCCCGCCACCGTCGAGTCCACCAGCCGAAGCGTCGCGATCGTCCCGTTGTAGATGCCCCCGCCGAGATCGGTGATGCCGAGGAAGCTCGTGGTCGCGTTGTCGCGCACCTCGCAGCCCACGAGGGTGAGGTCGCCCTCGTTGTGCACGCCGCCGCCGGCCCCGAAGACGCGGCCGCCCTCGAGGGTGACGCCGGTGATCACGGCCGTCGTGCCGTCGGTGACCGACAGCACCCGTGAGAGCGCGCCCGCGTCGATGCGCGTCACCAGAGCGCCCACGCCTTCGATCTCGACGTCGCCGTCGATCACGAGGTCGCCGCCCTCGGCACCGCTGCCGGGCAGCGTGAGCGCGTAGGTCCCGGCCGGGAGCACGATGCGGTCGGTGCCCGAGAAGCCCGAGGAGCAGCCGTCGACGGGCATGTTCTGGTTGGCCGCGATCAGGGCTTCGCGCAGGGTGCAGGTGCCGTTGTCGGGCGTGGCGTCGTTCTCGTCGGCGGTGCTGTCGACGACGATGGCCGGCAGGTTGGCCCCCGCCTCGAAGGCGCCCGCGTCGCACGGGGCGGTCCGAGCCACGCCACGCTGGTCGGTGGCCGGGCAGTCCACGGCCGCGTCCCGGGCCACGCTCGCGGGGCCGAGGGCCCGCGTCTGTGTCGGGCCTCCGTTGTCGCCGAGCAGCCCGAGATCGACGTCGACGAAGGCGACCTGCACCTGGTCGCTCGCCTCCTCGAAGCCGCAGCTGTCGAAGAAGATCTCGATGTTGCCGCCCAGGGAGTCGACGTCGACGTCGGGCGCGCAGTCGCCCTCCACGATCGAGCTACCCACGCGGAAGTTCACGCCGTCCGGGGCTCCCTCGAGATCGATGGCGTCGACGCCGCTCCCGGTGAGCGTCGAGCTGAGCAGCGAGACGTTGGAGGGGAGGAAGCCGTTGCCCGACCCGACCAGCCCGTACTCGTTGCCGTGGAGGGTCGAGTTGGTGACGACGGCCAACGGCGTGATCCCGGCCGAGACGCGCACGCCGGCGCCTTGATTGGCGCGCAGGGTCACGCGGTCGATGATTGCGCTCCGGGTGTTGTGGATCGCGTCGCCGGCGTTCGACTCGATGGTCGAGTCGGAGAGGGTGAGGAAGGCGACGATTCCCACGTTCACCAGGCCGGGGCCCTGGTTGTCGTGCACGTGGAGGCCGGTGGCCACGAGCGAGCCGCCGTTGGCGATGCCCGACTGGCTGTCGAAGACCTCGACGTCGTGGAGCTCGAGGCTCCCGGCCAGCTCGTTCAAGATGCCGCCGCCCGTCGCGTCGCTTCCGTCGAAGACGCTCAGGTCGCGGATCACGACGCTCGCTTCCGGGTCGGCGGGGCTCTGGCTCAGCAGGTGGAAGGCGCGCTCGGCGGCGAAGGCCTCGATGACGCTCACGCCGGTTCCCGCGCCCTGGATCACGAGGTCGCCCCCGATCGCGAGCTCGGACGGGATGTCGAGATCGCCCGTCTCGCCGGCGTTCTCGCCCATCCCCGGAATGGAGAGGGAGAACACGCCGGCGGGCACGTGGATGGTGTCGACGGCCGGGGCCGGCTCCCCCGCCGGGCACCCGTCCACCGCCACGTTCCCGCTCGCGGCGAGGATCGCCTGGCGCAGGCTGCACGCGCCGATGGGCGGCGAGGAGGAGTTGGCGTCGGCCGGGGTGTCCACCACGAGGTCGGCCGCCCCCGCGCTTCCCAGGGGCAGGATCGAGCAGAGCAGGGCGGCCAGGGCCCCCCGCAGGCTTCTTGAAAATCGAGTCGATTCACTGAGATACGAGATCATGACGGCTCCTTCCGAAGAGTGGAGCCAGCCTATTCAGCGGCCTCTGCCCGGTCCTGATCCCGGCGCGATCAACGGGGGATCCTCCTCCGATCGCTGCGTCCGGTGGCTGATCCTTCGCTGATCGCAGCGAGATCACGGGTTCCGGCCCTCCCGAATCGCTGGGGAGTCCCTCCGGAATCGCTCGGGGATCGCTCGACCTGCCGGGTTTCCCCCTCGCTGCGGTCCAGTCGAGCCGCGTTCTCCTCGATCGGCTGGGCCGTTCTGCCGATGGGCGAGCCGTGGACGGGTTCCATCAGCTCCTGCTCTCCAACTCGTCGTGGCTGCTGGTCTGCATGGGCGTGACCGCCACGATCGGGCTCCTGCACCTGTGGATGGCGCGGCGCCCGGGCGACCCCAACCTGTGGGTCGCGGCCTGGTCGCTTCTCGCCTGCGCCTTCCTCGGCGTTCGCGCGCTGCAGCTCACGACCCAGGACACCGCGGCGGCGCTCCTCGCGGGCAAGGCCTCCTTTGCCCTGGCCCCCTTCCTGGTGTGGGCGATCGTGTGCTTCGGCCGCTCGATCAACGGGACGCCAGTGCGGCCGGCCAACCGGGCCCTCGGCGCCATCGCCGGGGTGTGGGCGCTCCTGATCTTCGCGACGCCGTGGTTCGTGTATCCCGAGACGACCGTGCGCGAGGATCTCTTCGGCCACTCCCACGTCTCGGTCGAGGCGCGCTGGCCGACGGTGCTGCTCGGGATCTACATCGGCGTCGTGCTGGTGCACGGCGTGCGGCGGCTCTCGCGCAGCCAGCACCTCGAGCGCGGCGAGCGGGTGGTGCTGATCACGGGCTTCGGCATCTATGCGGCGCTCGGCGTCGCCGCGATCCTCACGGGCGTCCGCGTGCTCAAGATCCCGGCCCTCGCGGAGTTCGGACCCTTCGCGGTGTCGGTGAGCCTCTCCTACCTGATGGTGCACCGCAGCCACCGCCTCGAAGGACGGCTCGCCGACCTCCTCGCCGAGCGCAACGTCGAGAGCCAGCTGCGCCGCGCCCAGCGGATGGAGTCCGTGGGACAGCTCGCGGCGGGCATCGCCCACGAGATCAACAACCCGATGGCCTACGTACGCGCCAACCTCGGCGTGCTCGAGGACTCCGCCAGCACCCTGCGCAAGGGTCTCTGGGAGCGCGCCTCGGAGGAGGAGCGCAAGCACCTGGAGGAGCTGCAGGCCCTCGTCGAGGACTCGCGGGACGGCGTGGAGCGCACCATCTCGATCGCGCGCGACATGCGCGAGTTCGCCCACTCCGGCGACGAGCAGCGGCGCCGGGTCGACCTCGCCGAGGTGCTCGAGTCGTGCGTGCGCATGGCGAGCATCGCGCCGAGCGAGGGGCGCCGGGTCGAGGCCGACATCGAGGCCGACCTCTGGCTGGAGGGCGCGCCCCAGTCCCTGCGCCAGGCCTTCCTCAACCTCGTGATCAACGGTCTCGAGGCCGGCAGCGAGGAGGGGCGCGTGGTGGTCGAGGCCCGCCGCGCAGAGGACGGCATCCGGGTGCGGGTCCACGACGACGGGCCGGGCATCCCCGAGGCCCTCCACGAGCGCCTCTTCGATCCCTTCTATTCGACGCGGCCCCCCGGCGAGGGCACGGGGCTCGGGCTGTACATGGTTCACCAGATCCTGCGCAGCCACGGCGGCGAGATCGAGGTGGGCGCGGGCCCGCTCGGCGGCGCGCTCTTCGAGGTGCGGCTCCCGGTATTGACACAGAGCGTGTCAAAATCATAGGCTCACGCTCGAAGGCCCCGCGCCCCGCCTTCGAGAGGAGCCCCGTGAAAGCCCTGCGAACCCCCGACGACCGCTTCGAGAACCTTCCCGGCTACGACTTCGCCCCTCACTACGTGGAGGTCGACGACACCGAAGGCGGAAGCCTGCGGATGCACTACGTCGACGAGGGGCCTCGCGACGCCCGGCCGGTGGTGCTGCTCCACGGCGAGCCCACCTGGTCCTATCTCTACCGGAAGATGATTCCGGGCCTGCTCGCCGCGGGACATCGGGTGATCGCGCCGGACCAGATCGGCTTCGGCCGGAGCGACAAGCCCACCGAGAAGTCCGACTACAGCGTGGTGCGTCACGTGGGCTGGGTGCGCTCGTTGATCCAGCAGCTCGAGCTCGAGGACGCGACCTTCTTCGGCCAGGACTGGGGCAGCCTGATCGGCTTCACGGCCGCGCTCCACGAGGAGGCCCGCTTCCGTGCCATCGTCGCGGCCAATGCCGCGCTCCCCGATCCCCAGCACATCGAGCGCTTCGCGGCCGCCCAGGCCAAGTCCCCGGACGCCGAGGCGTTCTCGCGCTGGCAGGCCTACGCGGCCTCGGTCGACGAGATGAACGTCGGCGACATGCTGGCCAACGCCTTCCCGGGCGCCGGGCTCGAGATGAAGGGAACCGGGCTGAGCGCCGGCGAGCAGGCGGCCTACGACGCGCCCTTCCCCGACAAGACGTACCAGGCCGGCGTGCTGGTGTTTCCCTCGCTGATCGAGCCCCAGCGGGTGGGGCCGGAGGGCTTCGCGCTCTTCTCCGCGGCGTGGCGCGTGCTCGAGAAGTGGGAGCGCCCCTTCGTCACGGCGTACGGCAAGGCCGACCCCGTGCTCGGCTGGTTCGACTCGGTGTTCCAGGAGTACGTGCCCGGTGCGCAAGGGCAGCCGCATCGCGAGTTCCCGAACGGGGGCCACTTCATCCAGGAAGAGGAGCCCGACGCGCTGGTCGAGGTGATCGTCGCGGCAGCAGCGAGCTAGTCGCTCACCGCGCCCCTCGAGAGCAGGGTGAGCGGAGCCGGGTCGGGTCCGGCGACGACATCAACCGACTCAGTCGGAGACGGACCCGACCCGACTCCGCCTCCTCCGAGCCCCGCAAGAGACCGCTTCCTTTCTAGGCGCCCGCGTCGTCCAGCACCTGGTGCAGCGCCGCGCGCGGCGCATCGGGCAAGGGCAGGGTGCGCGCCAGGGCCCGCGCCTCGGGGCTCATCTTGCGCACCGTCTTGGCCAGCACCGAGGTGGCCTTCTCGCTGGGATGCTCCTCGGCGAAGGCCGCGAGCTGGGTCTCCATGAAGGTGAGGCACAGCGCGTCCTCGAAGGTCTGCACCTCGGCGTCGCGGCCGAGCCCGCGCTTGTGGATGATGTCCACCACCCGCTCGATGCGTTCGGGCTCGTAGCCCACTTCCGAGAGCAGGGCCTCGGCGTGGCGCGCGTGCAGGTCCTGCAGGGCGCGGCGCCAGCGCAGGTAGCCGGGGCGCGTCTTCGGAAACTCGCTGCGCGGGATCTCCCAGCGGCGTACGTGGTGGGCCCGGGCCGCGAGCCGCAGGGCCTCACTGGCGTCGGGGTCGAGGCGCTCGACCCACTCGCTCGCGAGGCGGGCATGGGCCAGCTCCTTCGGCTGGGATTCGCCGCGAACCATGAGCGTGTTGGGGTCGGCGGCGTTGGCCGCATCGATGGCCGCGATGGCGGCTTCGTAACGAGTGGGGGCGTCGGGGGACATGCCGCTCTGAGAGTAGGCAGTCGACGCGGGGCCGGGCTCGATTCTTGAGCAAGGCGCGGCGCCGCGGGACGTGAGACGTGCCCTCGGGACGCGCCACGCTTGGCACGCCTCTTGAAGCTCAGCGCGTTGCAGGGCCGGTCGGCCCGCGAACAACGGCAGGGTGGGCCGATCTCCGCCCAACGCTCAAGGCAACGGCGCCTCGGGAGTCCTCTCCCGTGGGCGCCGTTTGCATTTCGGGAAGCGAGACGATGTCGAACAGCGAGAGCGCGGGCACCGGCCCCTTCCGGCGACGACTGGTCGTCGTCGGGAACGGCATGGTCGGCCACCGCTTCTGCGAGCGGCTGGTGGAGCTCGGGCTCACCGACCGCTTCGAGGTGACGGTTCTCGGCGAGGAGACGCGCGCCGCCTACGACCGCGTGCACCTGAGCGAGTTCTTCGCGGGACGGGGTGCCGAGGAGCTCACCATCGCGTCCCTCGACTGGTACGCCGAGCACGGCCTCGCTCTGGAGCTCGGCCGCGCCGTCGAGCGAATCGACCGCGAGAACCGCCGCGTCCTCGTCCGGGGCGGGGCGTCCTTCGACTACGACGTGCTGGTCATGGCCAGCGGCTCGACGCCCTTCGTGCTGCCCGTTCCGGGCGTCGAGCTGTCTGGCGTCTTCCTCTATCGCACAATCGACGACCTGGCGGCGATCCAGGCGTGGGCGCGGGGCAAGACGCGGGCGGCGGTGGTGGGCGGAGGCCTCCTCGGGCTCGAGGCCGCGAAGGCCGTGCTCGACATGGGCCTCGAGGCCCACGTGATCGAGTACGCCGACCGCCTGATGCCGCGCCAGCTCGACGCCATGGGCGGTGCGCTGCTGCGAAACGCCATCGAGGACCTCGGCGTGCAGGTGCACCTCGGCGCCGCGACCGAGGCCTTCGACGGTGAGCACGCCGTCGAGTCGGTGCGCATGGAGGGGCGCGGGAGCCTCGACGTCGACATGGTGATCCTCTCCGCCGGAATCCGTCCGCGCGACGAGCTCGCGCGCGAGTGCGGGCTCGAGGTCGCGGAGCGCGGCGGCATCCAGGTAAACGACGGGCTCCGGACCAGCGATCCCCACATCTTCGGCATCGGCGAGTGCGTGGTGCACGGCGGCGTGCACTACGGCCTGGTGGCTCCGGGCTACGAGATGGCCGACGTGCTGGCGCGCCGCCTGGCCGGCGACGACGTCGCGTTCCGCGGCGCGGATCTCTCGGCCAAGCTCAAGCTGCTCGGCGTCGACGTGGCGAGCTTCGGCGAGGCCTTCGTCGATCTCGAGCGGCCCGGCGAGACGCGCTCCCTGGTCTTCGAGGATCGCACCCAGGGCATCTACCAGAAGCTCCTCTTCGACGCCGAGGCGAAACGGCTCCTCGGCGGCATCCTGGTCGGCGACGCCGACCCCTACATGCAGCTCCAGGCGCTCGCGAAGAGCGACGCCGAGATCCCCGTTCCGCCCCGCGAGCTGCTCTTCCCCGCCGCCGGGGCCGAGTCGACGGGCGCGGCCGACCTCCCCGACGACGCGCAGATCTGCTCGTGCAACGCCGTCACCAAGGGCGACCTGGTCTGCGCCATCGCCGACGGAATCACCGGCCTCGCCGACCTGAAGGCCGAGACGAAGGCCGCGACCGGCTGCGGCGGCTGCCAGCCCGGAGTGATCCAGATCCTGAACGCCGAGCTCGAGAAGCAGGGCCATCAGGTGACGGGCCACCTGTGCGAGCACTTCGCCCACACGCGCCAGGAGCTGTTCTGGATCGTGAAGATGGGGCGCATCGAGAGCTTCGACGCGCTGCTCGAGAGCCACGGGCAGGGCGACGGCTGCGAGGTCTGCCGGCCGGCGGTGGCGTCGATCCTGGCGGCGACCTGGAACGACCTGATCGTGAACCACGCGACGATCCAGGACACCAACGATCGCTTCCTCGCCAACATCCAACGCGGCGGCACCTACTCGGTGATCCCCCGCGTACCCGGCGGCGAGATCACGCCCGAGAAGCTGATCGTGCTCGGCGAGGTCGCGAAGAAGTACGACCTCTACTGCAAGATCACCGGCGGCCAGCGCATCGACCTGCTCGGCGCCCGCGTGGAGCAGCTGCCCGCGATCTGGGAAGAGCTCGTCGAGGCCGGCTTCGAGAGTGGCCACGCCTACGGCAAGGCCATGCGCACGGTCAAGAGCTGCATCGGCTCCACCTGGTGCCGCTACGGCGTGCAGGACTCGACCGCCTTCGCCATCCGGGTGGAGGAGCGCTACCGCGGCCTGCGCGCGCCCCACAAGCTCAAGTCCGCGGTGTCGGGCTGCATTCGAGAGTGCGCCGAGGCCCAGAACAAGGACTTCGGGATCATCGCCACCGAGAAGGGCTGGAACGTCTACCTCTGCGGCAACGGCGGCAGCAACCCGCGCCACGGCGACCTGTTCGCCACCGACGTCCCGGACGACGAGGTGATCCGCATCCTGGACCGCTTCCTGATGTTCTACATCCAGACGGCCAAGCCGCTCCAGCGCACCGCGCGCTGGCTCGAGGAGCTCGACGGCGGCATCGCCCAGCTGAAGCGGGTGGTCCTGGAGGACGCCCTCGGGATCGGCGACCAGCTCGAGGCCGACATACAGAAGCTCGTCGACACCTACGCCTGCGAGTGGAAGGCCGTGGTCGAGTCGCCGGAGCTGCGGGCTCGGTTCCGCCACTTCGCCGACGGCGACGAGGCCGACGACGGAATCCACTTCGTGCGCGAGCGGAGCCAGAAGCAGCCCGCGCCGTGGCCGACGGACACGCCGGGCGCCGTCGTGGGAGATCTCCCCCCCGAGGAGACCTGGAGCTGGCAGTCCCTCGCGCGCGTCGACCAGGTGCCGGAGAACGGGGGCACCACCGTGCGCTACGGGTCGATGCAGATCGCCGTCTACCACTTCGCGCGGCGCGGCCAGTGGTTCGCCACCCAGGCCACGTGTCCGCACAAGCGCGACAACGTGCTCGGCCGGGGCCTCCTCGGCGATCAGGCCGGCGAGCCCAAGGTCGCGTGCCCGCTGCACAAGAAGACCTTCTCGCTGCTCACCGGGAAGGGCCTCTCCGACCCGGGCTACCAGATCCGCACCTTCCCCGTGGAGGTCTGCGGCGAGGAGATCTTCGTGAAGCTTCCGCCGGCGGACGCGCTCGAGGCGGTCTCCGCCTGCAAGGCTCACGCATGAGCGCCCAGCCGATCCCCGATTCGCGAAGCGTGCTCGAGGCGGGCGGGAGCCTGGTCGAGGCCCTGCTGGCCGACCAGCGCTCGCTCTCGGCCGTGGACGAGTTCTCGCGCCGCCACGACGACGGCGACCTCCCGCCCGCCGCCCTCTACGAAGAGCGCATCCCCGTCGGCCGCACGCCGCTCCCCGGCCAGCAGCTCGCCTTCCGTGTCGACCTCGACAGCTGCACCGGCTGCAAGGCGTGCGTCACGGCGTGCCACAGCCTGAACGGCCTGGCCGACGACGAGACCTGGCGCGACGTCGGGCTCCTGATCGGTGACGCCGGGGGCTTGGCGCAGCAGCAGACCGTCACCACGGCGTGTCACCACTGCGAGGATCCCGCCTGCCTGAACGGCTGCCCCGTACAGGCCTACGAGAAGGATCCCATCACGGGCATCGTCCGGCACCTCGACGACCAGTGCATCGGCTGCCAGTACTGCATGCTCAAGTGCCTCTACGACGTGCCCAAGTACAGCCACGATCTCGGCATCGTGCGCAAGTGCGACATGTGCACCGGGCGTCTGGCCCAGGGCGAGGCGCCCGCCTGCGTGCAGGGCTGCCCCAACGGCGCGATCACCATCCAGATCGTCGACCAGCACGGCGAGGGCGGCGCGACGCCGCTACTCCCCACCGCGAAGGGCGCGATCCCGGACTCGGCGATCACCCGGCCCACCACGCGCTACGTCTCGCGGCGCGAGCACGAGCTGCGCCCGGCGGGCCTCGAGCGGCTGGCGCCGGCCGAGGCGCACGACCCCCTCGCCATCATGCTGGTGCTGATGCAGCTCTCCGTCGGAGCCCTCTTCTTCGGCGTGATCTCTTCCCTCCTCGGCGTCGCGAGCCCCTGGGCCAGCACCCTCGTCTTGCTGCTCTCGGCGGGGAGCGCAGGCCTGGGCCTCGGGGCCGCGACGCTCCACCTCGGTCGACCGCTGCTGGCCTATCGCGCCTTCCTCGGCTGGAAGACCTCGTGGATGAGCCGCGAGATCCTGACCTTCGGCGCCTACGTCCCCGCGCTGGTCGGCGTGGCCGCGTTGTCCCTGCTCGTGACGACCGGCGGGCTCACGCTCGTGCCCGAGCGCATGCTCTCGGTCGCCGGGGCGCTGCTGCCCTTCGCGAGTCTCGGCGTCCTCGTCATCGGCATCGCCGGCACGTTCTGCTCGATGATGATCTACGTCGACACCCGGCGGCGCGCCTGGGCGTTGTCGCGGACCGCGCCCGTCTTCGTCGGCACGCTGCTCGGGCTCGGCGCCCTGGGGACGGCGCTCGTCGCGGGCGTCGCCTCCTGGATCGAGGGCACGTCGCTGCCCGGGCTCGCGAGCGCGCTGCTGCTGCTCGCGGTGGCCGTCCTCGCCGCCAAGGTCGCGAGCGAGGCCTGGCTCGCCGCTCGAAGCGACGAGTCGAGCGAGCTCGTTCGCACGGCCCGGCTGCTGCGCGGCCCCTTGAAGGATCGCTTCCAGCTGCGCCTCGCCCTGGCCGGCGCCGGGCTGCTCGCGGCCCTGCTGGCGGCCGTGCTCTCGACGCCCGCCGCCACCGCGTGCGTCGCCCTGGCCGCGCTGCTCACGACCGGACTCGGCGAGCTGCTCGAGCGGCACCTCTACTTCACCGCCGAAGCCACGCCGGGCATGCCCGGACACTGAGGAGGCACGGGATGAAATCCAAGCTCCGCCTTGCCGACCTGCCGCGTCGCCCCGCGGACATCCTGAAGCAGCACGAGGGGCCGCTCACCCGCGATCTGCTGCGAACGCCCGGGCACTTCGGGCTGGGCCAGGTGCCCGAGCGCCTGGCGCCCGAGGCCACCACCCGCATCGTGTGCGGCTACTGCTCGACGGGCTGCGGCCTCACCGCCCATCTGCGGGGCGGCCGCGCCGTGAACCTCTCGCCCGACCCGAGCTACCCGGTGAACCTCGGGATGGCCTGCCCCAAGGGCTGGGAGGCGCTCTCCCCCATGCAGGCGCCCGACCGCGCCACCACGCCGCTGCTGCGCAAGGAGGGAGAGCTCGTGCCCGCGAGCTGGGACGAGGCCCTTGGTGAGATGGCGAGCCGCTTCGGCGCCGTCGCCGAGACCCACGGACAAGGGGCCGCGGCCTTCCTCTCCACCGGGCAGATCCCCACCGAGGAGATGCTGGCCCTCGGCGTCCTGGCCAAGTTCGGCATGGGGATGCGCCACGGCGACGGCAACACCCGCCAGTGCATGGCGACGGCGGTGGTGGCGTACAAGGAGGCGTTCGGCTTCGACGCGCCGCCCTACACCTATGCGGACTTCGAGCAGTCCGACGTGATCGTGCTGGTCGGCTCGAACCTGTGTATCGCCCACCCGATCATGTGGGAGCGCATCTGCCGCAACCCGCACGATCCCGAGATCGTGGTCGTCGATCCGCGCAAGACCGAAACGGCCATGGCGGCGACCCAGCACCACGCGATCCGCCCGAAGTCCGATCTCCCCTTCTTCTACGCGATCGCGCGCGAGCTGATCCGGCGCGGCGCGATCGACCGCGAGTTCGTGGATGCCCACACCGAGGGCTTCGAGGCGTTCCGCCGCTTCGTCGAGCCCTACGCGATCGAGGCGGTGGCGCCCGACGTCGGCGTGGCGCCCGACGCGATCCGTCATCTCGCGCGCACCATCGAGCGCGGCGAGCGCGTCTCGTTCTGGTGGACCATGGGCGTGAACCAGAGCCACGAGGCCGTGCGCACCGCCCAGGCGCTGATCAACCTGGCGCTGCTCACGGGCAACATCGGGCGGCCGGGCACCGGCGCCAACTCGATCACGGGCCAGTGCAACGCCATGGGCTCGCGGCTCTTCAGCAACACGACCTGCCTGCCCGGCGGCCACGACTTCGAGAACCCCGCCCATCGCACGAAGATCGCCGGGCTCCTCGGCATCGAGCCCTCGCGGATCCCCGAAGAGAACAGCCTGGCCTACGACCAGATCCTCGACGAGATCGAGGCCGGGCGGATCCGCGCGCTCTGGGTGATCGCGACCAACGGCGCCCACTCGTGGATCCAGCAAGGCCGGGCGCGCGAGATCCTCGCGAAGCTCGACGTCCTGGTGGTGCAGGATCTCTATGCCGATACCGAGACGGCGGTGCTGGCCGACATCGTGCTGCCCGCCGCGGGCTGGGGCGAGAAGGAGGGCACCTTCATCAACTCCGAGCGACGCATCGGGCTGCTGAAGAAGGTGCACGAGGCGCCGGGCCAGGCGCTCGCGGACTTCCACATCTTCCGGCTGGTGGCCGAGGCGTTCGGCTGCGGCGATCTCTTCGCGCGCTGGCCCAAGCCCGAGGACGTGTTCGAGACCATGCAGGAGATCTCGAAGGGGCAGCCCTGCGACATCAGCGGCATCGAGGGCTACGCGATGCTCGAGCGCGAGGGCGGCATCCAGTGGCCGCTCGCCGAGGGGCAGCCGCTCGAGTCGAGCGAGCGACGCCTCTTTGCCGACGGACGCTTCCCGAGCGCCGACGGCCGCGCGCGCTTCTGCTTCGAGAGCCCCCGCGCCGCGCCCGAGGCGCCCGACGACGCCTACCCCTTCGTGCTGCTCACCGGACGCGGCTCGTCGAGCCAGTGGCACACCCAGACGCGCACCCGCCGCTCCGCCGTGCTGCGCAAGCTCTACCGCGACGAGTGCGGCGTGGAGATCCACCCGAAGGACGCCAAGCGGCTCGGGATCGAGCCCGAGGAGGTGGTGTGCGTGCGCTCCCGGCGTGGATCCCTCGAGGCCCGCGCCTGGGTCCGCGAGACCGTTCCCGAAGGCGCTCTCTTCATCTCCATGCACGACGCGGCGACCAACCGGCTGACGCAGAGCGTGGTCGACCCCTACTCGCGGCAGCCCGCCTACAAGCACTGCGCGGTGCGACTGGAGCGAATCGCCTAGCAGGGCTCGGGCGAAGCCCCGGGCGGGGCTCCGCCCCCTCGGCGGGGTCCGCCGAAGGGCTCAATCCGGGCCCCCGGGGTGCCGATGAGGGCCCGGGATGCCGCTCTCGTGAACCACGCCGCGCTCGCGAACGCCGCGACCTTCGCGCTCACCCTGCTGCTCTTGACCGTCGTCCTGGCCCGGCGCTCGTCGCGCATGGTCGACGGCCTGCTGTGCCTGCTGCTCTCGGGCATCCTGGTCTGGTCCGGCGGGGCCGTCTGGCGCGCCATGCCAGTGAGCCACGAGCAGATGCTGGCGGCCCATCACGTGGTGTTCTTCGGCGTCTCCGTGGTGCCGGTCACCTGGTTCCTGCTGTCGCTGGCGGTCACCCGCGTCGCGTGGTTCGAGAAGCGTCCGGCCCACACCCTGTGGCTCGCGCTTCCGGGCCTGCTCTTCTACCTGGCCTTCGCCACCAATCCGGGGCACGGCCAGTTCGCGCACATCGACTTCGAGGTCTTCGAACGCGGGCCCCTCTTCTGGGCAATGATCGCCTGGGGCTTCGTGTGCAGCACGGCGGGGACGGTGGTGTTCGTCCGCCACGCGCGCTGGCTCGCCTCCCGCGAGCGCCGCGGTGCGCTGCTACTGCTCTCGGCCGGCCTGATCCCCCAGTTCTTCGCGGCGACCTACCTGTTCGAGTGGATCGACTGGCCGCTCGATCCCACGCCGGCGTCGCTCGGCGTCTCGGCGGCGATCCTGTATCCGGTGATCCTCGGCATGCGCGCCTTCGAGGATCTGCCGCTGCTCCGGCGCGACGTGATCGAGCACCTGCCCGACCCGGTGCTGATTGCCGATCCCGAGGGCCGGCTCGTCGATCTGAATCCCGCGGCGCGGCGCCTGCTCCCCGAGGCCCGGGCGCTTCGCCACCAGCCCCTGCAGGAGGTGATCGCGCGCATCTCGCCCCACCACGGGGCGCCCGCCGGCGAGGAGATCCTCGCGTCGGGCGAGGTGATGCTGCCCGACGTGCCTTCCGAGGACGGCCGCCACTTCCGCCTGCGCGGGGCGCGGGTGGAATCGCAGTACGGCACCGCGGCCGGCTTCTTCGTCGTGCTCCACGATCGCTCCGACGAGCTGCGGGCCGAGCGGGCGCTGCGCCAGGCCCAGCGCCTGGACAGCGTGGGCATGCTCGCCGCGGGCATCGCCCACGAGCTGAACAACCCGCTGGCCTTCGTGAACGCGAACCTGACGCACCTGTCCGACGCCGTGGCCGCCGCCAAGAGCCACGCGCCCTCCCACGGCCACGAGGCGGAGCTGCTCGACGAGGCGCCCTCGGTGCTCGCGGAGACCCGCCAGGGCGTCGACCGCATCGCCGAGATCGTCTCGGGCATGCAGCGGCTCTCCCGCCGCACCGACGGCATCCGCGAGCCCCTCGACGTGGGCCCCGTGGTCGAGGAGGCCGTTCGCATGGCCGCGCTCTCCACCGGCTCGGGCCGGGTGGAGATCGATCTCCCCGAGGATCTCCCGATGGTGACGGGCTCGCGAGGCGAGCTGGTGCAGGTGCTCTTGAACCTGATCGTGAACGCGCGCCAGGCCCTGGCGGACCGCGAGGACGGCCGCGTGCGGGTGCGCGTGCGCAGCGCGGACGGCGCCGTGGACATCGAGGTCGAGGACGACGGCCCGGGCATCCCCCAGGCCACCATCGACCGGATCTTCGACCCCTTCTTCACCACCAAGGCCCCGGATCAGGGCACCGGGCTCGGGCTTCCCATCGCCTACGACCTGGTCCGCGACCACGGCGGGCGCCTGACCGCCGATCGAAGCCCTCTCGGCGGCGCGCGCTTCACCGTGTGCCTGCCCGCGCGGGCCGCCTAGCCGTTCGCGCTCAGAGCGGCAGCGCGTCGAGGGCCACGACCCGGTCGACCTCGAGGGCGGCACGACGGTGGGCGAACGCCTGCTGGTACGCGGGGTCGCGCAACAGATCGAGCAGGGCGCCGCGGTCGGGGTACCAGCCCACCACCACCATGTCCTCGTCGGCCGAGCTGCCGAAGAGGCCGGCCAGGGGCGGGCCCGCTGCGAGGAAGCGGCCCCCGACCCGGGTGAGCGCCTGCATGCTGACGGCGGTGTAGTCCGAGAAGGCCTGCTGGCCGGTCGCCTCGCGGCCGTCCGGGTAGACGGCCCGCTCGCGCAGCACGAAGTGGTTCACCAGCACCACGGGACCGTTGCTGTCCGAGGCGAACAGTCGCCGCCAGCGCTCGAGTGCGGCCATCTCGCCGTCGGGCTCGTAGCGCAGCAGCAGCTCGGCCAGCTCTTCGTCGTCGATCCAGGCATCCATCCTTGTTCCTCCAGCGTCCCGGGCGGGCGCGGCCGGGATCCTGCAATCGCTTCTTCATCCGCGCCCATGGCGTGGGCGGGCGTCGTTCCGCTATCTGCCGGGCTCAATCTCGCGAGACCTGCCGGGGTCGAGGCCAGGGCGGCGCAGCCCCGGAGCCCTCTCGCGAGCCCTGCGTCGAGGAGTTGCGCCCGGCTTCGGGTGTGAGCTCAGCGTTCTCACGAGGGCCTCGCCTCCATGTACTGGACGGGGTCGCGCCAGCCAACCCCGTCGACCCCGTCGACCCCGTCGACCCAGTCGGGCGATGTGCCGCCATGCGCATCGGTTCCGTCTCGATCTCCCTGCTGATAGCTACCGCGCTCACGCTGGTGGGCAACGCCCTGCTCTCGACCCTCGCGGCCGTGCGCCTGGCCGACGCCGGCGTGCCCGAGGCCCGCGGCGGCTTGATCCTCGCCTGCTACTTCGCGGGCATCACCCTCGGCACCCAGCTGCTGGTGCCGACGATCCGCCGGGTGGGCAACGCCCGGGCCTTCGCCGCCGCGACCGGCCTGGCCGTGGCCGCCGCCCTGGCCCATGGGCTGGTTCCGCCGGGGCTCGGCTGGGCGGCGCTCCGGGGGGTGACCGGCGTGGCCATGGCGGGCGTCTACATGACCCTCGAGTCGTGGCTCAACGCCGACGCCGCCCCCGAGCAGCGCGGCCGCGTGATGGCGGCCTACCTCGTGGCCCTCTACCTCGGCGGCACCCTGGGCCAGCTGATCCTGCCCGTCTGGCCGAGCACGGGGATCGAGGCCTTCGCCTTCGCGGCCCTGGCCGTGAGCCTCTCGATGATCCCGGTGGCGCTCACGCGCACCCCCCAGCCCGACCTCGAGCTGGCCGATCCGATCCCGGCCCGCGCGCTGCTTCGCGTGGCTCCCCTCGGCTGGGGTGCGGCCTGGGTGTCGGGCTTCGTCTCGGCGGTGATCTACGCGAGCATCCCGCTCTCCGAACGCGCCGCCGGCCAGTCGGCCGAGCAGGTCTCGGCGTTGATGACGGCCTTCGTGCTCGGGGGCTTCGCGGGCCAGTGGCCGATCGGGCGGCTCTCCGATCGCATCGATCGGCGCGGGGTGTTGATGGGTGTCGCGGCGCTCGTCTCGCTCGGCTGCGCCGCGCTTCCCCTCGCCGCCACGGCGCCGCCGGGCCTGCGCTTCGTGCTGGCGTTCGGGTTCGGCGCGCTCTCGTTCTCGATCTATCCGCTCTCGGTCGCGCACACCCTCGACCGCGTCGGTGCCGAGCGCGCGCTTCCGGCCGCCTCGGCCACGCTCCTGGCCTCGGCCGTCGGCGCGGTGGCCGGCCCGGTCGCGGCCTCGTCGGCCACGGCCTGGCTCGGCCCCGCCGCGCTCTACGGTCTCGTCGCGGTCTTCACCACGGCGCTCGCCCTGTGCGCGCTGTCGCGCTGGATCCGCATCGCGCCCGTCGAGCAGGAGGCGTTCTTGCCGGTGCCGCGCACCACGGCCGTGGCCTACGAGCTCGACCCGCGGGCCGAGGGCGACGAAGCGGACGCTGCCGCTACAGCCGACTCGACGAGAGACTCTCGTCTGCCTCCTCGGGCAGATCCAGGTGGATACCGCACTCCTGCCTGAGCCCGCCGAAGCGGCTGTCGCGCTCGTCGCCGTCCTCGAGGGAGACGGGCCGGCTCGAGTGCCAGTCGCCGACGCTCGCATAGCCCTGATCGAAGAGCGGGTGGTAGGGCAGGTCGTGCCGGGTCAGATACTCGTGCACGTCGCGTGAGCTCCAGGAGAGCAGCGGCAGCAGCTTCACGCGTCCCTTCTGCAGGCCCACCCGGGGCAGCGTGCGGCGGTGCTCCGTCTGGTCGGCGCGCAGGCCGGAGAGCCAGGCCCGGGCGCCGAGCCCGCGCAGCGTGCGCTCGAGGGGCTCGACCTTGCGGATTCGGTGGTAGCGATCGAGGTCGTCGCCGTCGCCTTCCCAGAGCTTCCCGTACAGGGCCTCCATGCGTGCGGGCGAGAGGTCGGCCTGCGCGACGTGGAGGTTCAGGTCCAGGCGCTCGGTGAGCTCGTCGGCAAAGCGATAGGTCTCCTCGGGCAGGTAGCCCGTGTCCACCCACACGACGGGCAGCTTCGGGGCCACCCGCGTGGCCAGGTGCAGCATCACGGCGGACTGGATGCCGAAGCTCGTGGTCAGGACGAGCTCGTCGCCGAAGTGGTCGACCGCGGCGTCGATCAGGCTCTCGGCCGAAGCGTCGTTCAGGGCGTCGAAGCCCGAGAGGTCGGGTCGCGGAAGGGGGGTCAGCGCAGGGGCGGGGTGGCGGGGCGGAAGGTCGGGGATCCAGGCAACGCTCACTTTCGAAGCTCCTTTGGCGCATCCTCTGTGCAATCAGTCGGATGCCGCTCTGGCGGAAACGGTCACGGGGTCGGGCACGCGCCCGGAGCCGGGTACGCCCCCGACACCCGTTCGGGTTCACGCCTTCGAGAGCGCTCTCTCGAGTCGCTCGGCAATCGCCTCGTAGGGCCTTGCGCCGGCCAGCTGGTCCACCACCTCACCGTCCCGGTAGATCACGAGCGCGGGGATCGAGCGGATGTCGAAGCGACGGGCCAGCTCCGGCTCGTCGTCCACGTTCACCTTGGCGACGAGGGCGCGGCCCTCGAAGTCCTCGGCGAGACGCGCCACCACGGGTGCCACGCGGCGGCAGGGTGCGCACCAGTCGGCCCAGAAGTCGACGAGGGTGACACCCTCGCCAGTGGCAGCGTCGAAGCGGTCCTTGCTCAGGGTTCGTACGGCATCGGCCATCGTTCGCTCCTTCCAATATGGGGGAATCGAGTGGGGGGGAATCGAGTGGGGGATTCGAGTGCATATACATGGATGCACGCGGGGGCCGCCGGGTTACGGAGCCGGCCTAACGAAGGGCGTTGAGCCGCGAGACGTCCATCCGCCGGGGCGGGGCGGAGGCCAGCGCCTCCCGGACGGCTTCCGGGAGCTGCTCCTGATGGGCCTCGAACACCTCGCGCTCCTCGAAGCGTACGTGTCGTTCCAGGAGCCGTCCGAAGGCCTGCACCTCCTCGAGGCTCGGCCGGGCCGTGGCCAGGGCGCTTCGCAGGGCCGCGTGATCCTGGCGGATCCGCTCCGCGGCGTCGCCAGCGCCGAGCGCCTCGAGGGCGGGCAGCAGGTGCGCCTCCTCGAGGGCGAAGTGGGGCTCGAAGTGCCCCGCGATGCCGTCGCGCACCGCGGCCCAGATCGCCTCGAGCCCCTTCGAGCCGTTGGGGGTCGCTCGCTTGCAGCGCGCCGCGACGATGAGCGCCGTGTGGTGGTCGTCCGAGATCCCGCGAAGGGCGTCGATCCGCTTCATTCCTCCGAGGGTCGCACAGGCGCCTGGGGCGGGTTCGACGAGCGCTTCCCTTGGGATCGACGGAAGCGGCCGGGCGGCATCCCGACCTCGCGGCTGAAGACCCGCGTGAGGTGCGACTGGTCGCCGAATCCGCAGCACAGCGCAAGCTCGGAGAGCGGCATCCCCGTGGCCAGGAGCTCGCGCGCCCGCTCCAGGCGAAGCTCCGTGAGGTAGGAATGGGGCGGCCGTCCGGTCGCCTTCTTGAAGCCTCGTGCGAAGTGGAAGGGGCTCAGTCCGACGGCCTCCGCCAGCGCGCTCAGCGGGACGGGCTCCGACAGGTGGGTCTGCAGGTAGTCGATCGCGATACGCAGCCGGCGCAAATCGAGGCGCCCCCGGATCGGACGCGGACTCTTCACGGGAAGGGTGGCGTGATTCTCGAGCAGGTGGAGGGCGAGGGCGTGCGCGAGGGTGTCGGCGTACAGCTCGCCGCCTCCACCCTCGAGGGTCTCGCGCCGGAGTGCCATCAGCCCCGCCGCGAGCGGCGCGTCCTCGAAGCACGCGATCTGATGCAGTCGGACCCGCGCGGGATCGGTCCCCGAGACCTGCTCGGCGAGGCGCCCGAGCACGCCCGGGTGGAAGTGCACGTGTCCGGACTGGGTCCGGCCCCGCCAGTGGAACTTGAGCGGAGCCTCGGCGGGATGGATGCCCATCAGCAGAGGCGGCAGGCCGCCCTCGACCCATCGGCCTTCGACCGCGAGTGCCCGCCATTCGAGCGGGTTGAGCTGGATGTGCAGCGAGTCCTCGGTGAGGCCGCCGTCGAGATCGAGCTCGCCGCCCTCGGAGAGCTCGCGTCGCTCGAAGTACTTGAGCAGGAGCGCGCTCCCGGCGCTCCGGGTGGCGTGGATCGAAGCCGGCGACAGCTCCTCGGTCTGGACCGATGCCTCGGCTTGCACGCGGAGGATTCCGTCCGAATGCAGTTCACCCGACATGCTCGAAGCCTAGATCGGCTCACGAGTCCGACAACGCGAGCCGATCCCGGCACTGCGCAAGGACGTCCAAGACCCACCTCGCCTCGTTCCACGCCGCAAGCCCGTCCAAGACCGGAGCCTGCTCGCCTCCGACACTGATTTGCAGCACGCCGCTCACAGACGAGGAGCCGAACCATGACCAGACTCGAAGGCAAGTGCGCGATCGTGACCGGAGGTAGTAGCGGGATCGGGCTCGCGACCGCGAGGGAGTTCGTGAACGAGGGAGCCCGCGTCCTGATCACGGGCCGCAACGAGGAGCGCCTCGTCGACGCGGTCGCCGAGCTCGGTCCGCAGGCGTCCGCGCAGCGCGCCGACGTGAGCTCGCTGGCGGATCTCGAGGGGCTAGCCGAGACCGCGAAGGATCGGTTGGGCCGCGTCGACGTGCTCTTCGCCAACGCGGGGTCAGGCTACTTCGCGCCGATCGACGCCATCGAGGAGCGGGGCTACGACCAGCAGTTCGACGTCAATGTGAAGGGGGTCTTCTTCACGGTGCAGAAGCTCCTGCCCCTGCTCTCCTACGGAGCCAGCGTGATCCTGAACGCCTCGGCCGTCCACGAGAAGGGAGTGGCCGCGGGATCCGTCTACTTCGCCACCAAGGCCGCCGTCCGATCCTTTGCCCGTTCCCTCGCGGCGGAGCTCGCACCGCGCGGTATCCGCGTCAATGCGCTCAGCCCCGGGATCGTACGCACCCACTTCGCGAGCGCGCTCGACATGCCCGAGGAGGACTTCGAGGGCTTCATCGAGATGGTGAAAGCCAGCGCGCCCCTGGGCCGGGAGGGTGAGGCCCGGGAGGTGGCCCGCGGCGCCGTCTTCCTCGCGAGCGACGACTCGTCCTATGTGACGGCGACGGACCTGCTGGTCGATGGCGGCTTCATGAGCGTCTGAAGAGCCGCCTTCAGCAATCCGGCCCGCAGCCGGACGTCGCGCTCGGGCGCGCCCGGCCGAGCCACCACCAGGCGCCGAGCCCGCCGAGCAGGGCGCCCGCCGCGATGGGAGCCGGCGCGTCGAGCCCGGCCAGCGGCGCGGCGGCCGCGCCCAGCAGGGCGGCGGCGCCGATCGGAAGTACGCAGCATACGATGAGGCTCGCGAGCAGCCCGACGCCCGCGGCCTTCAGGAGGCGGCGCGTCGGTCGATCGTACGGCGGGCTGCTCTCGGTCGCCTGGAAGTCTCGGAACACCCCCGCGTCGGGATCGACGCCGTGGATCTCGAGCCGGCGGCGTTCCGGCTCGCGGCCCGCGCGGTGCACGAAGCCGATGCTCCCGCAGCACTCCTTCTCGAGGGCGACCAGGCGGTCGAGGGCGTCGGCCACGCCGGGGGCGGCGCGCAGCTCGAGCGCGAGTCCGTCGGGGAGGCGCTCGGTCTCGACCGCGTGGGGAAGGATCGCCGTGCGGATCCAGGCGAGCCGGTCCTCCAGGCCCTCGGGCGGGAGCGTGCAGACCCGGGCCGGGTCCTGACCCGCCAGCGTGGGAAGCTCTTCGCCCTGCATGGTCATCCTTTCCGGGCGCCGGCTTGCGCGCCCTCGAGCCGGCGAAGGCCGCGCCGGGCGGCCACGCCCGCCCACAGCGACTCCACCACGAAGAAGGGCCAGGATCCGATGAGGGCGGCATAGCTCGCGGCCCCTATACAGCCGGCGGCGAAGCCGAACGTGAAGCCCACCCCGCGCTCCTCGAGCGCGTAGCAGAGCATCATCGCCGTGACCGCCACCGTACCGAGCCCTTCGATCATGGCGGGAGCATACGACCTCGAGTGCACTTGAAGTCAAGGGGTGCAGCACCGGGCGAGAGCGCGATCCTCACGGGAGCCAGGAGGTGTGCCATGTCGGAGGTTCCCCAGCTGCGCATTGGCGAGGTCGCGAAGCGCAGCGGGCTCGCCGCGTCGGCCATCCGCTACTACGAGAGCGAGGGCCTGATCCGCAAGCCGGCTCGCCGCAGCGGGCAGCGCGTCTACGACGAGAGCGTGCTCGACCAGCTGGCCCTGATCGATCTGGCCAAGGGCGCGGGCTTCACCATGGCCGAGATCAAGAAGCTGCTCTCGGGCTTTGCGCGGCGTACGCCTCCGGGCGAGCGCTGGCGGCAGCTCACCACGGCGAAGCTCGCAGAGCTCGATGCACGGATCGCCGAGGCCGAGCGCATGAAGACCGTGCTGCGCAAGGTGATGCGCTGCCACTGCCCGACCCTCGACGACTGCAGCCGCGCCCTGCGCAAGGCTCAGCCCGGGTAGCGGATCCCGGCCATCAGCTCCTCGTGGCGGCGAGTCAGCTCGCCGGCCCGCTCCTCGTCGTCCGGCATCAGCGCGAAGAAGCGGCCCTCGCGCAGTGCGTCCACGCCGTGGGCCGCGACATCGGACGCGGACATCCCCTGGCTGCGCCAGCGCTCGCCGATCTCCTCGGGGAGGTGGCGTGGGCCGCCGAAGCGCTCGGGCCGGGCACGGGCGCCGTCCCAGATGCGGGTGTTCACCAGGCCCGGACACAGGAGCGTCACGCCGATGCCTTCGGGTGCGAGCTCGCAGCGCAGGCCTTCGGCGATTCCGACCACGGCGTACTTGCTGGCCGCGTAGGCGGGCGTCAGGCCCTCCGGATGGGTGAGGCCGGCCATCGATCCGGTGACTCCGACGGCGCGAAAGCCCTCCTGCTCGCGCAGGACGGGAACGAAGGCCCGGATGGTGTCGATCACCCCGTCGACGTTCACCGAGTACATCCAGCGCAGATTGCTCCGCGGGCCGTCGGCGAAGCCCTGGGCGATGCCGAGCCCCGCGTTCGCCCACACGACGTGCACGGGCCCGAGCTCCGCTGCCACCCGCGCCGCGGCGGCCTCGATCGAAGCCTCGTCGGAGACGTCGCAGCCGTGGGCGAGGGCGCGGACGCCGAGCGAGCGGGCTTCCTCGGCGACGCTCTGCGCGGCGTCCTCCCGGATGTCGAGGACGGCCACGTCCGCGCCCGCTTGCGCCAGGGCGAGCACCAGCGCCCGCCCGATGCCGTCGCCTCCCCCCGTCATGACCGCCGTGCGTCCGCCCAGATCCTGCAATCGCAACCCTCCTCTGCGAAACCTAGCGGCGGGGCGTGCAGGCGGCTGCCAGGGTCGAGAGCCGGAACCCGTTGGCGCCCTGCCGGAAGGCGTCGCGCTCGGCGCCGTTGGTGAGGAACGCGAAGGAGAGGCCGCTCTCCGGGTCCGCCCACGCGATCTGCCCGCCCGCGCCCATGTGCCCGAAGCTTCGGGCCGAGCAGGCCTCGGCGAAGCCGCGCCACATGCGCTCGTGCTCGCCGGCGATCACCACCCCGAGGCCGCGCAGGGCCGGCTTCTGCGTCATCGGGTCGATCAGCTCGACCTGCCTCGGCGTCGTGGCCGAGCGCAGCATCGAAGCCTCCCAGATGCCCGGCCCGCGGCCGGAAAGATCGGCGAGCAGCGCCTGGTAGAAGCGCGCGATGTCCGTCGCGGTGGCGAAGGCGCCACCCGCCGGGCTGCCGATCGCGCGCTTCGCGGGGTCGTTCACGTGGGCGAGGCTCGCTGCGTCGATCACCGGTGCGTCCACCGGGGACGGCGCGCCCGCCGCTCCGCTCGGCGGGTCGCCCACCATCACCACCTCGGCGTAGCGGGCGTCCTCGGAGGCCGGCAGCCCGAGGAAGCAGTCGTGCAGGGCCAGCGGCTCGAGGATCCGCTCGCGGATGAACGCGCGATAGTCGGCCCCGGTGATGCGGGTGATCAGCTCGGCCAGCACCCACATGCTCGAGCTTCCGTGGTAGACGAAGCGGCTGCCGGGCTCCCAATCGAGGTGCCAGCTCGCGAGCTCGGCGAGCCGGGCCGCGGGGTCGGGCCAGGCGAGGGTGGGGAAGAGCGCCCGCGGGAAGCCCGCCGTGTGCAGCAGCAGGTGCTCGACGCGGACGCCTTCCTTGCCGTTCGCGCCGAACTCCGGCACGTGTCGCGCCACCGGGTCGCCCAGGGCGAGACGCCCTTCCTGGAGGAGGATCCAGGTGGCCGCCGAGGTGATGGCCTTGGTGACCGAGTAGACGGCGAAGAGCGTGTCGGCCGAAGCCTCTCCCTCGTGGCCGTCGGCGAAGCGGGCGCGGCCGAAGCTCCTCGCGCCGAGCAGCTCGCCGTCGCGCGCCACCGCGAGCTGGACCGCGCAGCCCGCGGCGAGCGCAGTCTTCTCGGCGTGGGCGAAGAGGGCTTCGAGGGCCTTCGGGTCGGGCTCGGGGCGCGGCACCGCCGGCCAGCATACCCCGGCGTGGGATACACTCCGAGATCCCCTCTCCCGCGGAGTCTCCCATGACCCTCGTCCCGCAGCGACTCCTCCGGAACCTGCGCCTGGCCCGCACCTTCGCGAGCCTCGTGCCCACCCTGATCAAGGCGCGTCCGGGCTCCGGCTACACGGTGGTCGACGCCTTCGAAGCCGCCGTGCGCAAGGACCCGGAGCATCCGGCGATCGTGTTCGAGGATCGCATGCTGCGCTACCGCGAGGTCGACGCGGCGGCGAACCGGGTGGCTCGCTGGGCCCTGGGCGAGGGCATCCGGCGCGGCGATACCGTGGCGCTCTTCATGGAGAACCGTCCCGAGTTCGTGATCTAGTGGATGGGGCTCGCGAAGATCGGCGCATCCACCGCGCTCATCAACACGAACCTCTCGGGCGCGCCCCTCGCCCACTCGCTCGCCGTCTCAGGGGCGAAGCACTGGATCCTCGACGCGGCGCTCGCCGAGCCGGCCGCGACCGCGCTCGCGGAGATGAAGGAGCCGCCGGTGGTGTGGGCCAGCGGCGGCGACGTCGCCGGTGCCCGCGATCTCGATGCGGCCCTCGCCGAACAGAGCGACGCGGCCTTCGGCTCCGAGGCCCGGGAGGGAATGGAGGCGACCGACCGCCTCTTCTACATCTACACGAGCGGCACCACGGGCCTGCCCAAGGCGGCGAACTTCAGCCACCTGCGCTTCTTCGCGACGTCGCTCGGGGCCGCGGCGTTCAGTGGCCTCACCGCGGCGGACCGCAATCTCATCGTACTGCCGCTCTACCACTCGGCGGGCGGCGTGATGGCGCTCGGGTCGACGCTCCTGTCCGGAGCCACCGCCGTGATCGTGCGCAGGTTCTCGCTCTCTCGCTTCTGGAAGCAGTGCGTCGAGTACGACGTCACGATGTTCCAGTACATCGGCGAGCTCTGCCGCTACCTGCTGAACGGGCCGCCCGACGACTCCGAGCGACGCCACCGGATCCGGCTCGTGATCGGGAACGGGCTCCGGCCCGAGGTGTGGGAGCCCTTCCAGGAGCGCTTCGGCATCCCGCGCGTGATCGAGTTCTACGGCGCCACCGAAGGCAACGTGGCCTTCGTCAATCTCGACGACAAGGTGGGCGCGATCGGCCGCATGCCGGGTCTGATGCGCCGGGCGACGGGCGTGCACCTGGTGCGCTTCGACCTCGAGAGCGAGGAGGTGGTGCGCGGCCCGGACGGCTTCTGCCAGGACGCCGACGTCGACGAGCCCGGCGAGTGCATCGGGCGCATCACGAACACCACCCGCTTCGAGGGCTACTCCGACGCCGAGGCCACGGAGAAGAAGGTGCTGCGCGACGTCTTCGAGAAGGGCGACGCCTACTTCCGGACGGGCGACCTGCTGCGCCGGGATGCGGACGACTACTTCTACTTCGTCGATCGCATCGGCGACACCTTCCGCTGGAAGGGGGAGAACGTCTCCACCACCGAGGTGGCCCAGGTGATCGGCGGCGCCAAGGGCGTCCTCGAGGCCAACGTGTACGGCGTGGCCGTCGCGGGGGCCGACGGGCGCGCGGGCATGGCCTCGCTCGTGGTGGAGGAGGGCTTCGACCTCGCGCCTCTCGAGGCGCGGCTCGAGCAGGAGCTCGCCGCCTACGCCCGCCCGCTCTTCCTGCGCCTGCGCTCCGAGATCGAGACGACGGGCACCTTCAAGTACCGCAAGGTCGACGCGGTGAAGGAGGGCTTCGACCCGGCCGTCGTCGGCGATCCGCTCTACTTCCGCGACCCGGAGCAGGGGCGCTACGTCTCCCTCGACGAGGAGCTCTACGCGCGCATCCAGTCCGGCGCGCTGCGACTGTGAAGGGGCCGCGCACCCTCGAGGAGCGACCATGAGCGAGACGAGCGAAGAACGCGACTCCGCCGGGACGAAGGATTCGGGGGGCGGCTGGCTCGGACGCCTGGCGGCGGCCGCGCAGAACGGCCTCGAGATCGCCCGCTTCGGCGGGCTCGGCGAGCGCGAGCCCCAGCCCTTCGAGATCGTCGCCGAGGAGACGCACCACCGGCTCCGCCGCTACTTCCCGGACACGCGGACGCAGGGCCGGCCCGTGGCCCTGCTCGTCCCGCCGCTGATGCTCACCGCCGAGGTGTGGGACGTGGCGCCCGAGTCGAGCGCGGTGCGCGCGCTGCACCAGCGCGGCGTGGACCCCTGGGTGGTCGATTTCGGCTCGCCCGAAGCCGAAGAGGGCGGCCTCGAACGGACCCTCACCGATCACGTGGTCGCCGTGAGCCGCGCGGTCGACGCGGCGCGCGAGGCCACCGGCCGCGACGTGCACCTGATGGGCTACTCCCAGGGCGGCATGTTCGCCTACCAGGCGGCGGCCTATCGCCGCTCCCTTGGGATCGCCTCGCTGGTCACCTTCGGGAGCCCCGTCGACCTGCACGCGGCGCTGCCGCCGATCCTGCCCGACGACTTCGCGATCCAGGCCATCGAGCAGTTCGGGAAGCTCCAGTCCGCGCTCATGCCGAGCGGCGTGCCCTCCTGGGCCACGCGCCTCGGCTTCCAGCTGATGGATCCGGTGAAGACGGTGCAGCAGCGCATCGACTTCGTGCGCCGCCTCTACGATCGCGAGGCGCTGCAGCAGCGCGAGGGCATGCGCCGCTTCATGGACGGCGAGGGCTGGGTGGCCTTCCCGGGGCCGGCGCTGCGCGACGCGGTGAACGATCTCGTCGCCCAGAACCGGCTGCTCCAGGGCGGGCTCGTGATCGACGAGCAGACCGTCACGCTGGCCGACATCACCTGCCCGATCCTGATCTTCGTCGGCACCACGGACACCATCGCGCCGCCGCCGGGTGTGCGCGCGATCCGCGCCGCAGCGCCCGCGGCCGAGTCCTATCAGGTGAAGCTCCAGGCCGGGCACTTCGGCCTGGTGGTGGGCTCGCGCTCGATGGAGATCACCTGGCCCACCGTGGCCGACTGGCTCGACTGGTGCGAGGGCCAGGGCCCGCGTCCCGAGAACGCGACCTTGCTCCTCGACCGCGCGCCCGCGGAGAGCGCATCGAGCCCGGTGGACGATCTGTGGGAGGGCGTGGAGTCGGCGTTCAGTCTGGGCCGCGACCTGGTGGGGGGCGCCGCCCAGGTGCTGGCCGAGCGCGTGGGCGTACTCGATCGGCTCGCCCGCTCGGTGGCGCCGCAGCTGCCGCGCCTCGCGCGGCTCGCCGAGATCAAGAGCGACACGCCCATCAGCCTCGGCCTCGCGCTCGAGGAGCAGGCGCAGGAGTCGCCGGACGACACCTTCTTCCTCTTCGAGGGGCGGGCCCACAGCTACCAGGCGGCCAACGTGCGCATCGACAACATCGTGCGCGGCCTCCTTCACTGCGGCGTGCGCCAGGGGCAGCACGTGGGTCTCCTGATGCAGACGCGGCCGAGCGCGGTGGCGGCGACGGTGGCGCTCTCGCGTCTCGGTGCGGTGGCCGTGCTGCTCCGGCCCGACGTCTCGCTCGCGCGCCAGCTCGAGATCGCGCCCGTCGACCACCTGATGGCCGACCCGGAGCACGCCGAGGGGCTTCACGAGGAGTCGGGCCGCAGCGTGCTGGTGCTCGGCGGAGGCGGCGATCCCCGCACCTTGGCGCCGGGTCTCGTCGACATGGAGGCCATCGATCCGGACCGCGTGTGGCCTCCGGACTGGTACACGCCGAACCCGGGTACGGCGGCCGAGCTCGCCATGATCCTGATCACCGGCGACGACGATCGGATCGGCAGGACGCGGGTCACGAATCGCCGCTGGGCGACCTCGGCCTACGGAACGGCATCGGCCTGCGCGCTCACCCCGCGCGACACGGTCTACTGCTGCTCGCCCACCCACCACGCCACCGGCATCCTCGTGTGCGTCGGCGGTGCGCTGGTGAGCGGCGCGCGCCTCGCGATGGCGACGCGCTTCGGGCCGACCCTCGAGCCCCGGGGCTTCTGGGAGGACGTCCGGCGCTACGGCATCAACGTCGTCTTCTACAGCGGCGCCATGCTGCGCGAGATCGCGAACGCCGAGGAGAGCCAGCGCGAGAGCAACCACCCGATCCGCCTGTTCGCGGGGAGCGGGATGCCGAAGGGCATCTGGGAGCGGGTCCTCGACCGCTTCGCACCGGCGGGCGTGGTCGAGTTCTTCGCCACCGGCGAGGGCAACGCCGTGCTGGTGAACCTGACGGGCGAGAAGGTCGGCTGCCTGGGGCGCACCCTGCCCGGCGCCGCGGAGCTGGCCGTCGCCACCTGGGATCTCGACGCGGGCCGCCTGGTCGAGCGCCAGGGCGGCTTCGCGCGCCACGCGCCGCGGGGCGAGGTCGGGCTCCTCGTCTCCCACGTCGACCGCGAGCGCGGCGAGGTCGAGGGCCGCCCGATCCGCGGGCTCTTCGAGGTGGGCGACGCCTGGCTCGACACCCGCGAGCTGGTGCGTGTCGACGAGGACGGCGACTACTGGCTGGTCGATCCCGTGGCCGACGTGGTGCACACGGCGGGCGGCGCGGTCTCTGCGCTGCGCATCGAGGATGTGCTGAGCCGGAACGTACCCTTCGTCGATCTGGCGGCGGTGGTCGGCGTGCGTCTCGAGGGGCTCGAAGCCGAGATCCCGCTGGCGTGCGTCACCCTGCGCCCGGGCGCCAAGCTCGATCCCCAGGGACTGCGCGAGACGGTCGAGGCGGAGCTTCGCCCTCACGAGCGGCCGAGGGTGGTGCGGATCCTCTCGGAGCTGCCGATGACGAGTGGTCACCGCCTGCGCAAGCGGCCGCTCCGGAGCCAGGGGCTCGGGCTCGGCGAGGCGGGCGGGGAGACGCTCTGGCTGGCACCCGGCGAAGCCGGCTACGTCCCGCTCGAGGCCGACGATCGAGACGCCCTGAATCGGGCGGTCCGGGAGGGCTAGCGATGGCGGCGAGCGGCGAACCGGAATCGAAGCGAGCCGTCGTCGTCCACGAGAGCGAGTGTCCGCTCGAGAGCTGGGCCGAAGAGACGCGCAGCCGCGTCGAGTGGCGCATGCTGCTCTCGGGTGAACGCACGCCGAGCCACTCGCTCACCATGGGGGTCGCGGAGGTTCAGCCGCAACCCGATCCCACCGAGCCGCCGACCACGCACTGGCACCCCCAGGTCGAGGCCTACTACGTGCTCTCCGGGGAGGGGGAGCTGTTCGCGGGCGAGGACCGACACTTGCTCCGCCCCGGCTCGAGCGTCTTCCTGCCCGGCGAGACCGAGCACGGCGTGCGCAACACCGGCAGCGAGGTGCTGCGCATCCTCTTCGTGTTCGCGACCGACGCCTTCCCGGACGTCGACTACCACTTCCCCGAGTCGGGGCCTATTCGCGGATGAAGACGAGCTTCGTCGCGGGCTCGAGCATGGCCTCGGCGGCGTCGGCGAAGCGGGCCGTCTGCGTGACGACCTTCTCGGGCGCGAGCTCCCCGCGACACACGTGGCCCAGGATCGTCTCCATCACGGGCCGGGACTGCACGCGTCCGATCTCGTAGCGGATGCCCTTCTTGTACATCGAGGCCAGGGGCAGCTCGCCGTGGGCCACGCCGCCGTTGGAGATGCTGGTGCAGACGCCGTTGGGCGCCGTCGAGGCGATCGCGAAGCTCCGGCCGTTGGGAAGCGTGTTGGCGTCGACGGTGATGGGGAAGGTCTCCTCGGCCTCGAGGGGCTCGTCGTAGGAGACTTGCCGTGTCTCGGCCCCGAAGCCCTTGGCGAGGGCGAGCCGCTCGGGATCCGAGTCCGTGTACACCACCCGCGAGGCACCGAGCGCCACTGCCGCTTGAGCCGCGTAGAGTCCGACGCTCTGCCCGAGCCCGCCCACGACGAGCACCGGAGCGCCGGGCTCGTCCTCGAGATGGGGCGCGACCGTCCGATAGCCGTCGGCCGCGTTGTCGGAGAAGTGGGCGGCGGCGAGATCGTCGACCTCGGCCGGGAGCGGCAGCATCATCGCATCGGCGTACGGCACGCGGACCGCGTCGGAGAAGCCGCCGCCGAAGTCGATGCCGCCGTAGACGCCGAGCCCGAAGTTCGCGCCGGGGGGCACCGAGGTGCACGAGTTGGTCCGGCCGCGCTGGCAGGCGGAGCAGCTCCCGCAGTGGATCTGGAAGGAGACGATGGCGCGGTCGCCGGGAGCGACGCGAGAGACCCGGTCGCCCACGTCGAGGACCTCGACCACCATCTCGTGGCCGAGGGAGAAGGGCGGCTTGAAGGGGACGATTCCCGTGGCGATGTAGAGGTCGAGGTCGCAGCGCGCGATGGTGGTGGCGCGCACCAGGGCGTCCTCGCCCGTCTCGAGGTTCGGGGTCGGCACGTCCCACCACTCGAGCTTCCGGGGTCCGACGAAGGTCAGCTGTCGCAAAGGGCTCTCTCCGCTGGACGGAGCGCTGTGGCTCCGCCAGTATGCAGGGCTACATGGCCACACGCGGCAAGCGAGACATCCGGCAGCACATGCTGCGGACGGCCGTCGGCCTGTTCCGCAAGCAGGGCTACGAGCAGACGTCGATGCTCGACGTGGTGCGCGAGAGCGGCGCACCGCGCGGTTCGCTCTACCACTACTTCCCGGGCGGCAAGACCCAGATGGGCCGCGAGGCAGTCGACCTGGCCAGCCGCGCGGTGCTGGCCTGGATGCGCGCGGCGCGCGCCGCCTCGTCGTCGGCGCCTCAGTTCATCGATCGCCTGGGCCGCGCCTACCGCGAGGCGCTCCTGGCCTCCGAATTCGCGGAGGGCTGCCCGATCGCGACGGTGGCCCTCGAGACGGCGGCGGTCGTGCCCGAGGTCTCCGACTCGTGCGGCGACGGCTTCGCGAGCTGGGTCGACGAGGCGACCGAGGCCCTGGTCGAGCACGGGCTCCCGCGCCGCAAGGCCCGGCCCCTGGCCATCCACTGCGTGAGCGCGATCGAGGGCGCGCTCATCCTCTCCCGCTCGGCCCGCGACCTCGAGCCCCTCGACACGGTGATCCGCCAGCTCAAGCGCCTCGTCTCCGAGAGCTGAGCTCGGAACGCCTGGCCCGCCTGCTCTTGTGCTGGGATCGCCGCGTCTCAAGACTATGTAAGTCTACATACATATCCCCGAGGCCGCAATTCTCCCCGATCGACTCCAGGCGCCTCTCGACGGCGAGCGCCAGGCCGCCCGCGGGCCGACCGAATTCGACCCGCGGGCAGGGGTGCGGCGAGCCTACGGCCCGGTGAAGCCCGCGGTGCAGCCGAAGATCTCGAGGTCCGGGTCGGCTCCGGGATACGCTCGCGGCCCGTTCAGGAAGAAGGGGTCGTCGGTGACGAAGGGGGCGTTGAAGCCGACCTCGAAGAGGGCCTCGACGTCGAAGCCGTCCGGGGTGTCCCAGTCGGAGCACCAGTTGCCCTCGTTGCGGGCGAGGCCGACGGAGAAGGAGCTCTGCGGGTTGGCGATCTCGTAGAGGGCGTCGAGGTCGGCTGGGGTGGCGCCGAGCAGGGTCGTGACGTCGGAGGTGAAGCCGCCCACGCCGCCGGGGCGATTCACGCCGATGGTGTGCCGGCAGCGCAGGGCGTCGAGCACCAGCACGCGCAGCGGGTCGTCCCAGCCGCCCACCGAGATCTCGCCGCCCGGAAGCGGTACGCCCGCGGAGAGGCCGGGCTCGGCAGGCGAGGCGGTGAGGATGGTGCGCCAGGTGGCGCGGCCGAGGGCGCGGAACTTCTGGCTGCCGAGGTCGCTCTCCCGGCGCAGGCCGCGGCGCACCACGCGCAGGTCGTCGCGGCGGCCCCAGTAGCCGAACTTCACCTCGGTCGCGAAGTCGAGCTCCAGCTCGGTCGGCGTGGCGGCGAAGTAGTCGGCGCGCGCCTGCTCCCACTTGGCCACGCCGCTGCCGACGATCACGCCCGTGGTCGCGAGGTTGGGCAGGAAGCGTCCGATCGGGTCGTCGATCCGTGAGCGGCTGTCCTCGAGGTCGAAGGCCTCGCGATATGCGTCGAACTGCTCGATGAAGAGCTGGCCGCAGGTCGAGTCGCCCGCGGGCAGCACCGAGGTCTCGTCCCAGTCGAGGTCGAGGCTCTGGACGGCGCACTGGTCCAGGAAGCGCCGGACGGCGGGCCGGTCGTAGGGGCCGTAGCCGGCGTAGAAGCTGCCGAGCCGGCCGAAGAGCGTCGCGAGCTCGTCCCAGTTCAGGAGGCCCGGCCGCACGAACACGAGGGTCTCGTCGACGATGAAGGAGAGGCCCTTCTGGGTCGCCTCCACGATGTCGGTGATGTGGAAGACGGGGTCGGGCGAGTTCGCGATCAGGGTGAAGAGCTCGGGGTTCACGATGCCGCCGAGATCCCGCAAGAGGTCGAGGAACGCATCCACGCCCTGCGGGACGGTGGCCGGATCCTGGAGCAGCTCGAGGATGCCCTCCTGCTGGACGCGCTCGACCAGCGTGAGCAGGGTGGTCACGTCGAGGCCGATGCCGGTCTGGGTGAGCGCCTGCATCGTCTTCCACTGGAGCGCGATGCGCGCGGAGGTCTCGGTGCGGGTGCAGGGGCGGCCGCCGCAGCGCCACATCAGCGGATTCGCCTGGATGCTCTCGGCAAGGAAGACGGTGATGCTGCCCGAGCTCCCGCCGGCGGCGCCGCTCAGCGGCCCGTAGCTGCCGGTGATCTGCGCCTGGGATCCGAAGTGGGCGAAGATGCGGTTGCCGTTCCCCCGGACGCCGGTGCACAGGCGCTTCGGAGCGAAGCCGGGCAGTCGCAGCTCGAAGAAGGGGAAGAGCTCGGGGAAGTCGCCGGAGACCGCGTCCCAGTCGTCGGCGGCTGCGGGGGAGCCGGCCAGAGCGAGGAGGGCGAGCGGGGCGACGAGCAGGCGCAAACGGCGGGCGAGTGTGGGGCGGATGAGCGTGGGCATGGGACCTCCCGATCCCACCCCCCAGATTCACTGCATAGCCCGCCGGAGTGATCGCGCTACTCGGAACGGGAATAGAGCAGGGCGCCTTCCTTGCGGACCCGGCAGCCGGCCAGCAGCGCGTCCAGCTCGAGCAGCTCGCGCCCGCCTGGGAAGGCGTCGAGCAGGCCCTCGACGGCCTTGCGTCCCTCGGGCCCGGCCGTGCAGGCCGAGAGCACGGCTTCGATGCGCTGCAGCATCCAGATCTGGTAGGGGACGACCATGCGTCGTCCGGTGACCCCCTGGATCGTGAACTCGTGGGTCAGCGGGCCGTCGCCGGTCTGGAGGGCTTCGAAGCCGGGGGTCGCGATGAAGGTCTTCCCCGGCAGCTCGCCCCCTTTCTCGTGGGCGTCGCTGGCGATGAAGTCGGTGAGGCGGTGGGCCGCGTCACGCAGCACCGGCCACATCTCGTCGAAGAACATGCCGAGTACGGGAAGCAGCGTCTTCGGGAGCGCGTCGTCCTCGAGCCAGGCGCCGCCGTCGCTCGTGGCCGGACGGCCGACGAGCTGGCCGTCGTCGCCGAGGGAGTAGAGCCGCTGTCCGTACTTGCGGGCGTTGAGGCAGCTCTCGCCGTTCGCGCGCTCGACCCACTCCGTCGTGAGCGGGAAGTGGGTTCGCAACGCGAAGCCCGACACGGCGTCGCGGTAGAGGTGCGCGTAGAGCGGGCCGATCAGCCCGTAGTCGCCGAGGCTCGGACGCCCACCGAGGAGGTAGTCGTGCGCGCCGAAGTGGGTCTCGAGCAGCCCCAGGAGCTGGTGCTGGCTCGCCTGCCAGGCGTGCTCGAGGCCCTCGCCACAGCCGAGCTGCACGAGGCCGGCGTACACACCCTTGGGTTCGGTGCGCGACTCCGAGATGCCGAAGGCCGTCTGGAAGAAGCCCGCCCCGGCCTGTCGGCGCATCGGGCCGGGAGCGCCGGCCGCCAGGACCGCCCCCCACTGCAGCTCGTTGAAGGCGCGGTGGTTGGGCTCGCGCCCGTCCTCGCTGAAGTACCAGCGCTCCCAGAAGGCGGGCACCACCACCCACTCGTCCGCGAACAGCTCGAGCAGGTACGAGGCCAGGCACTGCCGCGGCGACGTCGCGGGGTCGGGCACCACCGGCACCTCGGGGTGTGCCGCCTCGCAGTGGTCGATGATGGCGCTCGAATCCTGGACCCAGGTGCCGTCGGGAGCCTCGAGCTGGGGGACGGCGCCGCTTCCTGAGCGAGGTGTCAGCAAGCCCTGGATCAGGTCGACGGTCGCGAGCACGTCCTCGTAGCCGTCGCCGAGCGACCCCTGCTCGTGCTTGAAGCGCAGGTAGGCGCGCACCTTGCCGGAGAAGTAGCTGTGTTCCCAGGAGTAGAGTCGGTACATGCCGCGACGCTAGAGCGTCGGGGCGCGCCGTTCCATCCGGGAAGTCGCCGACACATCGGCCCGACCGGTCGGTCGGGC
>JASJCN010000200.1 GCA_030065975.1 Myxococcota bacterium
CTCCGGCGATCGCGCAGGAGGACGCTCCCACGGGTGCCCCCTCGTTCAGCGAAGGGGATGTCATCACGATGGACAACCTCGACTCGCTGAAGCCGTTCCTGCCGGCCGAGTTCTGGGCGAACCGGGACTTCTTCTTCTACGAGGGCATGCAGCTCGAGATCGGGCCCTTCTACCGCGACTACAGTCCGCCGAAGGAGTACCAGGCCGCGACCGAGCGCTTCGCCGGCCAGGCGAAGCTCGGCCCGGGCAACAGCCTCGAGAACCACACCGCGGGCGCGCCCTTCGCCGGTGAGATCGACTGCAAGGGTGATCCCAGCGCGGGCGCCAAGTACGCCTGGAACTTCGACTTCCAGTGGGAGGGCGACGGCGCGAACTCGCGGTACTACTACTCGTACTGGGATCGCGGCGAGGAGCTGCCCCTCTACTACGAGGGCACGGCCAAGACGATCGCCATGTCCCGCCGCATCGAGTCCGAGTACCTCGACAAGAGCGACGGCGACCTCTTCCGCGGCGAGAAGCGCAAGAGCGCCTTCGGCATCGAGGTGGACGCGCCCTTCGACGCCCGCGGCATTCTGGTCATGACGTACCGCTACAAGGAGTCGGAGAAGCCGGAGAACGTCGCGAAGAACGACGACACCTGGGTGTACGTTCCGACCCTCCGCCGCGTGCGCCGCATCTCCTCGGCCCAGCGGACCGACGCCGTGTCCGGCACCGACTTCACCTTCGACGACCTGCGCAGCTTCTCGGGCATCGTTCCCCAGTACGAGTGGGAGTGCATCGAGGATGACATCGACATGATCGCGCCGGTGAACTCGAAGGTCGGGGCCTACCCGTACACACGGGACCACAACTTCGGCCCCTACGGCCTGTCCTACGCGGACGATCGCTGGGAGATGCGCAAGGCGGTGCGGATCCGCTTCATTCCCTTCAACAGCGATCATCCCTACCACCACAAGGACATCTACTTCGACAAGGAGTCGATGACGCCGCTCTACTCCTTCGCCTACGACCGCAAGGAGGAGCTGTGGAAGATCATCTGGCACAACCACCGCTGGAGCGACGAGAACATCCAGGAGGATGGCTCCGAGGATTGGTACGCCGGCTGGGCCGGAGTGCCGGAGCCGCGTGACCTCAAGGTCATCAGCGACACCATCGTGAACGTCCAGACGGGTACGGGCAACCGGATCGAGTTCTGGGACAGCCACGGAACGCCGCTGAAGAGCCGCGGGAAGATCCGCCGCTACATCGACATCGGCCGCCTCACCAAGGGCCGGTAGCGGCGACGCTCACGAAAGGGCCGGGCCGGGGGTTTCCCCCGGCCCGGTTCTCGTGTTTCATTGCCGGACCCACTTCGAGGCTCCGCCCCGCCGGGCGGTGGCCCCACGGAGATGCCATGCACGCCCCCCGCTTCCTCGTCCTGGCCTGCGCACTGCTGGGAATCGCGCTGCTTCCCGCCTGCCACCAGGTCCACCTGGAGATCCGCGAGGGTGTCGGCGAGATCGTGATCCCCGACGACCTCTTCTCGGTGACGCCCATCGGCGAGAACAAGGTGCTGGCGGCCGGCTACTGGGGCTCGATCTATCTGAGCGACGACGGCGGGGAGAGCTGGCTCAAGGCCGACACCGGCACGCGGAAGCTGATCTACGACATCGCCATGGCCGACGAGCAGCGCGGCTGGGCGGTGGGTCAGGTCGGACTCGTGATGCGCACCGAGGACGGCGGCCGCACCTGGACGACCCAGTCGACGCCGAAGGACGACGACCAGGTCCATCTCTTCTCGATCCAGGCCCTCGACGCCAACACCGCCTGGGCCGTCGGCGAGTGGGGCACTCGGATCGTCACCCGGGACGGGGGCAAGACCTGGGAGGACCGCTCCCTCACCATCGACCAGGAGCATCCGCAGTTCGTCTGGCTCTCGATCCCCGACCAGGAGCGGGTCCGGGCCGGCGAGCCCGTCTTCGAGGACGTCGGCCTCGTCGACATCTACTGCCTGCCCCAGAAGACGGACTACTGCTGGATCATCGGCGAGTTCGCCTACCTGTTCCGCACCGAGGACGGTGGCGAGACCTGGGAGAAGGGTCAGATCCTGAGCGGCACCGAGGTGCCGACGGTCGACTTCGGGTACAACGACATCACGATCGAGGAGCCCGACTTCGATCGCGTCCGCGAGTTCGCTTCGTCGATCGTCGACCAGCAGCACCTGAACATCGCGATCTTCCCCTACGCGAGCGACCGCGAGGTCAGGGAGTTCGGCAAGTCCGACGATCCCTTCCCTCTCTTCGACATCATCGAGGCGCGGACCCAGGAGATCGTGGCCGCCGTCGAGGACGCGGGCGTCAACACCGACCGCATCCGCCGCCGCAGTGCGCCGCCCTGGGACTACGAGGACTTCCTCGAGGACGATCCCGAGTTCCTGAACCGCTACCTCGACGGCGTGAAGGCCGAGGCGCCGCGCGTCGACGTCGAGATCGCCCAGAACCCCTACCTGTTCACCGTACGCTTCGCCGACGAGCAGGCCGGCTACATCTCCGGCCTCGGCGGCGTGGTGCTGCGAAGCGACGACGGCGGGCGGATCTGGCGCTACGAGGACATCGGCCGCAAGGCCGCGATCTTCTCCGTCCATCCCTTCGACGCCAACGATGCCGTCATCGTCGGCGAGAAGGGGATCGCCCGCAGCACCGCCGACGGCGGCAAGACCTGGACCCAGATCGAGGGCTTCCCGGAGATCTTCACGTTCGTTCGCGACGTGAGCTTCCTGCCCGGCAAGCCCCTGGGCTACGCGGTCGGCCAGAACGGCATGGTGCTGCGCAGCGACGACGCAGGCGTGAGCTGGCGCCAGGTCTTCCCCAAGCCGGAGTCCGAGGCCACCGAGGTCGCCTCCCATTAGCCTCCCACTAGGGAAGGGGAGGGCGCGGGGTCCGCGGGCCCCTTGGAAGGGCCAGGGGGCCCTGGTTATGTTCTCAAGCGCTGGCGGCGGCGCGCCGATTCCCCCACGGCGGGAGATCGACTTGAGAGCACGAGGCTCGACCCCCAGCCAAACCCCCCTGGTGACACGGGTCCGACGCGCCTGGCGGGGAGAGCTGCGCCCGTGAGCGCTCCCGCGCCCAAGGCCCGCGTCCTCATCGTCGACGACACCCGCTTCCACCGCGAGCTGGCCCGGGACGCGCTGGCCAAGACCGCCCAGGTGGAGATGTGTGAGGACGGCGAGCAAGCGCTCGAAAGGCTGAGCCGGGGCCCCGTCGACCTGGTGCTGACGGACCTGACCATGCCCGGCCTCTCGGGGCTCGAGCTGCTCGAGCGGATCCAGCGGGCGCATCCCGGGACGGACGTGGTGATCGTGACGGCGAACGCGAGCGTCGACAGCGCCGTGCACGCCCTGCGCGCGGGAGCCACCGACTACCTGCAGAAGCCCGTGCGGGCCGAGGACCTGATCCTCGTGGTGGAGCGGACCCTGGGCCGCCGCGCGCTGGTCGAGGAGAACCGGCGGCTGCGGGACGAGCGCGCCGTGCTCGAGGCCTGCAAGTCACTCACCCCGTGCCTCGAGCCGGAGGACGTCTACGCGGTCGCTCTCGATCTCGCGCTCGGCAGCGTGGGCCGGCCCGCCGGCGTGGCGGTGTATCGGCGCACGGCGCTGGTGGGCTCCGAGGCGGTGCAATGCCGCGGCCTGCACGAGTCGGTCGAGGTGCCGCTCCGCAAGATCCTGGCGGGAGACAAGCCCTTCGACCTCGACGCGATGGCGGGTCAGGACCCCGTCGGTGCGCTCGTCTGGGACAGCGGGCCGGGCCTCGACGCGCTCACGCGAGCGGGCATCGAGACCGAACGCCTGCTGGTGCTGCCCCTGCAAGGCGAGCAGAACGAGATCGGCGTCGTGATCGTCTTCGACGACGGCCGACCCTTCGAGGACGACGAATGCCAGCGGGCGGAGTGGGTGCAGGGACACGCCAACGTCTCCCTGCGCAACGCCGAGCGCTATCGGCGGGCCCGGGACCGTGCGTTCGTCGACGACGTGACCGAGCTCTACAACGCCCGCTACCTGACCGAGGCGATGGAGCGGGAGATCCAGCGCTCCGAGCGCTACGGGAGCGAGCTCTCGGTGCTGTTCCTGGACCTCGACCGCTTCAAGCTCGTCAACGACAACCACAGCCATCTGGTGGGCACCGAGGCCCTCCGCGAGCTCTCGCGGGTGCTCCTCGAGAGCGTTCGCCAGGTGGACACCCTGGCCCGCTACGGCGGCGACGAGTTCACGATCCTGCTGGTCGACACGCGCGAGGCGCAGGCCCTCGAGGTCGCCGAGCGGATCCGGTCCAGCGTCGCCGGCCACGCCTTCGAGGCCCCCGGCCAGACCCTGAGCCTGACCTGCAGCGTGGGGGTGGCCACCTACCCGCGCCACGGCACGACCCGCGAGGCGCTGCTCGAGGCCGCGGACAAGGCCATGTATCGGGCCAAGTCCAACGGCCGAAACCGCGTCTGCTCGGCCTCGGAGCTCTCCTAGGGAAGCTTGGCCCCCGGGGTGGCGAGGGTTTGGCGGGGGGTGCGCCCCTCTGCTAACAACCCCTCGTTTTCACTCCGATTTTCCGGTCGTCGCGAGGGAGCAGCCGCGCCGTTGCGACACGCCGGGAGCCGCGCCGGGCCGAGGCCCGTGCGCAGGAGCCCCCGCCATTGAGTACCGAAGAGCGTTCCGTCGGATCGGCGACCGGCGTCGCCGAGGCCGGATCGGCGACGGGCCCGGCCGAGTCGACCGACGTCCGCGCCTCGGTCGCGCTCGACGGCCTCGGCAGCCTGCGCCGAAGCCACTCGTGCGGGCACGTCGGAACCGACCTCGTGGATCAGGAGGTCGTGGTGATCGGCTGGGTCCACCGCCGCCGGGATCACGGAGGCGTGGTCTTCGCGGATCTGCGCGATCGGACCGGGCTCGTGCAGGTGGTGTTCCGGCCCGACGAGAACGCGGAGGCGCATGCCCGCGCCGAGTCCCTGCGGTCGGAGTTCGTGATCGCGGCGCGCGGCGTCGTGAAGCGCCGCTCCGACGACACGATCAATCCCAACCTCCCCACCGGCGAGATCGAGGTGGTCGCCGCCGAGCTGCGCATCCTCAACACGGCCGTGCCGCCCCCGTTCCCGATCGAGGACGAGACGGGCGTCGACGAGTCGATCCGCCTGCGCCATCGCATCCACGATCTGCGCCGGGCCCCGCTCCAGCGCAACCTGGAGCGCCGCCACATCCTGGCCCAGGCCTTCCGGCGCAAGCTCGACGAGCTCGGCTTCCTCGAGATCGAGACGCCGATCCTCGCGAAGGCGACGCCCGAGGGAGCGCGCGACTTCCTGGTGCCGAGCCGGCTGAACCCGGGCGAGTTCTACGCGCTGCCCCAGTCGCCCCAGCTGATGAAGCAGCTGCTGATGATGTCGGGCTTCGAGCGCTACTTCCAGGTATCGCGCGCGTTCCGCGACGAGAACCAGCGCGCCGACCGTCAGTTCGAGTTCACGCAGATCGACCTCGAGATGTCCTTCGTCGGCGAGGACGACGTGCTCGAGGTGCTGGAGGAGCTGACCTGCTTCGTGGCGAAGGCCGTGGACATTCAGCTGCCGCGGCCCTTCCCGCGGCTCACCCACGCCGACTGCATGGCCCGCTACGGCATCGATCGGCCCGACACGCGCATCCAGCTCGAGCTCGTCGAGCTCACCGACCTGTTCCGCGAAAGCGAGTTCCGCGCCTTCCGGGCGGCCGTCGACGCGGGCGGCATCGTGAAGTGCCTGCCAATCGCCGATGCCGACGCGCTCTCCCGCGGCGACATCGACCGCCTGGAGACCCTCGCGAAGAAGGAGCTCGGAGCGCGGGGCCTCGCCTGGATCCGGGTGAACGCGGACGGCACCTGGCAGTCGCCGATCGTGAAGTTCCTCTCCGATGCGGAGAAGGAGGCGATCTCCGAACGCTGCGCCGTCGCCCCCGGGAGCCTGCTGTTCTTCCAGGCCGACGCCGCGGACCGCGCGAACGCCATCCTGGCGCGCCTGCGGGTGGACCTGGGCGAGCGTCTCGGTCGCACCGACGGCCGCGCCTGGGATCCCCTGTTCGTGGTGGACTTCCCGGTCTTCGAGCGCGCGGACGACGGCTCGCTCACCTACATGCACATGCCCTTCGTCGCCCCGCGGGAGGAAGACCTTCCGCTGCTGGACGAGAACCCCGAGGCCGTGCGGGCGACCCACTACGACGTGGTGCTCAACGGTACGGAGCTAGGCTCCGGATCGTTGCGAAATCACCGCAGCGACATCCAGCGCCGGGTCCTCGAGGTGCTCGGCTACTCGAAGGACGAGATGGAGTCGCAGTTCGGCTTCCTGCTGAACGCCCTCGACTCGGGAGCCCCCCCTCACGGAGGCTTCGCTTTCGGGTACGATCGGGTCGTCATGATCCTCTGTGGCGCCGACAGCCTCCGGGACGTGGTGGCCTTCCCCAAGACCCAGCGTGGCCAGGATCTGCTGATGGACTCGCCCACGCCGGTGAGCGCGGCCCAGCTCGAGGAGCTGTCCATCCAGGTGCTCGCCCAGGAGGGGGAAGAGTGAGCCGGATCCTGCTCGCCGGAGCGGCTGCGTTCGTGCTCGGTGTGGCGCTCGTTGCGCCGCCCATGGGCGCGACCCCGGACGCGGCGCGCAGCGCCACCCGCCCCCTCGAGCGGCGCGTCTACGAGGTGAAGGCGGGCGAGAGCCTCTGGATCATCGCCCGGGCGACGATCGGCGACGGCACCCTGTGGCCCGCGCTCTATCACGCGAACCGGGATCAGATCAAGGATCCGACCCGGGTCTATCCGGGCCAGCGCCTGGCGATTCCCACCGTCGACCCGGAGCGCCGCGAGGCGCTGCGTCGGGAGGCCGACGCGCTGAAGTAGCCGCCGGCGCAGCGGGCCTCTCGGAGCGGACTCGTCGGCTCCGGGTGTCGGGCCCGGCCTCCCTGCATCCCATCCTCGTCCGGCCTGTGGCCGGGCCCAGGATTCGCTACATGCCCTGTGGTCCCTCGAAGGGCAGCCCCACCGAGGGGCGGACAACCGGAAACCCCCCATCCCCCCGTGCCGCGGCTCCACCGTCTGCCTGCGCACGCGAGGCCAAGGAGAGAGCAATGGCACGACCCAAGATCGCCCTGATCGGCGGCGGCAACATCGGCGGAGTGCTGGCGGAGCACGCCGCCTACCGCGAGCTCGGAGACGTGGTGATCTTCGACGTCGTCGAGGGCATGCCCCAGGGCAAGGCGCTCGACATGGCCGAGGGCGCGCCGGTGATGGGTGCCGACGCCTCGATCACCGGCACCAACGACTACTCCGGCATCGCCGGCGCCGACGTGGTGATCATCACCGCCGGCCTGGCGCGCAAGCCCGGCATGTCCCGGGACGACCTGCTCAACACGAACCTGAAGATCATGAAGCAGGTGGCCGAGGGCGTCCGGGACAACGCGCCCGACGCGTACGTGATCGTGATCTCGAACCCCCTCGACGCCATGGTCTACACCTTCAAGGAGGTCTCGGGCTTCCCGAAGAACCGCGTCGTGGGCATGGCCGGCGTGCTGGACTCCACGCGCTTCCGAAGCTTCGTCGCCTGGGAGCTCGGCGTCTCGGTCGAGGACGTGACGGCGCTCGTGCTCGGCGGCCACGGCGACACGATGGTGCCGCTGACCCGCTACTGCACGGTCGCGGGCATCCCCGTGACGAAGCTCCTGCCCCAGGACAAGATCGACGCCATCGTCGAGCGCACCAAGGGCGCCGGCGGCGAGGTCGTGGCCCTGCTGAAGACCGGCTCGGCCTTCGTGTCGCCCGCCGTCTCGGCCATCCAGATGGCCGAGAGCATCCTGAAGGACAAGAAGCGGGTGCTGGCCTGCGCCTGCCTGCTCGAGGGCGAGTACGGCGTCGACGGGCTCTACGTGGGCGTTCCCTGCGTGCTGGGTGCCGGCGGCGTGGAGCGCGTGATCGAGGTCGAGATGAACGAAGAGGAGCGCAAGCTCTTCGACGCCTCGGTCGAGCACGTCCGCACCCTGGTCCAGCAGATCGAGATCTGACGTCGCCGGGCCGTCTTCCGGCCCGGCCTCGTGCACGCCATGTCGCCATCGGACCACCCGGAGGCGGCTCCCTCCACTCCGCCCCGCGAGGCACCAAGATGAACGTCCACGAGTATCAGGCCAAGGCGCTCTTCCGCGAGTACGGCGTCGCCGTCCCCGAAGGCGAGCTGGCGACCACCCCCGGCGAGGCCGAGGACGCGGCCAAGCGCCTCGGCACCGCCGTCACCGTGGTGAAGGCGCAGGTGCACGCCGGTGGCCGCGGCAAGGGCGGCGGCGTGAAGCTCGCGAAGTCTCCCGGCGAGGCGAAGACCCACGCCAGCGAGATCCTTGGCATGACCCTCGTCACCCACCAGACCGGGCCCGAGGGCAAGCTCGTGCGCAAGGTCTACGTCGAGGCCGGCTCCGCCATCGCCCGCGAGCTGTACCTGGCCCTGACCCTCGATCGCGGCTCCGAGCGCTTCGCGATCATCGCCTCGACCGAGGGCGGCATGGACATCGAGAAGGTCGCCGAGGAGACGCCCGAGCGGATCCACACCGAGCTGATCGATCCCCTGGCCGGGATCCAGCCCTACGAGATCCGCAAGGTGGCCCGGGCGCTGCAGCTCGATCCCGCCCAGAGCAAGAAGCTCGAGACCTTCCTGACCGGGCTCTTCCGGCTCTTCGTGGAGAAGGACGCGAGCCTCGTCGAGATCAACCCGCTGGTGGTGACCGAGGACGGGGATCTCTTCGCCCTCGACGGCAAGCTCAACTTCGACGACAACGCCCTCTATCGGCACCCGGAGATCGCCGAGCTGCGCGACCCGGACGAGGAGGATCCCCGCGAGCGCGCCGCGAAGGAGATCGATCTCGCCTACGTCGGCCTCGACGGCAACATCGGCTGCATGGTCAACGGTGCGGGCCTCGCCATGGCCACCCTCGACATGATCACCGTGGCCGGCGGCCAGCCCGCCAACTTCCTGGACGCCGGCGGCGGGGGTGCCGACAAGGAGAAGGTCAAGGAAGCTTTCAAGCTGATCCTCCACGACGAGAACGTGAAGGGCATCCTCGTCAACATCTTCGGCGGCATCGTGCGCTGCGACCTGATCGCCGAGGGCGTGGTCGCCGCGGCCGACGAGCTC
>JASJCN010000201.1 GCA_030065975.1 Myxococcota bacterium
GAGGCGAGGCGCCGGGGCCAGCTGGTGGCCCAGGGCCCCCGCGAAGAGGGCGCCATGACCGGCGCGCCCACCTGTCTGGCGCTGCCGATCCAGCGCGAGGGCCGGATCGCCGGCGCCGTCGGCATCCAGGTTCGCGGCCTGCCCGCAGCCGAGGTGAAGGCGCTGGCGGGCCTGCTGAGCCACGGGATCCGGGGCCTCGAGCTCCTGCTCGAGACCCGCCTGGCCGGCGAGGACCTGCGCGCGCGCATCGGCATCGCGGCGACCCTGCTCGACCACCGCTCGACGCCCGCGGGCGGACACGCCCTCTGCGCCGAGCTCGCCCACGCCCTCGGCTGCTCGCGCGTGTCGCTCGGCCTCCTCGCGACGGGCCCGTTTCGATCGGGCATCCGAATGCTCGCTCTCTCCACGAGCGCGCGCTTCCAGTCCGAAAGCAGCGAGGTCCGCGATCTGGCGGCCGTGATGCAGGAGGCGATCGTCGAGGACGCGGTGACGCGCTGGCCGGATCCGGAGGAGCCGGAGCTCCCCGCTCACGCCCAGCTGCAGCAGGCCGCGGGCGCTCGTGCGCTGTGCGCCATTCCCCTGGTGGCGCACGGGCAGGCGCTCGGTGCGCTCGTGTGCGAGTGGACGGAGGCGGGCGACCGGAGCGAGGCGGTGCGCCGGGCGCGCGACGTGGCCGAGCTGTGCGGTCCGCTCCTCGACTGGATGCGGAAGGCGGAGGAGGGCGTTCCCGCCCGGATCCGGGCGGCCGTCTCGCGCCGCGTGGAGGGCGTGTTCGGTGCGGATCGTCGCATCGCCGTCGCGAGCCTCGCCGTCGCGAGCGCGCTCGTTTCGTTCCTGCTCCTCGCGCCCGCGAGCTACCGCGTCGCGGCGCGCGCCAGCCTCGAGGGGCGCGTGCAGCGCGCCCTGGTCGCCGGCGTCGACGGCTACATCGCCGAGGCCCACGCGCGCGCCGGGGACGTCGTGCAGGCCGGAGATCTCCTCGCGAGCCTCGACGACCGCGACCTGCGTCTCGAGCATCGGCGTCGAGCGAGCGAGAAAGCCCAGCTCGAGAAGCAGTACCGCGAGGCCCTGGCCGGCACGGATCGCACCCAGGTGAGCCTGCTCCAGGCGCGCATCGAGCAGGCCGACGCGCGCCTCGCCCTGGCGACGGAGGAGCTCGGGCGCACCCGTGTCGAGGCTCCCTTCGACGGCATCGTGCTGCGCGGCGACCTCGATCGCGCACTCGGGTCCCCCGTCGAGCTCGGGAGCGTGCTCTTCGAGATCGCGCCGTTGGATGGCTACCGGATCATCGTCGAGGTGGACGGACGCGACATCGCGGACGTCGCCGTGGGACAGACGGGCAAGCTCGCGCTCGAGGCCCTGCCCGGTGAGACGCTGCCCCTCGAGGTGGAGCGGGTCACCTCGATCGCGACCCAGGAGGACGGCCGCAGCTACTTCCGGGTGGAGGCGGTGCTGGGCGAGCCGCGAAGCGAGCTGCGGCCCGGCATGGAGGGCATCGCCAAGATCGACGCGGGCCGCCGCACCCGACTCTGGATCTGGACCCACGGCCTCGTCGACTGGCTCCGGCTGCGGGCCTGGTCCTGGCTGCCCTGACGGAGCGCGGTGATGGAATCCCACACCAGCGCCTCCTGGTACCGGGTCGCGGATCAACGGCCGCGTCTCGCCCGCGAAGCTCGCTTCGAGCGCCACGTGATCCGGGGTGCCGCGTGGTTCGTGATCCAGAGCCCGACCACGGGACGGGTCCTGCGGCTCTCCCCCGAGGCCCACGCCTTCGCGAGACGGCTCGACGGGGGGCAATCGGTCGCCGACGCCTTCCGGTATGGCGAGCAGAGGCACGGCGACGACGCCCTGAGCCAGGACGAGGCCATCGCCGTGTTGAGCCAGCTGCACGGGGCCGGCCTGCTGCGCGGCGAGCTCCCGGCCGATGCCGAGGCCCTGTTCCGCAAGGCCTCCGAGCAGGAGCGCAAGGAGCGGCGGAGCCGGCGCAACCCCATCGCGTTCCGCGTTCCGCTCTTCGATCCCGACGCGTTCCTCACGGCCGGCATGCCCTTCGTGGCGCCCCTCTTCAGCCGGATCGGTGGCGTGCTCGGCGCCCTGCTCATCCTCCTGGGCGGCGTCCTTGCGCTCGAGCACGCGCCCGAGCTGGCCGCCGCCGGCGACTCGCTGCTCGAGCCCAGCGGCGTGATGGCGCTCTGGTTCGCCTATCCCTTCGTGAAGGCCCTCCACGAGCTCGGCCACGGCTTCGCGGTGAAGCGCTACGGAGGCGAGGTCCACGAGATGGGCCTGCTCTTCCTGGTGTTCATCCCGGTGCCGTACGTGGACGCCTCGGCGTCCGCGGTCTTCCCGGAGAAGGGCCGGCGCATGCTCGTCGCCGCGTTGGGCATCCTCGTCGAGCTCGGGCTGGCCTCGCTGGCGCTCTTCCTCTGGCTCGCGGTGGAGCCCGGCTTCGTGAAGCAGCTCGCCTACGCCGTGATGCTGGTGGGCGGGGTGTCGACCCTCTTCTTCAACGGCAACCCGCTGCTCCGCTTCGACGGCTACTACGTCTTCTCCGATGCCGTCGAGATCCCGAACCTCGCGAGCCGGGCGCGCGCCTACCTCTCTGCCTGGGCGCGACGGCGCTGGCTCGGACTGGTCGAGGTGCCCCTCCCGGAGACGGCGCGCGGCGAGGCGCCCTGGCTGGTCGGCTACGCGCTCGCTTCGAGCACCTATCAGCTCGTGATCCTGTTCGGGATCGCCTTCTACCTGGCCGGGCAGTGGTTCTTCCTCGGGGTCGCGCTGGCGCTCTTCACGGTGGTGGCGCGCGTCGCATTGCCGCTCGGAAAGGGGCTCGTCTGGCTCGCGACGGATCCGCTGGTCGGCCAGCGCCGCGGACGGGCGTGGTCCGGGACGGCGCTCCTCGCGGGCGCGATCGTGCTCCTGGTGTTCGCGCTTCCGCTTCCGCTGCACACGCGCAGCGAGGGCGTGACCTGGCTGCCCGAGGACTCCCACGTGCGTTCGGGCGCGGACGGCTTCGTGGTCGCGCTGCTGGCCGAGCCCAATCGGCCGGTGAAGGCGGGCGATCCCCTGCTGCGCACCCGCGACCCCCTGCTCGAGGCGCGACTGCGCGCCCTGCGGGCCGAGCGTCGCGAGCTCGCCATCCGGGTGCAGGCGCTGGCCGGGGTCGACCCGGTGCGGGTCGGCATCATGCGTGAGCGCCTCGCCGATGCCGAGGCGGCGCTCCTGCGCGCCCGGCAGCAGGAGAGCGAGGTGCTGGTGGTGAGCCCGAGCGACGGGGTGTTCGTCCTCGAGGACGGGCGGGATCCCCTGGGACGCCACGTGCGCAAGGGAGCGGTCCTCGGCTACGTGGTCGACCTCGAGCGCGCGACGGTGCGGGTGGCCGTCCCCCACGAGAAGGTGGCCCGCCTGCGCCAGGGGGTCGAGCGCGTCGCGGTGCGCCTGGCTCACGATCCCGGCGAGGTGATCGAGGCCCGGATCGCCCGCGAGGTGCCGTCCGCGAGCGACCGGCTGCCCTCGCCGCTCCTGGGTACGGCTGGCGGCGGATCGGTCTCGGTCGATCCCGCGGATCCCGAGGGCTTGCGCACGCTCGAGCCCGTCTTCCAGTTCGAGCTGGCTCTGCCTTCCGGGCACGTGCGCGCAGCGGGCGCGGTGGCGTCGGTCCGTTTCTCCCACGGTGCCGAGCCCGTGGCCGGCCGCATGATCCGCGCCCTGCGCCGCACCTTCTTGAGGCAGCTGGGTGTCTAGCGCCGCGGCCCTCGGGGTCGGTCGCCCCGGACTCGTGCGCGGGCCGCGGCCGGAGCGCTCCGAGTCCGCGCCTGCCCTCGGCGAGCGGGTGGCCCGGCGCCTCCAGGGCCTGGTGGGCGTTCCGCGTACGCTTCGGGGCCGGAGCGTCCGCGCCCTGGCGGCGCGCGTCGATGCCGCGGCCGTGGGCCTGGACGCGCTTGGCGATGCGGCCCTCGACGAGCGCGTGGCCGGGCTGCGCAAGCACCTGCGCCGCGCCGGCATCGACGAGGCGCTCCTGCCCGAAGCCTTCGCGCTGGTTCGCGAGCTGGCCGGTCGGACCCTGGGAACGCGGCACTACGACGTCCAGCTGGCGGGCGGGCACATCATGGCGCTGGGTGGCCTGGCCGAGCTCGAGACGGGCGAGGGCAAGACGCTCACGGCCACGCTGCCTGCGGCCGTCGCGGCCCTGGCCGGCATTCCCGTCCACGTGATCACGTCCAACGACTACCTGGTCGAGCGCGACGCCGCGGCCATGAGCCCGCTCTACGCCCGGCTCGGCCTGCGCACCGGCCGGGTGATCGAGGCGGAGCCCGAGCCGGAGCGGCGCCGCGAGGCGTACGCCTGCGACGTCACCTACGTGACGAACAAGCAGGTCGCCTTCGACTACCTGAAGGATCGCCTGGCCCTGGGAGACGGCCAGCGTCTCTCGCGGCGCCTGTCCCGCCCCCTGGCCTCCGACGAGATCGAGTCGCCGCAGGCGGTGCTTCGCGGGCTCTGCTTCGCGATCGTGGACGAAGCCGACAGCGTGCTCATCGACGACGCGCGCACGCCGCTCATCCTGTCGAAGAGCGGCGCCATGCCCGACGTCGCGGCCGTCCGAACGGCTCTTAAGCTGGCGCGCTCCCTCGAGGACGGGGCCGACTTCCGGATCGAGCGCCGGCTCGGCCGCATCGCGCTCAGCGAGCGCGGCCGGGAGCGGTTGGCCGACGCACCGGCTACCGGCTCGTTCGTCGGAGAGCGACGCCGCGAGGAGTGGGTGCTGCGCGCGCTCTCGGCGCTCCACCTCTTCCGCCGCGACGTCCACTACCTGGTGCGCGACGGCGCGATCGAGATCATCGACCAGCCGACGGGCCGCCGCTCGCCCGACCGCTCCTTCGAGGGCGGAATGCAGCCCCTGATCGAGGTCAAGGAGGGCGCGGAGGTCACGCCCGAGCGCGAGACCATCGCGCGGATCAGCTACCAGCGCTTCTTCCGCCGCTACCTGCGCCTGGCCGGCATGACGGGGACGGCCCGCGAGGTTTCGCAGGAGCTCTGGAACGTCTACGGACTGGCCACGCGGCGCGTGCCGACGCGGCTGCCGTCGCAGCGCCGGAACGTCGGGATGCACCTGTGCGCCACCTCCGACGAGCGTCTCGATCGCGCGGCGCGGCGGATCGCCGAGCTGCAGGCGCAGGGACAGCCGGTGCTGGTCGGCACCGCCGACGTCGAGACGTCCGAAGGGCTGTGCACGCGGCTCCGGGAGCGAGGACTCGAGCCCGCCCTGTTGAACGCCAGCCAGGACGCGGAGGAGGCGGCCGTCGTGGCTCGTGCGGGCGAGGCGGGCCGCATCACGGTAGCCACGCGCATGGCAGGGCGCGGGACGGACATCCCGCTCGCCGAGGAGGTGGCCGCCGGGTCGGGCCTCGCGGTCGTCGCGACCGAGCTCTCCGAGGCCGCGCGCATCGACCGGCAGCTCTTTGGCCGATGTGGCCGGCAGGGAAACCCCGGATGCTTCGAGCAGTGGGTCAGCCTGGAAGACCCGGTGCTCGCCGCTCGTCTTCCCCGGCCGGTCGCGCGCTGGCTGGCGGCGTGCCTCGCCAAGGGCCTTTCCCCACGGCTCCTGATTCCGGTCACGAGGTGGGCGCAGATGGCCGAAGAGCGGAAGGGCGCCTTGACGCGCCGCCATCTCCTCGAGGCGGAGCGGAGCCTCGAGGAGATGCTGGCGTTCACCGGGCGAACGGATCGTTGACGATGGAACCGAAGGAAGAGAAGAGCCGACGCAGGCGGCTGCTGGGCGCAGGACTCGGTGTCGTCGCATTCGCGCTCAGCGGCGTGCTGCTTCTGCCCGGGCTCATAGCCCTTCGCGACGCCGGCGAGAGCCCGACCGCGGCCGTCGAGCCCGACGCGCCCGACGCGACAGACGGGCGTTCCGTCGGAGCCGCGCTGGACGAACCTGCCGTCACCGAGTCGAGAGCGGCCCCTCCCGCCTCCCTGGACCCGGCCTCGGTGGGAGGCAGCCGCTTCTTCGACTGCATGCTCGCGCCGAACGAGGTGATCGACGTCGGGAGCCCGATCACCGGATTGATCTCGGAGCTCCACGCCGAGCGCAGCCAGAGCGTCGCGGTGGGTGACGTGCTCGTTCGCCTCGACTCCGAGGTGGAGAGGGCGGCGGTGGCGGTCGCGCGGTCGCGCGCGAATCGCGACGTCGACATCGAGGCCGGGCTCGCGAGCCTCGACCTCGATCGCAAGCGAGAGGATCGCGCGCAGCGCCTCTTCGACGACAAGGCGCTCTCGCTGGATCAGCGCCAGGAGGTCGAGGCGCGCGCGCAACTCTCGGCCATCGAGCTCGACCGGGCCCGCGAGGATCGGCGGCTGGCCGCGCTCCAGCTGAATCAGGCGCTCGCCACCCTCGAGCGCCGCACCATCCGCAGCCCCATCGACGGGATCGTGGTCGAGCGCCTCATGAGCGAGGGCGAGGTCGTCGACGACCAGACGATCCTGCGCATCGCCCAGGTCGACCCCCTGCGCGTCGAAGCCCTGCTGCCCTCGGACTGGTTCGGCCGCGTGGCCCCCGGTGATGCGGCCGAGGTCACGGCCGAGGGGCACGCCGACGAGCCCCGCCGTGCCGAGGTCGCCATCGTCGATCGGGTGATCGACGGCGCGAGTGGCACGTTCGGCGTCCAGCTCCGCATCGACAACGCCGAGCAGGCCCTCCCCGCCGGGCTGCGCTGTCAGGTCCGCTTCCCCGATCCCACTTCCTAGGCGGCGAACGGGTCGAGATCCACGGTAGGCTCCCGATCGGGAGGAGCCGCAATGGACGTCTCGATCGGTGGCGACGCCACCGGGCCGCTCGCGGGCATTCGCATCGTCGACTGCTCGACCGTCGTTTCCGGACCGCTGTGCGCGCAGATCCTGGGCGACCTGGGAGCCTCGGTCATCAAGGTGGAGGCGCCTCGCGGCGACTCGACGCGGATGATGGGGCCTCCCTTCAAGGCCGGCATGACGCCGCTCTACGCCCACTGCAACCGCAACAAGCGCGCCATCGTGCTCGACCTGAAGCAGGCCGAGGCGATCGAGGTGGTGCGACGCCTGAGCCGGGACGCCGACGTCTTCCTGGAGAACTGGCGTCCCGAGGTCGCCGGGCGACTGGGGCTCGGCTACGAGACCCTGTGCGCGGACAACCCCGGGCTGATCTACGTCTCGGTCAACGGCTTCGGCCCGAGCGGCCCCTACGCGGAGCAGCCGGCCTACGACATGCTGATCCAGGCGCTCACGGGGCTCGCGCCGATCCTCGGGGAGCCGGAGCGGCCCAAGCTGGTGCGCAACCTGATGGCGGACAAGACCAGTGCGGTGACGGCGGTCTACGCGACCCTCGGTGCCCTCTTCGCACGGGAGCGCCATCCGGAGAAGCGCGGCCAGAAGGTCGACGTCCCGATGCTCGACGCCTACGCCGCCTTCGGGCTGACGGATGCGCTGTCCTATCACACCTTCGACCCCGTCGGAGAGATCCCTGCCGACGACGTGATGGACGGGATCTATCGGGCCTGGGAGACGGCCGACGGTCACGTGGCCGCCATCGTGATCGAGGACCACCAGTTCGTGGCCCTGTGTCGCGCGCTGGAGCGCGAGGACCTGATCGACGATCCGCGCTTCGCGAACCTGCTGCTGCGCATCCAGCATGCTTCGGAGATCTTTCCACTCCTGGCGGAGGAGCTGCGCAAGTGGCCCACGGCCGAGCTGCTCGAACGCGCTCGCCGCTTCGAGGCGCCCATGGCCCCGGTTCAGGACGTGGAGCGCTTCCTCGAAGATCCCCAGGTGAGCCACAACCGGACCGTCTTCGAGCTGCCCCACAGCGGCGCGGGAAAGGTCCGCCTGATGCGCAACCCGGTTCGCTATGCCGAGACGCCGACCAACGTCCGGCGCGAGCCCCCGGCGCTCGGGGCGGACACCGACGAGGTGCTGCGCGAGGCCGGCTACGACGACGCCGGCATCGAGGCGCTGCGCGCGAAGGGGGCGCTGGGCGCCGCCTAGCAGTTCGAGGCCGGAGGGCCGGCCTAGCGCGTGTCGGCCTCGGCGAGGGCCTCGTTCAACGCCTCGGCCACCTCGGGCAGGCGCAGGATGCCCGTGTGGTTGGCCGGGAAGCCGCGCAGCGCGCTCGCCTCGTCCTGCGCGGCGGGCAGGAGCTGGCTCGCGATCGCGACCACGCCGTCGTTGGCTCCACCGGCCCGGCTCCGGCGGCGGTGCCCCTCGAAGCCGAAGAAGAGGCGGAAGTCGACCTCTTCGGGCATCCGTTCGCGGTGGAGGGCCTGCAGGAAGGGGCTACCGGGCTTCATGTCGCGCCAGACCGGAAGCACGACGGGAGAGCGTTCGACACCCGACGCGGCCGCCGCGTGCCCACCCCAGGGAGTCGAGATCGTCACCAGCAGGGGGACCAGGTCGGTCCGGCCCGCGTGGTGGAGCTCGGTCAGAGCGGCCCGGGCGACGAGGCCCCCCATGCTGTGCGCCACCAGCATCACCCGCCGGAACTCGAGCCGCCCTTCGAGGTCGAGGAGGGTGGCGTGGAGATAGTCGGCGACGGGCTCGAGGCGGATTCCGGACGGGTAGTGGAGCACCCAGGGCTGGAAGCGCCCGGTGTCGAGGCGATCGATCAGGCTCTCGAACTCGGCCGGCGTGCCGGCGATCCCGTGGACGAAGATCACGGGCACGCGGTCCGGATCGAAGGGCTCGAGGAAGAAGAGGGCGCCGCCCACGTCGACCAGGAATTCCATGGGGCGCCACAGGCCCTTCTGGGCGTTGGCGCGGGAGAAACGTCCGTCGTCGAGATCGACCCGGGTGCCGGCCGGCTCTCCCAGGGAGCGCGGCCGGTCCAGGTCGAGGTCCGACAGGTCGATGCGCGGCTCGAGGGAGCCGTCGGAGCGCGCCGGGAGCTCGCCGTCGAAGCCCGTGTTGCGGACGCGGTCCCCGATCACGACCGGGTCGTCCTCGTGGAGCCACGCGTAGGGCTCGTCGGGCTGGCGCACCCGGTCGTGGTTCCCGTCCCGGAAGGCCAGGATCCGGAGGGGGCCGGGCCCGACCATCAGCGAGTACGACCCACCCCGATCGAGGTGGAAGAAGTCGAGCGGGTGGGCGTCGCCCGGTCGCA
>JASJCN010000202.1 GCA_030065975.1 Myxococcota bacterium
GATCGCGTCTCCGGCTGATCAATACCGCCGCCCTCCTGCACGATAACGGCGAGCTCGTTGTCGACCAGTCGGCGATGGTGCTTGTTCTTCGGGTCCAGAATCCCGCCAGCGCTCAAAATGGCGTAGCCATCTGTCACAGCACGGTTGTCTTCGAGTGCGCGCTCAAGTCGCCGGCGCTTGTCAGACGCCGTTGCTGCCGTGATATCGCCAGCCGCCAGCATCTCCTCAATGTCGCCCATCACTGACGGGTCGCCGCGGTCAATTCGCTCGTCTACGACATATAGCCTTGCCTGAAGCGCGCGAGCCTCCTGCGCCTTGAACTCCGTGTCGAGTTCGTCTTGCTCCGCCTGATACTCACGATTCTGCGCAAGCATCTTTGACGCCAGTTTGCGGGTTTCTTCATCTTCAAAATGATTCGATGCCCGAAAGTTGCGAATGAATTCTGCTGATTGCCCCTGCCGCATCGCCTCGGCGTGCTGCGCCATGACATCGTTGATCGCCTGGTCGTGCAGCGCACCTGACTGCGCGCTGTCGATGTAATCCGATATCCGCTGCATGTTCTGCGGCGAGAAGTGCGCCTTCTGGTTCTGGAGCGCAAGGCGTGCCGCATCGTACTCACCCGCCGCAACGTAGCGATCAACTGAGGCTGACGTGCGCGTGACGATATCGTCAATCTGATGTCCGCGAGCGATGGAACGAACGTCTGCCTGTGCGTTTTCTCGCATCAGTTTCAACTGCTCGCTGACACGGTCGCGTGCCCGGTTGCTGGTTAGGTTCTTTGCGACCGATGTTTCGAGGTCGCTGTAGAAGCTCTCGAAGTCCTGCTCCGCAGTCTCGAAAGCTGGCCGGCCGGTGTCGGAGTTGATCCGGATGCCCTTGGAGCGTGCCAGGTATTCGCGGGTCGCAATCTCTGCGGAAGAAACGGCATCGGCAAACTCGGCCTGTGCCTGCTCCTCAACGATCAGGTCGGCGAAATCCGAAACCTGTCGCGCAAGACGCGCAGCACCGGTCGCGTCGCTTTGCAACGTCACTGGGCCCGTAGGCACTGGTCCGGTTTGCAGTCCGCGCGGCAGTCTCATCAGCCGAGCCCGAAGGTCTTACGCAGACCGCCTGCGTTGTCGATGATGCGAACAGCACTCGTCAAGGAATTGAGACCGGCCGACAGATTCTGGAAGGCAGCAGAGCGACCCGCTACTTCGGCCGCTTCCGCTGCGAATGCGCCGGCTGTCTGAGTGAATGCGATCTGCCGATCAAACTCCGCAACGGTTTCCGCCTGGAGCGCACGAATAGAGCCGCTGTTGATGTCCACGCCGCTGGCCGCCGCACCTGCTGCTTGAGCACCGACGATCTGACCCGCCTGCAGACGCAGTCGGCGAACCTTCTCAGCAGTCGCAAGTCGTTCCTGCTCGGCAGCACGGTCGCCCTGTTTCTTCGAGTCGCGAGCGGCCTTGACGGACAACCCCGTCGATACGACAGCCGCACCTGCGGCGATAGCTGTAAACGCTGCCATCAGTTCAACCTCACTGCGAACGTGCGCTCAAACGGCATGAACGGCTTCGGTACATCACCGTGGAATTTGATTATCGAGAAGTAGGTGCAACCCTTGCTCGCCGCCCAGTCCTGCATTCGGTGCAACATCTGCTGACCAACGCTGCCGCCACGATGCCGCTCGGATACGAACCAGAACTGCTCCATCGCGTATCGCGCTGTGCTGAAGTAGAACTCCGCCTGCGCAACGCAACTACACCCGACGAGACCGTCATCCGCTTCCGCGACGAACACAGCCGCATCGCTGGACTGCATCCATGCGAGCAGATTGCGGTTCAGGTTCTTCTCGCTGAACGGAAGGTCGGCATACGGTGACTCGGCGTGAAACTCGTAACCGAGCTCAAGCAGCGCTTCCGCGTCCATGACACTGGCTTCTCTAACCGTTACCGACACGGAGCACCCCGAATATTCCAGTGACATTGCACGGTCCCGGCCGGGCCGCGATGATTTCTATGGAACCGTCTCCGTAGCTGGTCCCCTCGGCTGTGATATCCCCGGATACGAGCGGCTGCGCTGCGTCCATCTCAGCATCAGGGGCACGGTCGGGCGGCGTTTCTCCGTTGATCTGAGGCAGCAGACTGTCTACCAGGCGAACGAACATGTTCGACCAGCTACGTTTGGCGATCTGAGCCGTACCAAACGCCCCGCCTTCGTAGGGGTTGGTGCGCAACGTGGCAATGTAGTCATAACCCACGTCGAAGACCAGACCCTCTTCGGTCGTCGTCACAGTTCCGTTTACCACTTCCTGCAAGCCCTGATCTTTATTGTCGACCAGCACGCGTACCGTCTGCCCTTCGTAGTTGACGAGCCCTCCGATCGCACCTTGCGGCTGCGTCAGTGTTCGACGTGTCCAAAGATCCAGCCACGCATAGTCCGAATAGTCTTCTGTGCTGGTCGCCGGCATCCGTGCAATACGCCAGGAACCTTCACGCTGAACGACTGCCCAAAGCTGGTCGAGACCGTTCTGATGCACAACGGCGATTGAACGAATAACGCCGTCGAACGGGTGCCGATGCCACGCGACAACGTCCTGCGTCTGCTCGTAGGTCATGCCGACAAGCGACCCATCCTCGAGCGCGCACCACATGATGCCGTCCGGCTCCGCCGTCCAAGCGAATGAGCGGATACGTCCCTTCGTCAGATGCTGCGAGGGGAACGTGACATCGATCGAGCGCCATCCCTGAGAGCCGAAGTCATAAAGCAGGTTCCGGACCTTACGACCGCCACGAATCACGTACAGCGTTTCGGAATTGGCCTCCACTGGCGCTATGCTGCGGCTCTGGTTGGCTGTTTGGCGCTTGAAGTCGACGTTCGTCGGAGAGATCGGAGAAGCGAATTGGACCACGTCACCGGCCGTTGTGCCAACTGCAAGCAGGCGCTTGGCGCTCAACCATCGAATTGCCATTGGCTTCTGAGACTTGATGCGAAACACGAATGCGTCATTGTCATTCTGGCCGATCGTGAAAATGCCGTCCGTTGCCGCGCCTGTGCGCGTACCCCACAACGTCGCCGGGAGCGAGCGAGTGCCGCCATAAATCTTGCGCTGCTCGTGGAATACTACGGTACGCGGCCAGCCACGAGCGTCGGACCAGGCATCTTCGGGGCTTCCCGACGAAGAGCTGCTGGATGAGCCGGCCGACACAGTAGCAGTGCCGGACACAGAACTGACGTTTGTCACATCAATGGTGATTGGCAGCACGTCTGCGATGCCGACAAAGTCCATGCGGAAAACGCCAGACGACTGTTCCGTGACCGTGAGCACGTCCTGCGCTGTGAGACCCAGGCTCTCGAGGTCTTCGTACAGCAGCGGCAGCAGAACCGCGCGGATACGGTTAATCATGAACGTCGCGTCAGGCCGGTACAGCAGAATATCTGTTGTTACACCGTTGTACGTCAGATTGAAGGACTCGAAACTGACCCACGATCCGGAAAGCGTCAGGTCGAAAGACGCATCGTTTCCGCCGGGGCTCAGAGTGTCGTTGAAACTGTGCTGCGGCTTATCGACAAACGGCGAAGGCTCGAACACCCACGATCCGTCTACGAGCTTTAGCTGATGCGGCGCAACCGTGTCGGTCACGACCTCGAGCACGTCCTCGTCCTGCGCGATGTACAGGTCGTCCAGGTCCACGCCGGCATACGGAGATGCAGCGACGATCCCGATAGAGTTGTCGCCGTCGAACATCTCGATATTGACCTGCGAGATGACCACGGCCAGGTCGTTTTCTTCCTGCTGCAGCGGCACGACGATCGACTCGTTGTTCAGGATGCCGAGGTCTTGCCACCCCATGCGCCGGGATGCACCGCCGTGCGGGTGAACAATCCAGTTCTCCAACACCTTGCAGCCGTTCTGATAGCGCTCGGAGTTTATGCGACTGTTCAGCCGAGGTGATATCTCACCGCCAGTAAAGGCCGTTATCTGCTGTGCGCTGCGGGTCATCGGTGAGCATTCCGCAGGTCTTCAGACTGGTCAGTGCGAACCACACGGCCGAGATTGCCGCGCGCTTCGTTCAGGAATTCTTTGTACGCCGTCAGCATGTCGGCCGCTTTCGTGCGGCTCTCTGTGATCGGGTACGCGAGTTTTGACGCGAGCAGGGTTGCCACCAGGTCGACGAAATGTCCGGGCCAGAGCCCTTCCTGCTTGACCTCGATGTACTTGAGCGTCAACGACTCGGCGTCGGCGAGCAGATACTCACCCTCGCGCGGATAGGTCTCGGCGTCAGACTCGACAGCAAAGCCTGCAAATCCCTTCGGGAGTTTGTACGCATACTTGCCGTCAATCTTGCCGGCTGCTCGGACGAGTGCAGCGGTTTTTTTCGCAAAGGGCCACGGATACGCCTCGAAGCACTTCAGCACCGTGGAATCGTAGAACGCTCGGCAGCGCTTGGCGTTGTTCGTATCTTCGTCAAAAGACGCAAGAAGGCCCCGCTCCCCTAACAGGAGCAGGGCCTGGTTGCAGACCTGAGTCTCGTCCGTTGCCACTACGCTTAGGCCGCGTAGGTGACGGTATAGACCAGTTCCTCTTCCATGCGCGTCGCACCACCGGTCATCGCAAAGTACGGACGCCACGAGTACTTGATACTCGGGTCTTTCGCGATTTCGGTGATGATGTCGGACCAGTCGCCATAAGCGATGCCCTGCTGCTGCCATACGAGGTCATCAGCAGAGCCCAGCGGCGTTGCGCCCAACTCCGTTCGGATGAACTGGAAGCCGTTGAACCGGATCGAGAAGGGATCTACGGAACCGTCGCCGGCCAGAACTTTCTTCTCGTTGAAGTCCATGCTCTGGACCTCCGGAATCGCTTTCAGCTGACGCCAGCGTGCGGCGTTCAGCGCCCAGTACCGACCAGAACCCTCGGCTTCGACAGTGTTGAGCTGTTCTTCCATCGCGAGGATCGTGTCGAGTACCAGCGTTGCACCAATTGCGAGACCGCCTGCGCCGGTGTTGATCTGACTGGACGCCGGAAGCGCAATTGAGTTTCCGTCCTTGTCAGTCGCTGCAGCCACTGCACCGCGCAAAATCTCGACATCCATCTGGCGACCCAACGCAGCGCGAGCGTTGATGTTGTAGGCCGAAAGGGGATCGAGAAGCATGCGCAGCTTGTCGAAGTTATCGATCGCCGTGCCCCAGTCGAAGTCACGCGGCGAAACCAGCCGCTTGCTGTGGGGAGTGTCGTTGATCGGAGTTGCCTGGTGACGCACACCCGCAGCTTCGCGGTCGGCGTACTCGTTGGCAGTGAACGCGCCCAGACGGTCAAGATAGACCGCTTCGCCGACAACTGGCTCCACGCGCGTCGTGTTCATCAGCCGTGAACCCATCTGCTGAACCTGCATATGCAGGGTCGTGCTGTACTGGTTCACAAAGGCTTGGTTGATTGCATCTGGCATCAGAGTGCTCCAAGTAAGTAAACAGAGAATTGGCGCGTGGCACTCCCCGAAGGGACCAATGCTCGGTTTAACGTCTCCGTAGACGGCGGCCTGTCGCCGCTGCTACGGGACCACTTACGTGGCACTCCCGATGGGCCGGAATATAGCGTCCGGCTTCGCTATTGCAAATTTTATCCGCTCGTTGCCATTGTAGGCTTCGGCCGCTCACCCAGCATCATGTACTGATAGCGAACAGCCTCGTCCTGCAGGCGGGTTTTCTCGGCACGAGGCAGTGAGGCATCCATAAGTTTTTTGTTCACCTCGTCGAGTCGAGCCTGTGCTTCTGTCGGCGACAGCATTTTTCGTTCGCCCTGAGACGTGAACTCGCCATCGCCCGACACGTCGAACTGCTTCGCGATCTTCGACATCATGCGCAGCGTGGCAACGTCGGCCGTCTTCATGGCTCCGACCATTTCCTCGCCGCCGAATTGATTCGCGACATTCATGATCTTTGCGAGCTCAGAGTCGAGTGCCGGGCCAAACTCGGCCTTGATGTCACGCTCACGCTGTTCAGCATTCAGTACGGTTTCCTTGCCCTGATCGGCCATGCCTTCGGTGTAGAAACTCATGATCTCCGCCGCAGCACTTGCCGGCACACCGAGCTCGTGGAACTTCTCGGCCCACTTTGAGGCGCGGTCTTCATCCCACTGTACACCCTCGGGCATTTCCTCGGGCTTGAGCTTGTAGTCGTCCTTGCTGTCGGGAACACCCAAAGCCTTCAAGCTGGCTTTCTTTACCGGATCCGCAGACAAAACGCCCTTTTTGTTCAGCTTCTCAACAAAACCGCTCCAGTCCTCATCTGTCGCTTCCTTGCCAGGTACGCGAATCTGCTCGCCGGCCATGCGGTTGTAATCAACCAACTGCTTTGCGAGCGACGGCAGGTCTTTAGCTTCCTGCAGAATGTTCGCGTTCAGGTACTCGTCGCCCAGTCCTGACTCGTTCAACGGCTCCAAAAACTCTGGCAATGGCATATCTATTTCTCCACGTATGAATACATATCACTGATGAGCTGAAGGCGGCCGGCACGCTTCAGTGCCTCTTCGCTGCTTGCCGCTGCCCCTGCTGCCTTGACCTCTTTACGCTGCAACCGGTCCAGGAACTGCTTGCCCTGCGGCCCCTTCAGCACCTGATGCCCCAGCTTCCTCAATTCGCTTTCGACGGTCTTCACGGATAATTTCCACCTTGTCTTTGTCTCGCAGAATCTTCTGAGGCACACCCTGACTGTCGAACGCCATGCGAATAGCCTCGTCGAAGTCCACGATATCCAGCAGTTCGGTCGCACGTTCCGGATCCGGCATCTGGCGTGCAAGTCCGACAACGTCCAGTACAGCGGCCCTGATGACTTCAGCGTCTTCGCCGCGCTGCGCCTTCGCCAACGGTCCCAACAATGTCAGCTTGAGCACGTTCTTGCCACCCTTCTGAGCAACAATCTCGGGCACCGCTGGGAACACACCACGCCGCAACAGCATCATGAACGACGCGAACAGGATGATCTGCAGGAACTCCGTGTGAATCGACGTAACCACGGAACCGGCACTGCGTAGGATGCGCTCGACACGCTTCTGAATCTCATACGCCGTCATCTGCCCGACGCGCTCGCGGTCTGGAAGGTCAAGCACGTCACCGAGAAAGATGTCACGGATTGACTGGCGCTTGTCTTTCACGTTGATGAGGTGCGCCTGGTAGTTCGGTGTGCCCGGCATTTCGCCCAGCGCCGAATTGATGTCGTCAACCAGAGTCACGCCGCGGGCTTCCTGATGCACTTCGCCGTTTTTCAGCTTGTCCGGATCGGCCTGAATGGGCGGCTCCAGCGCCTTATCCCAGGCGTCAAGCTCTTTCTGCTGTGCCTCGTTGAGTACGCGCGCATCCGGAAGCGCTTTCATTGCCGGAGAGTAGCCGTAGTCGCTGTCGTTCGTCGTGGCGTAGCGCGGCATTGAGCGCGTCTGCTCGTAGTACCCTGTCTCTCGCACCACCTTGCCGGACGAGCGCTCGAAGTGAATCGACCAGTACGGGCGCTTGTTCTCGGGCAGCATCACGTCATTGTCCGGCTCGCGCTCCAATCGCCGGAGCACAATGACGTGTACAAATTCAAACTTCTCAAGACTGTTCTGCGATAGCGCCGTCAGTACGCGCTGCGGCAGATTGTCCTCACCATACTTCTCAGCCGCTTGGCGCGCGTTGTACTTGTACGAGACGACCGTATTGCGCACCGTGTCGTCGGCGCTTTCCTCGCCGAATGACACGCTCATGTGATGCGCTTGGAAGTGAAAACCCCGGAACTCGCCGCTGTCCTCGTCATACATCGAAGGCTTTTCGTCGACCTGCGGCATTGCTGTACCAGTCGTGACCATGTCGAAGATGACCTGCAGTGCCTTCATCGACCAGTTGGAGTTATTCAGGTTGCTGGCGTGAATCTTGACGCATTGCTCCAGCCAATCTTTCGCTTCCTTGCTGTCTTTCAGGTCTTCGTCATCCCATTCGAACGTAAACCAGCGGGTCGCCGGATTCATGATCCATGCGAACAGGTTGCGGGCCATGCGGTCGGCCTGATCGATCGGCAACGAGTCATAGACCTCGGACTCTCGGTCAGCACCGGCCGTCAGTTCCGTGTTGTACCCGATGGCATTGGGCCGGAACATGCGCGCGATCTGCTCCCAGCGATAGTCAAGTCCGCCGTGATTGTCGTCGATGACATTCTTCGCCCAGCGGATAACGTCTTGCCTTGTCTTCATCTAACGCTCCGAATTCCGTGATACCGCACGCGAGCGGGACGCGGCAGCCGCATGCCCTTCAAGTCGAGTACGCGATAACGCATTGCATCCATGAGGTGATCGTTCTTTTTCACCACGTTGCCCTTCTCGTCGCGGCGGTACACGCGAAACTCCGCCAGCGTCTTCACGCAATGCGATGCGATTAATAATCGCCCAGTCGTGAATCGGTTCAGACATTCGAGGATTCCTGATTCTCTCTGCTGACGTTCGGCAAGCTCAATTTTCAAGCCCTCGCCCTTGTACAGTTTCACCAGGCGCTTCCCGTCATTCGCTGAGTGACCTTTGCTGGCCGGATCAATCACGCCCGGTTGCCACTCTCCGCGCGCTTTTATGGCACTGGCGTGCACAGCAGGCAATTTTTCACCAGCCTTGTACTCGTCAACCACGCGCAAAATGTCGGTGTCGCGGTCGTACGCGCACCAAATCGCTGCCGTGTTGTTCCAACCAACGTCAAAGCCGTAGCCGCGCGTCCAGTGCGGCGGGTATTCGAATGCGTCGAAGGTGATCTCCTCCTCGTCAACCGGGTAGATTGCGCCGGAGCCGAGTGTCGGGATGCCATACTCGCGGGCTTTTCGCTGATGCGGCGGCAGCTTGGACAGGATCGCTTCGCGCTCTTCGGCGCTAATGTGCGGCACGTCTCGCATGCCGATCTGCACAACAGCGTCAGGTATCCCCTCCTCGTTATCCTCCAAACCGCCAAGGAAGTGCATGACCACGTCTGACATGCCAAGCAACGGCGTGAACGTGCCGAACAGCATCCCGCCCTCGGTTCCAGCTGACGTGTCAACGATACGGAGCAAGCACTCCTCGTAGACGAGCCAGGGCGGCTCCTCATCCAGCCAGATCCCATGCTTGAACGTGCCCTGAAAGCTGCGACGGCCCTGATCGTAGGACTTAAAGCCTAACCGGGAGACACCGCCGCTCGAATGTCGGACCTCAATCGACTCAACAGCATCCGGTACTCCACCGGACTTACGTG
>JASJCN010000016.1 GCA_030065975.1 Myxococcota bacterium
CGAAGGGAATCCTTGCCATGACCATGACGGCCCTGCTCGCCGGCCAGGCCGGCGCCGCCAGTGAGATCCACGAGCGCCTCCAGACGGGGCCCGGTGGCCACCTGCAGATCGACGTGTCGAGTGGCCACGTCACGATCGAGGGGCACGAGGAGGACTTCGTGGAGATCGACGCGACCTCCACCGGCTTCCCCCGCTACACCTTCGAGCTGCAACACCACGGCCGCGACGTCCGGCTCGTGGGGCGACGCGAGGGCTTCCTGCCCTTCGGACCCGTCAAGGTCCGCGTGGACGTGCGCGTCCCGATCCGCTTCGACGTCGAGGCCAAGACCTCGGGCGGCAACGTGAGCGTCGCCGACGTCGACGGCGAGGTGCAGCTCAAGACCAGCGGTGGACGCATCGAGGTCGAGGACGTCGAAGGCGAGCTCGAGGTGAACACGTCGGGCGGGCCCATCCGCATCCATAACGTCGTCGGACCGGTGGAGGCCCGCACCAGCGGCGGCAACGTCGAGGTGTCCGAGCTCCAGGGCCCGGCCGAGCTCCGCTCGAGCGGCGGGCGCATCGTGGTCGAGGAGGCGTCGGGCCGCATCGACGCGCACACCAGCGGCGGCGAGATCCGCATCGACTTCGACGGCGCGCCGGCCGGTGAGGTGCAGACCTCGGGCGGCTCGATCCAGGTGAGCTGGCCCGAGCATCTGGGCACGCGCCTGGATGCGAACACCAGCGGCGGCCGCGTGCGCATCGACGAGTGCTTCCAGGTGAGCGGCCAGGTGGGGCGAAAGAAGGTGCAGGGCGACGTGGGCGGCGGTGGCGAGCGGCTGCGCCTGCGCACCTCGGGCGGCGACATCCGGATCTCCGGGAGCTAATCCGACCGGAAGGCGCTCTCGAGGTCCTGCAGCACCTCCTCCTCGTGGCGTGACACGCTCGCGAGGCCGAGGAACCCGCCGGCCGCGGCCGCCAGGCGGTGGGCTCGGCTCAAGAGTCCCCGCTCGAGCCCGATGCGGCCCTCGACGCTGAGCGTCGCGCACACCGCCTGCATGGTCTCGCGCCAGGCCGACACCAGGGAGTCGTTCGGGCGCTGGTCGAGCCAGGGCAGCAGCGGAGCGCTCGAGATGCCGAGCTCGGCGAGCGCCGAGTCCACGGCCGCGCGCTCCTTCGGATCGAGGTGATCGTCGGCCCACGCGACGGCCGCCAGCGGGACCAGCGTGGCCGCAGCGATCGCGTCGTCCCCGAGACCCGCGGCGCGGAGGTGCGCCACCACCTCGATGCGTTCGTCGTCGCCCGCGCTCGCGATCTCGTGGCGCACGTCCGCAGCGTCTTTCCGGGTCGACCGGAAGAACGCTTCGGCGAGGGAGTCGCCGGCGCGGGCCGCGGCCCGGCGCGCCTCGTCCGAGCGGATGCCGTGCTCGGCGCCGAGCTCGCGGGAGTGCTCCTCGAGCCGCCCCGCGGCGGCCGCCGAGAGGTTCCGGTAGAGCGTGGCGGCGATGCGCGGAGATCGCCGCACCAGGCCGTCCAGGGAGTTCTCGGTGAGGCGGATCAGCTTGGCGTCCTCAACCACCTCGACGTCCGCCGAGCGCGCCATGTGCAGCAGCCCGATCTCGCCGATCGTCGCCCCGCGCTCGAAGCGCGAGAGCTCCCGCGGGCCGTCCTTCGTCTGCAAGGTGGCGCGCAGGCTCCCGGAGACGACGGCGTAGACCGCGTCGCCCCGCTCGCCGCGCCAGAAGAGGTGCTCGCCCCGACGCGCCGAGACGAACTCCGAGAGCACCGCCACCACCCGGGCCTGAGAGGCGCGCAAACCGTCGAAGAGCGAGATCTCCTTGTGCGGGGCGCGGCCGAGATCGAGCGAGAGGACGTCCCACAGCGTGGCGATGCGCAGGTGGGTACACAGGGCCGGAGTCAGCACGAAGTCGGTGGCCCAGGCCACGGCGAGGGCCACGGCGGCGAAGATGCCGAGCTCGACGTTCGTGGCGAGGTCGCTCGTGGTGAGCCAGAGGAAGGCCGTGCACAACGCGATGGTGGTGATCGTGACCGGCCGGCCGACGGCGCGCAGCGCCAGGTGCGTGGCGCGCTCCTCGTCCGCGGTGCGCCGCGTGTCGCGGATGAAGTTCGCGAAGTAGTGGATGGTGTCGTCGACGGCGATCCCGAGCACCATCGGCGCGACCAGGCTCGTCCCCGGGTCGAGCCGCACGCCCGCGAGCCCGAGCGCCCCGAAGTACGCCGCCACCGGGAGCGCGTTGGGGATCAGCGCGAGGAAGGCGACCCGGAAGTCCAGGAACATCAGCAGCAGGATCCCGTAGATGATCACGAAGGCGGCGCCCAGGCTGCGGATCTGGCTGCGCACCACGCCGGCGAGGGCGCTGGTGAGGACGACGCCCGTGCCCGTGACCTCGCCCTGCAGATGGGGCGGCAGCTCGGCCAGGCGCTCACGGATGCGGTCGGCGAGCACCGCCACGTCCTCGGAGTCGAGCACCCGCGCGCGCAGGTGGATGCTGGCCATCTGATAGTCGGCATCCACGTAGCGGTCGAGCTCCTCGCCGGCGCCGAAGAAGAGCAGCTGACTCACCATGCGCCGCGACTCGGGGATGCGACGCGCGGCCTCGTCACCGTCGTTGAAGCCCTGGTTCAGGATGGCGAGGAAGTCCGCGACCGAGGTCGCGGCCCCCACCTCGGGCTGATCGATCAGCCAGCGGGAGAGCGCCGCGAGCTCCTCGAGGTTGGAGGGCTCCTTCCAGGCGTCGGGCTCGGCCGCCTCGACGACCACGTAGAGCGGGTTGGCGCCGTCGAAGGCCTCGTTCACCTGCTCGAAGTCGGTGCGCACCCGCGCGTCGGCGGGGAATTTGTCGACCTGCCGCGTGCCGACGCGCAGGGTGGCCGCGCCCGCGATCGACACCGCGAAGACCGCGGCACTGGCGACGAAGATCGTGGTCCGCCGGCGCAGGTCGAAGTGCGCCACGCGATCCACGAAGCGCTCGAAGGCCCCGTCGCCCTTCTCGGCGGGGAGCCGCCGGGGCCGACCCAGGAGCGCCAGCACCGACGGCGTCACCGTGAGCGAGGCGACGAGGGTCACCAGCACGCCGAGCACGGTGAAGGCGCCGAACTCGCGAACGGCGCCGAGCGGGCTCAACATCAGCGAGGCGAGGCCGGCCGCCGTCGTGATGCCGGTGAGCGCCACCGGGAGCGCCACGTGGGCCAGGGCCCGGCCCACGACGTCGGCGTTCGACTCGCCCTCCTGCGGCTCGCGCAGAGCCTCGTAGTAGGCCGTCACGACGTGGACGGCGTAGGAGAGCCCGATCGCAGTGAGCAGAGGCGGGACGAGCGAGGTGACGGCGTTCAGGGGCTCGCCGCGCAGGGCGACGAGGCCCATGGTGAGGAGCACCGAGACCGCGATCGTGAGCAGCGGCACCCACACGCCGCGCAGGGTCCGATAGGCGACGAGCAGGACGATGCCGAGGGCACCCAGGATCCCGACCGACAGCGAGAAGGTCTCCCGCAGCAGGATCGCCGCCGTCTCCGAGCGGATGTGCGGCCCCCCGGTCATCCAGGCCTCTCCGCTCCCCTTCTCTGCGTCGGCGATGTCGCGGATCGCCGCGTCGAGCCCGCGGGCCTGGTACTCGTTGTCGGACATGGGCAGGAAGTAGACGAGCAACGCCGTCACCCGTCCGTCGCGGGACACGAGGTTGCGGCCGACCAGGGGATCCGACTCGACCTCGCTCTGCAAGCGGGCCAGTGCCTCGGCATCGGAGGGGTCGGGGATCGTCTCGACCAACGGCCCGATCTGCACGTCGCCGTCGAGCGCGCGGACGGTCGCGCCCGTCGTGAGCGAGAGCACGCGATCCACTCCGTCGAGCGCCGCGATGCGCCGCGTCGCGCGGTCGACGCGCTCGAGGGTCTCGCTCTGGAAGACGGAGTCGCCGGCGAAGGCCACCAGCAGGGTCTCGTCCTTGCCGAAGACCGCCTCGACCCGCGCCAGCAGCTGGCGCGCCGGGTCGTCGCTCGGCAGGAGGCGATCGGCCGAGGCGTCCATCCGGAGCCTGGGCTCGCCGGTTCGCGGATCCACCAGCGCCACGCCGGCTGCGGCGCACAGCGCGAGGGTCGCGAGCAGGATCCAGACCCCATGGCGCGGAAGCGCCGTCACTCGGGCCTGGAGTCCTTCTAGACGACTCAAAGGGCGCGGCTCAAGGGGCGATCACTTCTCGAGAGCCGTGACGTCGAGCTCCTTGCGCTTGATCTTCTTGGCCAGATCGATCTCCAGCAGCTCGAGCTCGGTGCGCGTTCCGCGCTTCTGGTCGACCAGGGTCACGCTGCGCGGGATCCGCACACCGCCCTCGTCGAAGAGGCGTTCCACGTCGGCGGTCATCACCTTGCGCAGCCGCTCCGGCCCCTCCCACATCTCCGCTTTGAGCAGCAGGCAGCGCTCCTTCTCGATGTAGGACACGACCCGTTCGTACATCGAGCGCGACTCGGCGGGCGGGGTGCGGGTGACCTTCCAGACCGCGGCCTGGTCGAGCATCTCCTCGCCTTCGACCACGGTCTCGCCGTCGGCCATGCCCTGCAGCTGCTGGAAGTCCTCGTAGGTGAAGTCGCTGCCGAAGAGGTTGCCCTTGAGGGTGGTGGTCTGGAGCCGGCGCACCTTCCGGAGCTCGGGCAGGTAGGAGAAGAGGTCGCTCCCGCCGTCCTTGCGCTGGATCAGGAGCACGGCCGAACCTCGCACGTCCTCGGGCGCCGTGACCCGCGCCAGCACGCGCGCCGTCTTCTCCGAGAAGCGCTTCCACAGGACGGTGCCGAGGATCTCCCGCTCGCTTCCGGTCTTGCTGACCGAGGTGAACCGCACCTGCTGAACGCTCGAATCGGGCGGCGCCTGGGCATCGAGACAGGCCTTCACCTCGTCCAGAGGGTCCGTCGCGAGGCTTTGGGAGGGAAGGCAGAGAAGGCAGAAAAGGCAGAGCAGTGCGATGGCGAGGGCCAGGCGGATCGGGTGCATACCGGAGCATCCCACCGATGGACGCCGATTCCAAGGGGAAGCCCGGGTCGCGGCCGCGAGCCATTCAGGCGCGCTAGGGTCGTCGTGGGGCTCGCGCCGCGGCGACCACCCCACCACCCGCACCGAAAGACGGAGACCGGCCCGATTGCCGAGCGCATTCGCCCACGCGGCAGTCGGAGCCTCGCTCGTGCCGTTCCTGCCCCAGCCGCTGCGCAACCCTGCCGGGTTCGGCCTGCTCGCGTTCCTGGCGGCCGCGCCCGACCTCGACGTGATCGGCTTCTCCTTCGACATCCCCTACTCGCACCCGCTCGGCCATCGCGGGCTCAGCCACTCGGTGTTCTTCGCGGCGGCGCTGGCGGCGGCCTCCTGGCCCCTGTGGAGACATCGTCTTTCGAGCGGGGCGACGCGCGCCGCCGTCGTGTGCTTCGTCGCGATCGCCTCCCACGGGCTCCTCGATACGCTCACCGACGGCGGCTTGGGGATCGGGCTGTGGATCCCTCTCGACGACGGCCGGTACTTCGCCCCCTGGCGACCCATCGAGGTCTCGCCGCTCTCGGTCGATGCCTTCCTGTCGCACCGCGGCCTCGCCATCCTGGCGAACGAGGCGCGCTGGGTCGGCCTTCCGTGTCTCGCCTTCACGGCTTCGGTCTGGGCATGGCGACGGTACCTTCCGCGTCCCCGCCGAAGCCCGTAGACCCGAGGACCCATGCAACGCTACGCCGCAGAAGCCATCGCCACCTTCGCCCTCGTGTTCGCCGGCACCGGGGCGATCATCATCAACGATCTGAGCCAGGGCACGGTCACCCACGTCGGGGTCGCCCTGACCTTCGGGCTCATCGTCGCCTCGATGATCTACGCCGTCGGCGACGTCTCCGGCGCCCATCTCAACCCCGCCGTCACCTTCGGGTTCTGGCTGGCGCGGCGGCTTCCAGGCTCCGAGGTGGCCCCCTACGTCGCCAGCCAGGTGGGCGGCGCGATCGCCGCCAGCGCCCTCCTGCGACTCCTCTTTCGCAGCCACGAGACGCTCGGCGCGACCCTGCCGGCCGGGAGCCTCTCCCAGTCGTTCGTGCTCGAGATCGTGCTGACCCTCTTCCTCGTGTTCACCATCCTGAACGTCACGACCGGCGGCGGCCAGAAGGCGATCACCGCAGGCCTCGCGATCGGCGCGGTCGTGGGCCTCGAGGCGCTCTTCGCCGGCCCGATCTCGGGCGCCTCGATGAACCCGGCGCGCTCGCTCGCACCGGCCCTGGTGAGTGGCGAGCTGGGCTCACTCTGGATCTACCTGCTCGCGCCGGTGGTGGGCTCCGGCCTGGCCGTCGGCGCCTGTCGCAGCGTGCGGGGCGCCTCCTGCTGCACCGCGGGCGCCGCGGCCTAGCACTCGAGCGGCGGGCGCCAGTTCCAGTCCCAGGTGAGGCAGACGGGCCGGAAGCCCATGGCCACGTACGCGTGCTTCGGCGTGTCGTCGGGGTCGGCGCCGATCAAGACGTCTCCGGCTCCGCGGCTGCGCGCGTCGTCGACGCAGTGGTGGATCAGGGCGCGGGCGATCCCGCGGCCCCGGTGGCTCTTTCGGGTGAAGAGGTCTTCCACGATGCCGAGACCGCCGGCGCCGGGCCAGGCCGAGAAGTAGGCGACGGCCTCGTCGGAAACGAAGGCGAGGAAGTACCGGAGCGGCGGAGCCTTGCGGCGCTTCGAGGTGAGCATCGCGGCCGTCACTTGCTCGGTGTAGATGGGCCGACCCGACTTCGCGTCCTTCTCGAGGTGGTTCTCACGGAACAGACGGTGCAGCTGCCTCCAGTCCTCGTCGGAGTCGGCCGATCGGATCTCGGCCGCGGGCGGAGCAGGCCCCTGCAGGGCGCCCTCGAGGACCAGCTGCAGCAGGGGCGTCGGCGAGTAGCCACGCAGGGCGAGCGCCGCCGTCACTGCCGGCGGCGTCGCGGGATCGATCAGCATCTGCCGATGGTCGCGATCGCCCAGCACCTCCTCCTGGAAAGCGAAGAGCCGGTCGAGCTCCTCCGGACTGGCGGCCGTGATGCATTGGATGTGATTGGCTTCGTAGATGCTCGGCGCCGGGTCGCAACGGACGCTCCGGCAAGCCGGCCCTTCCCGCACGTCGTTGCCGAGCGCCAGGTAGTCCCGGTAGGTTCGGCAGGTTCGCGCGACCGCAAGCTCGGGCTTCATGACGAAAGGAACGTCCCCTTCATGATCCGCTCTTCCATCCTGCTGCTGCTCACCCTCGCTTGCGCGGGGAGCGGCGACTCCGGGACCCTAACCGACGTGGCAGCCGAGGCCGACCTGACCGGAACGCGCTGGACGCTCGTGAGCCTGGGCGGCGAGGCGGTGTCCGGCGACGGGATCTTCTTGATCCTCGAGGACACGGCCGGCGAGCGGCGGGCCTCCGGCAGTGGCGGCTGCAACGGCTTCCAGGGGAGCTACACGCGGGAGGGCCGCTCGCTGCGCTTCGGCCCCATGGCGAGCACCCGCAGGGCCTGTCCGCCGGCCGTCATGGACCGGGAGCAGGCCTTCTTCGTCGCGCTCGACGCGACCCGCGAAGCCGCCCTCCGCGGCTCGGAGCTGGTCCTCTCCGGCGAGGAGGGAGAGCTCGCCATCCTGTCCGGCTCGAGGGAGTAGACCCGAGGTGGCGAACCGTGGCGAACCATGGCGGGTAGGGGAGGACTTGTCACCCTCCGCGCTCCATGGCACTCCGCTGCGGCATCGTAGGCCTCCCCAACGTCGGCAAGAGCACGCTGTTCAACGCGCTCACCGAGGCGGGGATCGCGGCCGAGAACTACCCCTTCTGCACCATCGAGCCCAACTCGGGCGTGGTGCCCGTACCCGACGAGCGCCTGGCCGCCCTCGACGCCATCGTGAATTCGGCACAGGTGATCCCGGCCACGGTCGAGTTCACCGACATCGCGGGTCTCGTGCGCGGCGCCTCCAAGGGCGAGGGCCTGGGCAACCAGTTCCTCGGACACATCCGCGAGGTCGCGGCCATCGTCCACGTGGTGCGCTGCTTCGAGGACGACGACGTGACCCACGTGGAGGGGGGCATCGACCCGATCCGCGACGTCGAGACCATCGAGACCGAGCTCGGGCTCGCCGACCTCGAGACCGTCGAGAAGCGGCTCGATCGCGCCCGACGCGCCGCGAAGGCCGGCAAGAAGGAAGACAAGGACGAGGCCGCCTTCCTCGAGTCGCTCCTCGCCCACGTGAGCGAGGGCCAGCCGGCGCGCAGCTTCGAGGTCGGGCCCGAGCAGGAGCCGCTCTTCCGCGCGCTCTTCCTGCTCACGGCGAAGCCCATCCTCTACGTGGCGAACGTGGACGAGGCGGGCCTGGTCGAGGGGAACGAGGCGACCCGGGCGCTCGAGGAGCACGCGGAACGCCAGGGCGCGGGCGTGCTGCGCGTGTGCGCCAAGGTCGAGGCCGAGCTGGCGGAGCTCGGCCCCGAGGAGCGCAAGGAGTTCCTCGCCGACCTCGGGCTCGAGGAGCCGGGCCTGCATCGCCTGGTGCGCGCCGCCTACGCGCTGCTCGACCTCATCACCTACCTGACCGCGGGGCCGAAGGAGGTGCGGGCGTGGACGGTGAGGCGCGGAGCCCTGGCTCCGGAGGCGGCCGGCGTGATCCACACCGACTTCGAGCGCACCTTCATCCGCGCCGAGGTGATCCCCTTCGACGACTACGTGGCCTGCGGCGGAGAGACCGAGGCCAAGGGGCAGGGCAAGATGCGCGTCGAGGGCAAGGAGTACGAGGTCGCCGACGGCGACGTGGTGCACTTCCGGGTGGGCGCCTGATGGCCGATCGCGGCGGGCCCATGCTGACGCCCGAAGAGGTGCTCGCGCGCCACTCGAGCGGCCCCAAGACGGGCGTGTTCACCGACGGCTCCTGCGACGGCAACCCGGGCCCGGGAGGCTGGGGCTTCGTCTGGGTCGAGGACGACGAGATCCGCACCCAGAGCCACGGCGCCGACCCGCAGACGACCAACAACCGCATGGAGCTGAGGGCGCTGATCGAGGCGTACAAGACGCTGCCCGAGGACGCCGAGGTCACCGTGTACTCGGACAGCCAGCTCTGCGTGAAGACGATCAACGAGTGGGCCGCGGGCTGGGAGCGCCGAGGCTGGAAGCGCAAGACCGGCCCGATCAAGAACCTCGAGCTGGTGCAGGAGCTCTACGCGCTGGCCGGCCGCCATCCCCGCGTGCGTCTCGAGTGGATCCGCGCCCACGACGGCTCGCGCTGGAACGAGTACGCCGACGCCCTCGCCACCACCTATCTGCGCGGCTAGATCAGCCGCAGGGTCACGCCGGCGAGGTAGTCGAGCAAGCGATCCCAGGGCCCGCGGCGAGCGAGCGCCGGCTGATCGATCCGGATCGCGGTCTCGAGATCCCGATCGAAGCTTTCGACCAGGCAGGCCGGTGTCACCGCGCCCTCCACGACGAGGTTCACCTCGTACGAGTGCCGAAAGCTCTGGCGATCGAGGTTCGAGGTGCCGAGGACCGCCCAGCTGTCGTCGAAGATCGCCACCTTGGCATGCATCATCGCCTGCTGGTACTCGAAGACCTCGAGCCCGGCGCGCAGCAGCCGCGGATACAGGCCGTGCGAGCCGCGGCGGATCCAGGGATGGTCCGAGGGGTCGCCCGCGACGAGCAGCTGCACGCGAACACCTCGGCTCGCGGCCGCGACGAGTGCGTCGAGGAGGGGACGACCCGGCGCGAAGTAGGGGCTCGCGAAGCGCACGGTGTGCCGGGCACTGTCGAGGCCCTCGATCACGAGGTCGCGCATGCGTCGCCTGCGATAGGTGGGCCCGTCGGGCAGCACCGCCACCTGCTCGCCGCCGGCCTCGGGTACGCGTCCCTCGAGCAGGCCCAGCCAGTCGAGCTCCGAGCCGTCGGCGCGAAACCAGCTCTCGAGGAACACGGCCTCGAGATCCCGGACCGCCGGGCCCTCGACGCAGACGTGGGTATCGCGCCAGGCGGGTCGATCGCCGATGGCCGCGTACTCGTCGCCGATGTTCAGCCCTCCGACGAAGGCGCGCTCGCCGTCGACCACCAGGATCTTGCGGTGGTCGCGCCGGCGCGGGAGGAAGCGCGACACCAGCCGGGAGAGCGGATTGAAGGCCAGGGTCTGCCCCCCGCCCTGCTCGAGCGGAGCCAGGAAGACGGGATCGAGTCCGAGGGAGCCCACGGCGTCGTAGAGCAGCCGCACCGCCACCCCGGCGCGCGCCCGCTCGCTCAGTGCGTCGACGAAGCGGCGTCCGGTGGCGTCGTCGCGCAGGATGTACGTCTCGAGATGGATGTGGCTCCGAGCCGCGCGGATCGCCGCGAGCATGGCTTCGAGCCCGTCGCTTCCCCAGTCATGGACCGAGAGCCGGTTGTGCGCCGTGGTCCGGACGCGGGCCTCGCGGAGGACCTCCACGACGGCGGTCGGCCGCGGGACGAGACCGTGCCGCCGCAGACCGGACCGCAGGCGGCGCCGGCCATTCGCGAGGGCAAGGCTGCCTCTGGCTGCGGGTTCGGGTGTACGCGGCACGGTCAGCCCTGGAAGCGCTCCCAGTGGAGACACTCGTCCACCGGCTTGCGGGGCGGCCGTCCGTAGCGGCCGAGCGGCCAGCCGATGGGAATCAACGCGCAGGTGGGGATCTCAGGCGGCAGTCCGAGGTGGGCGTCGCACTCCGCGCCGAAGCTCCGGTGCAGGGTGGTGAGGCTCGCACCGAGGCCCACCGCGCGACAGGCGAGCAGCAGGTTCTGGACGGCGGGGAAGAGAGCCTGGAGCTGGGGCTCGCCGCGCCGCTGGTAGCCCGCCACGAAGAGGTGGACCGGGACCTCGTGGAGGTGCTCGGCCAGGTGGATCGCGGCCCGCTGCATGCGCCGCTTCGCCTCGGGGAACCCGGGCGCGCGGGCGGCCTCGACGGCGGGCTCGATGTAGCGCAGGAAGATCTTGCGATAGCGCTCCGCGACCCAGGCCCGGCGCTCGGCATCGGTCACGGCGATGAAGTGCCAGGGCTGCCGGTTGCCGCCGGACGGGGCGAAGGTGGCGGCCTCGCACACCTTGCGGATCAGCGCCGGCGGCACCGGGTCGGGCCGCAGCCGGCGGATGGCGCGCGTGGTGCGCATGCCCTCGAGGAGGGGGACGTCTTCGCCGATCCTCTCGATGTCGAAGGCTTCGGGGTCGGAAGTCTCGGGCACGCGGTCCTGGCTCGATTCCATGGCATCATGATGCCATGACCCGCACCACGAAGCGCATCCAGACCGGGGACGTCGAGATCGCCTACGAAGAGGCCGGCGTCGGCGAACGACCCTTCCTGCTCGTCCACGGCTTCACCGGCTCGCGAGACGACTTCCGGGAGGTGATCGACCCCCTCTCGGCCCACGGCCGGACCCTGGCCCCCGACCTGCGCGGGCACGGCGAGACGAGCCACATGCCGCCGGACACCTATCACCTGGACAGCCTCGTGGACGACCTCGGCGCCTTCGCGAGCGCCGTCGACGCCGAGCGCTTCGATCTGCTGGGGCACTCGATGGGCGGCATGACGGCGATGCGCTTCGCCCTCGCCCATCCGGAGCGGGTGTCTTCCCTGATCCTGATGGACACGGCCCCGGCGCCGCCGGACGACGGCCGCCGCGCCATGATCGAGGCGGGGGCCAAGCTCGCGCTGGCCGCGGGCATGGGCGCCCTGTTCGAGGTGATCAAGAAGGCGGGAACGGCCAACAATCCGCCGGCCATGCGGCGCATCGAGGCCGAGGTGGGGACCGACGCCTACTGGGCGCGCATCGAGCGCAAGTTCCAGGCGATGGACCCCCACGCCTTCGCGGGCTTCGTGGGCACGCTGAACGAGCACGAGTCCGTGCTCGACCGGCTGTCCGAGATCCGGTGCCCGACGACCGTCCTCGTCGGCGACCAGGACCTGCCCTTCCTCGAGCCCTCGCGCGCCATGGCCGAGCGCATCCCCGGGTCGGAGCTGATCGTGATCGACGACGCCGCGCACAGCCCGCAGATCGAGCAGCGCGGCGCCTGGCTCGAGGCCGTGGAGGACCACCTCCGGCGCGCGCGCTAGCGGACGGTGGTCTTCCCCATCTTCAGGATCTTGTCGAAGGCCGCCTTCGGCAGGGACGACACCGAGAGCCGCGACATCTTGACCAGCGGGATCTCGGCCAGCGACTTCTCCCCCTTGATCGCCGCGAGCGTCACCGGCTCCTTCATGGCCTTGACCGGAACCAGATCGACGACGACCCAGCGCTCGTCGTCGGTCGTGGGGTCTTGATAGGCCTCCTTCGTGACCTTCGCGACGCCCACCACCTCCTTGCCCTCGTTGGAGTGGTAGAAGAGCACGAGGTCGCCCTTCTTCATGTCGCGCATGTTGTTGCGCGCCATGGCGTTGCGGACCCCGTCCCAGTACGTGGAGCCATCGGCCACGAACTCGTCCCACGAGTACTTGAAGGGCTCACTCTTGGCGAGCCAGTACGAGCGCGTATTCGAGCGCGTGTTCGAGCGCGTGTTCGAACGAGTCTTGCGAGCGGTCATCGGCGATCTCCTCGGAGTGCGAACCCTAGGCAAGCTCCACGGGGGCCGCACGACGTGAGGGCCTCCCGATGGCCATGAGAACGCCGCTACTCGGTGGCGCCGGGGCCGGGCGGCCCTCCCAGGTAGGGGCGCATCACGCCGAAGAAGTCCGAAGGGCCGACGAGGCCATCGCCGTCGAAGTCGGAGGCGGCGCAGCTCGGCGTCGTCGCCACCTGCGTACCCAGGCAGGGGCGGAAGAAGCCGAAGAAGTCGGCCGGAGCGACGCTCCCGTCGCCGTCGAGGTCGGGGTCGCAGGCGTCGCCGTAGTGCTGGATGCCGGCGAGCGAGGCGTCGTCGTCGGCCGGATGGTCCGCGTCCGCCTGGTCGGCGTTGGGCACGTCGACGCAGTTGTCGTCCGGGTCCGCGATGCCGTCGCCGTCGGCGTCCTCCATGGGGACGTACTCGTCGGTCACGAGCGCCGTGTAGTCCGAGCTCACGCCGAGCACGGCGGCGTTCGGGTGCACCGGATTCACCAGCGCGACCAGCTCGGCGGTCTGGGTCGAGTCGGCGAAGACGTTCTGCACGACGCCGCCGCCCCAGACTTCGCGGTAGGGGTTGAACAGGGCGCGGATGAAGGTGTTGTCGGTCCAGACGCGAATCGTGAAGCTCGTCCGCACCGCGATGGGCACGCCGTACTCGAAGGGGACGTCGAACTGGAAGACGTGGTCGAAGTCGAAGTCGACCTGGTTGACCACGCCTCCGCCGAGAGCGGCGCTTCCCACCGCCTCGAAGGACTCGATGCCCACGTTGTCGTAGGTGGGGGCGGGCGGGGTGTTCCCGTTGGGAAGGACCCGATCCACCTTCATCCCCACGCTCACGATGGTGAAGTCACGGGCGGGGGTCTGGCCGGGCAGGCCCGTCACGTCGGCCACACCGTCCACGTGGTACACGAAGGTCAGCACGCCCGGGGTGCCCTGCGCGACGCCCGGCGGTGCGATCACCGTGAAGACGTCGTTCTGTCCGGTCGAGATCGCGCCCTCGATCGCGGACCCGCCGGTCAGGTTGATGCGCGCGCCCATGGTGCCGGCGAGGTTCGAGAAGCCGAAGGAGTCGAGCTCGGCGAAGGTCCAGTTCGGCGCGTTGTTGGCGCTGAAGGCGAACGAGGTGGGGCCCCCGACGTTCGACTCGCTGCCCACCGAGATGTAGGGCGAAGACTGCGACGAGGTCTTGTACGGGAGGTAGCCCTCGACGGAGACGAAGGTGTAGTCCTCGGTGAGGGGGTCGGGCACCTGGGCCCGAGCGGCGCCCGCGGCCCCGGCCAAGAGCCCCGCCATGACGAGAGTCGTCCCGATCCGGGTCTGCATGCGTCCGAACATGGTGGCCTCCTCGCTGGCCTGTTGGCGTTCGAACGGAGGGAACGTCGTTCCTTGTCGTCGCCCCGCGGGGCCACGAACGGCTCCCACGACCGCTCCGCTAGGGTTGGGCGATGCCCGACGCCGAAGACGAGCTCATCGACCGCGAGATCGGCCACACCACCGTGCTCTTCGGGGCGAAGCAGGGCAAGTATCCCCACGGCAACTCGCTGCTGGTTCGCGGAGCCGAGCACAGCGCGATCATCGACCCCTCGCTCGCGGTGATCCCGCGCCATCGGGCCGGCCGCCTGCCGGCCGTCCACCTCGTCATCAACAGCCACTGCCACGAGGACCACGTCGCCGGGAACTTCCTCTTCCCCGACGTCCCCTGGTGGCTCCACGAGGCCGACGCTCCTGGCATCGCGAGCCTGGACGCGTTCATGGAGATCTACTCCTACGACGACGAGGCCGTGAACGCTGCCTTCCGGCAGGCACTGGTCGACGAGTTCCACGTGACGCCGCGCGCCGAAGGCGTCCTGAGCTACGCAGACGGGCACGTCTTCGACCTCGGCGGCGGCGTCGAGATCCGCGTGATCCACACCCCCGGCCACACCCGGGGACACTGCGCCCTCCACGTCCTGCCCGACGACGTGCTCTACCTGGGCGACATCGACCTCTCGAGCTTCGGCCCCTACTACGGCGACGCCTGGTCCGACCTCGAGGATTTCGAGCGCAGCCTCGAGAAGGTGCGGGGCATCGAGGCCCGCCACTACGCCACCTTCCACCACATCGGCGTGGTGGACCGCGAGACCTTCCTCGAGCGCCTCTCCCGCTTCGCGGCGGTGATCGGCCAGCGGGAGGAGCGCCTCATCGAGTTCCTGGCCGAGCCGCGGAGCCTCCGGGACGTCTCCGACCACCGCTTCGTCTACCGCCCCGGAGACCCCGTCCCCTTCGCCGGGCCCGTGGAGCGGCGCAGCATGGCGATGCACATCGACCGACTGGTCCGTCAGGGGCGGGTCCAGGAGCTTACGGCCGGGCGCTTCCAAGTCACGTCCGACGTGGTAGATTGACCGCCCCGCCGCTCCGACGTCCCACTACGCCGTCCCACTGAGGAGGATCCGATGAAGGTCAAGGTCGACTTCGATCTGTGCGAAGCCAACGCCGTCTGCATGGACGTCGCCCCCGAGCTCTTCAAGGTGGACGACGACGACAATCTGCACCTTCTCGTGAAGGGTGCGGGCGACGACGTATCCGGCGACATCCCGGCCGAGCTCGAGGCGAAGCTCAAGGAGTCCGTGCGGCTCTGCCCCCGCCAGGCGCTCTCGATCGAGGACTAGCCGGCGACCGCTGGCCCGGCGTCAGTCGGACTCTTCCGACTCCCGCTCGAGCGACAGCGCCAGCGAGTTCATGCAGTAGCGCTGCCCGGTGGGGGCCGGCCCGTCGGGAAAGACGTGGCCGAGGTGGCTGCCACACGACCCGCACAGCACCTCGGTCCGGACCATCCCGAGGGTCGTGTCGCTCTCCTCGGTGACCGCGTCGGCCTCGATCGGCTCGAAGAAGCTCGGCCAGCCGGTCCCCGAGTCGAACTTCGCAACCGAGCGGAAGAGCGCCGCTCCGCACGCCGCGCAACGGTAGACGCCCACGTCCTTGCAGTCGTTGTACTCGCCGGTGAAGGGGCGCTCCGTGCCCTTCTCGCGCAGCACCGCGTACTGGTCCGGAGTCAGCTCCGCGCGCCACTCGGCATCGCTCTTCTCGACCTTGGCCAAAACCGGCTCCTCTCTTACTGCTCGGCGCAGGTGCGCAGCACGGCGCTCGCGACGAGGAAGAGCGCCGTCAGCACCCAGACGGGGCTCCGACCCGCGGCGCCGGGGAGGTCGCTCTCCTCGACCTCGTCGACGGGGCCGGGCGGGCGCTCGCCGGGACCGATGGCGCCGGGCAAATGCTCCTGCTGACCGCCGGCCCCGAGCATCTCGGCCAGACGGCCTCCGATGCGGCGCCCGCAGTGGACGCAGTTCTTCGTACCCGGCGCGAACGACGTGTCGCAGTGGGTGCAGCGGATCTCGTAGACCGGGGAATTCTCCACCTCGTGAGGATAGCCGACGAGAAGGGGTCTACTCGGGGATCTGAAGGGCCTCGGGCAGGGTGCCGTCCATGAACGCGGACTCCTCGAGGCGCTCGCGGATGCGCCAGCCGTCCTCGGTCCGCACCAGCTTGTCCACGTAGTAGCCGCCCACCGTGAACATGTGCATGCTGCCGTCCGGGTTCTGGAAGCCCATCGGGTTGATCACGTAGGTGCGGGCGCTGGCGGCGTCGCCGTCCAGCTCGACCGTGCTGTTGCTGATGTAGTGGACGGTCACCGGAAACACCGAGAGCGCCTTCTCGAGCCACTCGCGGACGACCGGGTATTCGCCCTCGATGCCGCCGGTCTGGGTGTAGTCGAGCTTTGCGTCCGGCACGAAGCAGGTGTCGAGGAGACCCCAGTCCTTGGTGTCGATCGCCACGGTGTAGCGCGTGAGCAGGTCGCCGATCTCGATGCGGTCCGAGATCTCCTGGATCGAGAGAGCCATGGGTGTCTCCTACTTCTTCACGATCACGGACGAGCCGTGACCGAAGAGTCCCTGGTTCACGGTGACGCCCAGGCGAGCGCCTTCCACCTGTCGGTCCCCGGCCTGTCCGCGCAGGTGCCAGGTGAGCTCGCACACCTGGGCGATGGCCTGTGCGGGGATCGCCTCGCCGAAGCAGGCGAGACCGCCGCTCGGGTTGACCGGGATGCGGCCGCCGATCTGGGTCTCGCCTTCGCGCAGCAGCTTCTCCGCCTCGCCCGCCTTGCAAAGCCCGATGTTCTCGTACCAGTCGAGCTCGAGGGCGGTCGAGAGGTCGTAGACCTCGGCCAGGTCGAGATCCTCGGGGCCGACGCCCGCCTCCTCGTACGCCGCCTTCGTGATCGAATCGCGGAAGGGCGTGTCGGGCACCCGGACGTTCGCCGCGGAGTCGGTGGCGAAGTTCGGCATCTCGATCACCGTGTTCGGGTACTGGGGCGTGATCGTCGAGACGGCGGGGATGGTGACGAACTCGCTCGCGTGGCGGCGCGCGTACTCGACGCTCGTCAGGATCAGCGCGGCGCCTCCGTCGCTGGTGGCGCAGATGTCGAGCAGGCGCAGCGGATCGGACACGACCGCCGAGCCCATCACGTCCTCGACGCTCACCGCCTTGCGGTAGCGGGCGTTCGGGTTGTTGAGCCCGTGGCGCGCGTTCTTCACCTTCACCTTGGCGAAGTCCTCGACGGTGGCGCCGTAGAGCTCCATGCGGCGGCGGGCGTAGAGGCCGAAGTAGACCGGGTTGGTGGCGCCCAGTAGCCGGAAGCGCAGCCAGTCTGGGTCCTCGCTGCGCTGCCCGCCGCTCGGGGCGAAGAAACCCTTCGGCGTGGTGTCGGCCCCGATCACCAGCGCCACGTCGCAGAGCCCGGCCAGGATCTGGGCGCGGGCCGAGGCGATCGCCTGGGCGCCGGTGGCGCAGGCGCCGTAGGAGCTCGCGACCCGGGCGCCGGTGAAGCCCAGGGCCTGGGCGAAGGTCGCGCCGGCGACGTGGCCCGGATAGCCGTTGCGGATGGTGTCGCCGCCGGCCACGAACTCGACGTCCTGCCAGCGGATACCGGCATCGGCAAGCGCGTCCTGGGCCGCCTTCATCCCGTACTCGACGAAGTTCCGACCCCACTTGCCCCAGGGGTGCATGCCGACCCCGAGCACCGCGACCTCGTTTGCCATCGAACCCTGCTCCTTCGCTCACCCTTGCTCGGCGATCGGCGATCGCTCCGCCCGGGGGCCGGCGGGCCAGGGTATCACGTCGCCCTCCGGTCGCCGCCCGAGGGGCGAGGCCGCGGGTATACTCGTGCGCCCAATCAGGGGGAGATGCCGTGAAGGTTCCGCTCACGATCCGCGACCACCTGGCCCGTGCGCTCCACGTCTATCCGGACCGCACCGCCTTCGTCGACGAGCCCGACCAGCCCGCGCCGAGCCTGGGCGAGACGAGCTTCCAGAGACTGGGAGAGATCTCGACGGCCATGGGCGCCGGCCTCGATCGGCTGGGGCTGCCGATGGGCGCGCGCGTCGCGATGGTCTCGCACAACGCGTCGCGGCTGCTCACCTGCTTCTGGGGCGTGAGCGGCAACGGACGGATCTTCGTGCCGGTGAACTTCCGCCTCTCGCGGGACGAGGTCGCCTACATCGTCGAGCACTGTGGCGCCGACGTGCTGCTGATCGACCCGGAGCTCGAGGAGAGCCTGGGTGACATCCCGTGTCGGCACCGATTCGTCCTCGGCGAGGAATCGGACGCGGCCCTCCACGACTTCGACGGCACGCCAGCGCCCTGGGACCCCGACGAGGACGCGACGGCCGTCATCAACTACACGTCGGGCACCACCGCCCGGCCCAAGGGCGTCCAACAGACCCACCGGAGCCTCTGGCTGAACGCCGCCATGTTCGGCTGGCAGACGGGCGTGTGCGATCGCGACGTCTATCTCCACACCCTCCCGCAATTCCACTGCAACGGCTGGGGCATGCCCTACGCCCTGGTCGGCATGGGCGCCCGGCAGGTCGTGCTGCGCAAGGTCGACGGCCCGGAGATCCTGCGACGCGTCGAGGCCCACGGCGTGAGCCTGCTCTGCGGCGCACCGGCCGTGGTGGCGGCGATTCTCGAGGCGGCCGCGGAGTGGGACGGGCCGATCCCCGGCTCGGGCCGCACGCGCATGGTCGTCGCAGGCGCGCCGCCGCCGACGCGTCTGATCGAGCGGGTGGAGACCGAGCTCGGTTGGGAGTTCATCCAGATCTACGGCCTCACCGAGACGGCGCCGCTGCTCACCATGAGCCGCAAGCGCGAGGAGTGGGACGCGCTCTCCCCGGCAGACCGCGCCGCGAAGCTCGGGCGGGCCGGCGCGCCGGCACTCGGCGTCGCGGTCCGCGTGAGCGACCAGGGCGAGATCCTGGCCCGCAGCAACCACGTGCTCGAGGGCTACTGGGAGCAGCCCGAGGCCACCGCCGACGCGATCGTGGACGGCTGGTTCCACACCGGAGACGGCGGCTACCTCGACGACGACGGCTACGTGGCCATCAGCGACCGCAAGAAGGACGTGATCATCTCGGGCGGCGAGAACGTCTCCTCGATCGAGGTCGAGGACGCCCTCTTCTCCCACGAGGCCGTGGCCGAGGTCGCCGTGATCGGCGTGCCCCACGAGAAGTGGGGCGAGACGGTGAAGGCCCTGGTGGTGCTCGCCGAGGGAGCGGAGGCGACCGAGAAGGACCTCATCGATCACTGCCGCGAGCGCATGGCGCACTACAAGTGCCCGACCTCCGTCGAGTTCCGCGAGGAGCTCTCGCGCACCGCCACCGGGAAGCTCCAGAAGTACAAGCTGCGCGCGCCCTACTGGGAAGGCATGGAGAAGGGCGTCAACTAGCGGGGAGGCGAAGCGGGGCGGCTAGATCGAGCGACCGCGCCCTTCCCAGTACGGCGCCTTCAGCTGACGGACCTGCAGCTTGCCGGCCGGCGTCCGAGGCAGGCTCGCGTGGAAGTCGACGGATCGCGGCACCTTGTAGCCGGCGAGGTGCTCCCGGGCGAAGCGCCGCAGATCCTCCGCGAGCTCGGGGCCGGCCGTGTGGCCGGGCAGCAGCTCGACCGCCGCCTTGACCTGCTCGCCCCACTCGTCGTCGGGAATCCCGAAGACGCCGACGTCGGCCACCGCGGGGTGCTCCTGGAGCACCTGCTCGATCTCCACCGGATAGATGTTCACCCCGCCCGAGATGATCATGTGCGAGCGGCGATCGGAGAGGTAGACGTAGCCGTCCTCGTCGACGCAGCCGATGTCGCCGAGTGTGTGGGTGTGCGGATCCAGGAACGCCTTCGCCGTCTTCTCGGGATCTCCGTGGTAGCTGAAGAAGTCGGGCACCGAGGCATGGCGCGCGAACAGGTCGCCCTCGGCCCCGGCCGGGAGCCGCGTCTTCTGCTCGTCCACCGCGAAGACCTCGTAGTGCGAGACGACCCGCCCCACGCTGCCGGGCCGCTCGAGCCACTGCGCCGAGTCGATGAAGGTCGTGACGCCGCCCTCCGTCCCGCCCCAGTACTCGTAGAGGATCGGGCCCCACCAATCGATCATGCGCTGCTTCGCTTTGCGCGAGATGGGCGCGGCCCCGTGCAGCACGGTGTGGAGCGCCGGCGCCTCGAAGGCGGCGCGCTCCTCGGCCGGGAGCCGCTCCAGCAGCCGCACGAACATGGTGGGCACGAGGTGCGTGTGGTGGACCTCGCGCTCGGCGAGGATCCGCAGGCATTCGCGCTCGTCGAAGCGGGGCATCACGATCACCGGTGCGCCGCAAGCGAGGTCGTACACCGCGAACATGAGCGGCGCGGCGTGATGCAGCGGCCCCGTCACGAGGTGCGGGCCCGAGCCGTCGCAGGCGATGGAGCGCGCGTAGGCGCGCTGGCCCTCGAGCGCCTTTCCGAGGCTCGCAGGGCGCGCGCGCTTCACGCCCTTGGGGCGGCCCGTGGTGCCGCTGGTGTAGATCATGTTGCCGCCCGCCGGCCCGTCGAGGGGCATGGGCTCGTCCGAGGCGGAGGCCAGCGCCGCCTCGAGCTCGTCTCCGACCACGAGCACGTTCTCGCAGCCGGCGGCTCGAGCGGCGGGCGCGTGGGCCTCGTCGACGAAGACGGCCTTGGCACCCGAGTCGGAGAGGACATAGGCCACCTCCTCGTCGCGCAGGTGGTGGTTCACCGGCGTCATCCACACGCCGGCGTGGATTGCGCCGAGGATGCCCTCGACGCCCTCGGCGCGGTTGTCCATCAGGAGCGCCGCGTGGTCGTCCGGGCCGAGGCGAAGCCCCTCGCGGATCATCCGCGCCCAGCGGTTCGTGCGATCCGCGAGCTCCTGGAAGCTCCGCCGGCGGGTCCCGTCGTCGAGCGCCAGGGCCCCCGGGTCGGCGCCTTCGAAGGGAAGTGCGCTCAAGCCCGGGCCCCGCCCCCGCCCCCACCCCCGGGCAGGCGCGCCTCGCGCAGGGCCGCGCGGCGCACCTTGCCGGCGTCGTCGCGGAGCGGTGCGTCCACCCACTCGAAGCTGCGCGGGATCTTGTAGCGCACGAGCTGGCCCTCGAGATGCGCGCGCAGGGTCGCCTCGTCGCAGCCGTCGGGTGCGTCGACCAGCGCGTGGATGCGCTGGCCCAGGTCTTCGTCGGGTAGGCCGATCACCGCACTCGAGCGCACGGCGGGATGGGAGTCGATCGCCGCCTCCACCTCGGCGGGGTACACGTTGGCGCCGCCGGTCACGATCATGTCGCTCTTGCGATCGGCCAGGTAGAGGTAGCCGTCCGCGTCGAAGGAGCCCATGTCGCCCACCGACTGCCAGCCGCCGAAGGCCTCGTTGGCCTCCGCCCCGACGTAGGCGTAGGTGCTGCCGGCGCCGGTGGCGGGCAGCATGAACAGCTCGCCGACCTCACCGGGATCGCAGCGGCTGCCGTCGGGCCGCCTCGCCTCGATGGCGCGGCCGGGCGGCGGCTTGCCGACGGACCCCGGGTGCTCGAGCCACTCGGTGCCCGAGATGATCGTGCCGGCGATGCGCTCGGTTCCGCCGTAGGCCTCGTAGATGCGCTCGGGGCCGAGCCAATCGATCCAGGCGCGCTTGAGCCAGGCAGGGCTCGGCGCGCCCGTGCACATCACCCGACGGAGGGAGTCGAGCTTCGCCCGCGAGCGGATCTCGTCGGGGAGCTTCCAGATGCGCTGCATCATGGTGGGAACGAAGAGCACCCACTCGATCTCGTGCTCGTCGATGAGCTGCAGGGCCTCCTCCGCATCGAAGCGCGTCATCAGCGTCGCGGTGCCGCCGCTGAGGAGACACTGCCAGCAGGTGATGAAGGGCCCCGCGTGGTAGAGCGGCCCGGCCACGAGGATGCTCCCGTCCACACGCATGCCGTTCTCGGCCACCGTCGGGTCGACCTCGGCGGGCTGGGTATCGAGGATCAGCTTGGGCCGCCCGGTGCTGCCGCCCGAGGTCATGGCGCGAACGCGCTCGGGCACGACGTCGGGCAGCGGAGCCGCGTCGCCATGGGTCTCCGGCTCGAAGCCCTCCGGGACCGATGCGACGTCGGGATACGACTCGGGCGCGCCGACCAGCAGCGCCGGCCGCGCCAGCTCGACGATCGCGCGCCGCTCGGCCTCGGGCAGGCGCGAGGAGATCGGGTTCGGCGTCGCGCCGAGCTTCCACGCCGCGAGGGTGGCCGCCACGAACTCGGCCCCGTTGGGCAGGGCGATCGTCACCAGGCTCCCCGGCCCGACGCCGCGCTCGGCGTAGGCGCGGGCCAGCCGGTGGCTCCAGGCGTCGAGCTCGGCGCGGGTCACGACGCGCCCTTCGTGGCGCAGGGCGGGGCGCTCGGGCTGTTGCTCGGCGAGCCAGGCCATGGCCCGGCCGTACGAGAGCTTCGGCATCTGGCTCCGGTTCTTGGCTCCGGTACTCGGCTCCGGCTTGGAGCTTCCGTTCGGGCTCGCGGGATTACGAGACGGAGCGTATCGTATCTGCATCGAGGCTCGTGTCAATTGCATCGGGGCTCTCGGGGGGCAGGCTTTCGTGATGGACGCCGCCGCCCCCGACCCTCGCGAGATCGCAGCCGCCTGGTCCGATCCAAAGGCTTGGCCCGACGCGGAGTCGGTCGAGACGATCCAGACCCACCTCTCCCAGGTGTTCCTGGTGGACGACCGCGTCTACAAGCTGCGCAAGGACGTCGACCTCGGCTTCGTCGACTTCGGGAGCCGCGAGCGGCGCAACGCCGACTGCCTGCGCGAGCTGCGCCTGAACCGGCGGCTCGCCTCGCCCGTCTACCTGGGCATCGCCCCGGTGCTGCGAACCGCGAACGGCATCCGGCTCGGGCCCGTCGCCGAGGAGCTCGCGGACGGCTGCGAGCACGTGGTGGTGATGCGCCGGCTCGAGGCCGGCCGCGACGCGCGCTCGCTGCTGCGGCGCCAGGCCCTCGACGTCGAGTCCCTCGAGGCCGTGGCCGAGCGGCTGGCGGAGTTCCACGCGAGCCACCGCGCGGAGCCGGGCCCGGCGCCTGCCTGGCGCGAGCACGTGTACGCCCCCATGCGCGCGAACTTCGAGGCGCTGCGCGCGAACCGACCCGAAGGACTCGACGCCGAGCGCCTCGAGGCGCTGGCCAAGCGCTTCGATCGGGCGATGGCCGCGGCCGCTCAGGACCTCGACGCGCGGCATGCGGAGGGCCTCGTGGTCGACGGCCACGGCGACCTCCACCTGGAGCACGTCTGGCTGCTCCCCGAGGAGCCGCCGCTGTTGATCGACTGCGTCGAGTTCTCCGACGAGCTGCGGCGTCTCGACCCGGCGTCGGAGGTCGCCTTCCTCGCGATGGACCTCCGCTTCGAGGGCCGTCCGGATCTCGCCGAGGCGTTCCTCGCGGCCTACGCGCGCGCCACCGACGACTACGGGCTCTTCCGCGTCGTCGATCTGTACCAGGCCTATCGCGCGATGGTGCGCGCCAAGGTGGCTGCCCTCGCCGCCGCCCAGTCGTCCGTTCCGGAGGAGCAACGCCGAGAGGAGCGCGCGCGGGTGCTGAGACGGATCGAGCTCACCGAATCGCTGCTGGCGGAGCGCGAGGTCGGGTCCGTGGTCGTGCTGTGCGGCACCGTCGGCAGCGGCAAGACCCGTGTGGGGCGCAACCTCGCGCGCCAGGGAGCCGGCGTCCCGATCGTGGCCGATCGCGTGCGCAAGCACGAGGCCGGACTGTCGCTCACCGACCGCAGCGGCGTCGTCCCGGGCGACGACCCCGAAGCGCGGGGCGTCGACGCCGGGCTCTACACGCCCGAGCGACGCGCCCGGGTGTATGCCGGCCTGCTCGAACGCGCCCTTGCCGTGACGTCGAGCGGCCGCACCGCGGTGCTCGATGCCGGCTACGCGAGGCGCGCGAACCGCGACGCCGTGCGCGACTGGGCGCGAGACCATGGGAGCCGGGCCCTGCTGGTCGAGGTCCGCTGCGACCCGGCGCTCGCGCGGCGCCGGCTCGAGCGCCGGATCCAGAAGGGCGTGAGCGCCTCGGATGCCGGGCCGGAGCTGCTCGAGACGAGCCTCGCCCGGTACGAGCCGCCGACCGAGTGGCCCCCGGGGGATCAAGTCGCCGTGGACTCGCCCGAAGTCGGCGAATGCAGGGTGGAATCCGTGCTCGAGGCGCTCGGTCGCAGGGCCTGAGCCCGGGTCGCGGGCTCGCGACGCACGCTGGCGAAATACGATACGGACCGTATCATAATGGCCCCCGCGCGACGCTTCCGCTTCCCGCGCGCCCCCTTGCCCCGGAGGCCTCGTCCGCCCCATGCCCGACAAGCGCACCACGGCCCAAGCGGCGGTGGCCGAGATCCAGGACGGGATGACCGTCGGCATCGGAGGCTGGGGCTCCCGGCGAAAGCCCATGGCCCTGGTCCGCGAGCTGCTGCGCTCGCCGGTGAAGGATCTGACCGTGGTGACCTACGGCGGGCCCGACGCCGGGCTCCTGTGCCGGGCGGGCAAGGTCAAGCGGCTGATCTACGGGTTCGTGTCCCTCGACTCGATCCCGCTCGAGCCGCACTTCCGCGCCGCGCGGCAGGCCGGCGGCTTCCTCGCCTCGGAGCTCGACGAGGGCATGCTGCAGTGGGGGCTCTACGCGGCCGCGCTCCGGCTCCCCTTCCTGCCGACGCGAGCCGGGCTCGGAAGCGACGTGCTGCGGATCAACCCCGAGCTGCGCACCGTGCAGTCGCCCTACGAGGACGGCGAAGAGCTCGTCGCCATGCCCGCGATCGAGCTCGACGTCGCCCTGATCCACATGAACCGCGCCGATGCGCGGGGCAACGGGCAGTTCCTGGGGCCCGACCTCTACTTCGACGATCTCTACTGCATGGCGGCGAAGCGCCGCTTCATGTCCTGCGAGCGCATCGTCGAGACCGCGGACCTGGCCCGCGAAGGCGGCGCCCACTCGCTGCGCATCCGACGCGACATGGTCGACGGCGTGATCGAGACGCCGAACGGCGCCCACTTCACCGAGTGCCCGCCGGACTACGGGCGCGACGAGAAGTTCCAGCGCGCCTACGCGCAGACGGCCAAGGATCCCGAGGCCTGGGACGCCTTCGAGCAGCAGTTCCTCACCGTCGACGAGGAGGAGTATCAGGCGCGGGTGAAGGAGCAGCCCTATGGGTGAGACCCCCGCCAGCCGTGCCGAGGTCTGCGCCGCGGCCGTGGCCGACGCCTTCCGCGGCGACGGCGAGCGCCTGGCCAGCTGCTTCGGCGCCATTCCCGCCATCGGTGCCAAGCTCGCCAAGCTCACCTTCGAGCCCGACCTGATGATGACCGACGGCATCGCCTACCTGCGCGACGACGTGGCGCCGGTGAGCGGAGAGCCCCAGGGTGAGGCCGTGGTCGAGAGCTGGCTCCCCTTCCGCAGCGTCTTCGACCTGCTCTGGAACGGGCGTCGCCACGTGGTGATGACCGCGAGCCAGATCGATCGCTACGGCAACCACAACTTCGCCTGCATCGGGCCTCACGAGAAGCCGAAGGCCCAGCTGCTCGGCATGCGCGGCGCCCCGGGCAACACGATCTCCCACACCACGAGCTACTGGGTGCCCAACCACTCCGCCAAGGTCTTCGTCGAGGCGGTGGACGTGGTGTCCGGCGTCGGATACGACCGGGCCCGCGAGCTCGGCGCGGCGTCCTCGCGCTTCCACGAGATCCGCCGGGTGATCTCGAACCTCGGCGTCTTCGACTTCGGGACGGACGACCGGCGCATGCGCCTCGCCTCGGCGCATCCCGGGACGAGCGTCGACGAGATCGTCGAGCAGACCGGCTTCGAGCTGGTGATCCCGAGCGACGTGCCCGAGACCCGCACGCCCACTGGCGAGGAGCTCGAGCTGATCCGCGAGCGCCTCGACCCGGGCGCGGCGCGCGACCGGGAAGTCCCGCACTAGCATGGCCCCCCTGCTCCACACCCCGCTCTGCGACCTGCTGGGAGCGCCGCTCCCGGTGGTGCAGACGGGCATGGGCTGGGTGGCCACGCCGGAGCTGGTGGCGGCGGTCTCGGAGGCCGGCGCCTTCGGCTTCCTCGCGGCTGCGACGATCCCGCCCGAAGAGGTCGAGGACGCCATCGTCGCGATCCAGGCGAAGACGCAGCGCCCCTTCGGCGTGAACTTCCTGATGGACGCGCCCGGCGCCGACGTCATCATCGACGCGATCCTGCGCCGCGGCGTGCGCGCCGCCGGCTACAACCGCGCGCCCAACGCCGAGCTGATCGCGAGGCTCAAGGAGGGCGGCGTGGTCTGCATGCCCACCTGCGGCGCCGTGAAGCACGCGGTCAAGGCCGAGAAGCTCGGCGCCGACGCCATCGTCGTGCAGGGCGGCGAGGGGGGCGGCCACACGGGCTCGGTGCCGACCTCGCTCCTCGTCTCCCAGTGCGTCGACGCGGTGAGCGTGCCGATCGTGGCGGCCGGCGGCTTCCGCGACGGGCGCGGGCTCGTGGCGGCCCTCTCCTTCGGCGCGGCCGGCGTCGCCATGGGCACGCGCTTCCTGCTGACGAAGGAGAGCCCCGTTCCCCAGGTCACGACCGACCGCTACCTGCAGGCCGGCGTCGAGGACGTGCGCGTCACCACCGAGATCGACGGGCTGCCCCAGCGCGTGGTGGTGAACGAGCTGGTGCACGAGCTCGAGAGCAAGGGGCCGCTCGGACGGCTGCTCTTCGCCGTGCGCAACGGCCTGGCCTTCCGCAAGGCGACCGGCGCGAGCCTGCCGGAGCTGCTGCGCTCGGCGCTCGCGATGCAGAAGAACGAGCGGCTCACCCGCTCCCAGGTGCTGATGGCCGCCAACGCGCCGATGCTGGCCAAGACGGCCATGACCGACGGCGACCCCGTGGCGGGCTACCTGCCGAGCGGCAGCGTGGCGGGCGTGATCGACGACCGACCGAGCTGTGCGGAGCTCGTGGCGAGCATCCGTGACGAGGCCGAGCGCACCCTGAAGGAGCTCTCCCAGCTCCTGCCCCAGGCCTGAGGAGACCCATGGCGATTCGCACCGAAGAGTCCGACGGCGTCGTCGAGGTCGTCATCGACAATCCCCCGGTCAACGCCCTCGACAGCGCCGGCTGGTTCACCTTCGCGGAGACGATCCGGCGCGAGGGCGGGCGCTCGGACGTGCACTGCCTGGTCGTGCGCGCGGAAGGCCGCGGCTTCCAGGCGGGGGTCGACATCAAGGAGCTCCAGGCCGACGGGACGAAGATCGTGGACGTGAACCGCGGCTGCTACGAGAGCTTCGCTGCCGTCTACGACTGCCCGATCCCCGTGATCTCCGCCGTCCACGGCTACTGCATCGGCGGCGGCATCGGCATCGCCGGCTCCTCGGACTTCGTGGTCGCCTCCGAGGACGCGACCTTCGCCCTCACCGAGATCGATCGCGGCGCTCTCGGTGCGGCGACCCATCTGATGCGCATGTTCGGCGTGCAGAAGACCCGGCGCATGCTCTATACCGCCGAGGCGATCGACGCGGCCGAGGCCCTGCGCATCGGCGGCGTGGAATCGGTGGTGCCGCGCGAGAAGCTTCGCGACGAGGTGCTGACCCTTGCACGCACCATCGCGAGCAAGAGCCCGAAGGCGCTGCGCCTGGCCAAGTGGTCGCTCAACGGCATCGAGCTGCTCGACCCGAAGGAGAGCTACCGCTACGAGCAGGGCTTCACCCTCGAGCTCTACACCTCGCCCGACTCCCAGGAAGCCCGCGACGCCTTCGTCGAGAAGCGGCAGGCCGAGTTCGGCGAGAAGTTCGAGGACGAGGGCTGATGGATCTGCGATACACCGCGGAGCAGGACGCCTTTCGCGCCGAGGCACGCGCCTGGCTCGAGGCCAACGTGCCGAAGGAGCCTCTCCCTTCGTTCGACACGAAGGAGGGCTTCGAGGCCCACCGGGCCTTCGAGAAGGAGCTCCACGCCGGGGGGTGGGCGATGGTGCCCTGGCCCGTCGCGTACGGCGGCCGCGGCGCGAACCTGCTCGAGTGGCTGATCTTCGAGGAGGAGTACTACCGCGCCGGGGCCCCGGGACGCGTCAACCAGAACGGGATCTTCCTGCTCGGGCCGACGATCATGGAGTTCGGCACCGACGAGCAGAAGGCGCGCTTCCTGCCGAAGATGGCCGCCTCCGAGGAGGTCTGGGCCCAGGGCTGGTCGGAGCCCAACGCCGGCAGCGACATGGCCAACATCCAGGCCACCGCCGTGCGAGTCCGCGATGGCGATGGCGACCACTACGTGATCAACGGCCAGAAGACCTGGGCCTCGCGCGGCGCCTACGCCCACTGGCTCTTCGGGATGTTCCGCACCGACCCGGAGAGCGAGCGTCACCGCGGCCTCTCCTTCATCCTGGTCCCCCTCGACGCGCCGGGCATCACCGTGCGCCCGATCGAGAAGCTGAACGGCAAGGCCGCCTTCGCCGAGGTCTTCTTCGACGACGCGCGCGTCCCGGCCGAGCACCTGCTCGGCTGTGAGGGCAAGGGCTGGAACGTCGCCATGGCGACGGCGGGCTTCGAGCGCGGCCTCATGCTGCGCAGCCCGGCGCGCTTCCAGCGCACCGCGGCGCGACTGGTCGAGCTCTACCGCCGCAACGAGGCCGAGTGCGCCCCGGGCCTGCGCGAGCGCGTGGCCGACTGCTGGATGCGCGCGGAGGCCTACACACTCGAGACGTACCGGACGGTGTCGCGGCTCCTGGCCGGCGGGAAGATCGGAGCCGAGGCCTCGCTGAACAAGATCTTCTGGTCGGAGCTCGACATGGAGATGCACGAGCTGGCCCTCGAGATCCTGGGCGTCCGCGGCGAGCTGCTGCCCAGGGCCCCCTCGGCGACCGGGGTCGAGGACTGGCTCGACGGCTACATCTTCGCGCTCTCCGGCCCCATCTATGCCGGCACCAACGAGATCCAGCGCAACGTGATCGCCGAGCGCCTGCTCGGGATGCCGAGGTAGCCGTGGACTTCACCTTCGACGAGGACGCGCTCCTCTTCCAGGAGACCGTCCGCGACTTCCTCGGCAACGAGTGCACGCCGGAGCACGTGCGCGCCCGTTGGGACGTGGGCGCCGCCCACGACCCCGCGCTCTGGAATCGGCTCGCCGAGCTCGGGATCCCGGGCCTGCTCGTGCCCGAGGCCCACGGCGGGCTCGGCCTCGACGAGCGCACCTCGGTGCTGCTCTTCGAGGAGTTCGGGCGTGCTGCGCTGCCCGAGCCCGTGATCGCGACCGTCGCGGCCGGCGCTCCCGCGCTGCGCGAGATCGGCGGGGCCCTGGCCGACGAGTGGCTCCCGAAGCTCGCGGCCGGCGAGGCGATCGTCGCGGTCGGACACGAGGCGAGCCCCTTCGTGAGCGATGCCGACGTGGCCGATCTGCTGCTGCTGCCCGTCGACGACGCGATCCACGCCGTCCGCCCGGCCGACTGCGAGCTCGTGTTCGAGCCCTCGAACGATCCCTCGCGGCGCCTGTTCAGCGTCGGGTTCGATCCGGGCGCCACTCCCCGGGCAGCCGTCGCCGAGGGCGCCCGGGCCGTCGCCGGCGACCTGCTCGTCCGCGGCAGCCTCGCCGCCGCCGCGGAGCTGCTCGGCGCCACCGATCGCATGATCGAGCTGAGCGCCGAGTACACCGGACAGCGCCATCAGTTCGGCAAGCCGATCGGCTCCTTCCAGGCGGTGAAGCACCAGCTCGCCGACTGCAAGGTGAAGCTCGAGTACGCGCGCCCGGTGGTGCATCGCGCCGCCCATTCGGTGGCGACCGCTCATCCCGATCGGGCGCTCCACGTGTCCATGGCCAAGGTGGCCGCCGGAGACGCCGCGACCTTCACCGCAAGGCGGGCCCTCCAGGTCCATGGCGCCATCGGCTACACGTGGGAGCAGGACCTGCATCTGTGGATGCGGCGCGCCTGGTCGCTGGAGCAGGCCTACGGCAAGAGTGCCCGCCACCGGCAGAACGTCGAATCCTGGATCCTCGCGGAGGACGCCCGGCTCGGACCGGGCGCGACCTTCCGCGCGGCTTGAACGTCACTCGATCACCAGCGAGGAATCCCATGGCCGAGGCCTATCTCATCGACGCCGTCCGCACTCCCGTAGGCAAGCGGGGCGGCGGCCTGTCCACCGTCCACTCCGCCGATCTCGGTGCCCACGTGATCAAGGGCCTGATGGATCGCACCGGCGTCGACCCGGGCGCCGTGGAGGACGTGATCTTCGGCTGCTGCGACACCATCGGCCCCCAGGCCGGAGACATCGCACGCACCTGCTGGCTCGCGGCCGGCCTGCCCCAGCACGTGCCCGGCGTGACCATCGACCGCCAGTGCGGCTCGTCCCAGCAGTCCGTCCACTTCGCGGCCCAGGCCGTGATGAGCGGCACCAGCGACCTGATCGTCGCCGGCGGCGTGCAGAACATGAGCGCGATCCCGATCTCCTCGGCCATGACCCTGGCCGAGCCCCTCGGCTTCGAGACCCCGTTCAAGGGCTCGAAGGGCTGGGAGGACCGCTACGGCGACCAGGAGGTGTCGCAGTTCCGCGGCGCCGAGATGATCGCCGAGAAGTGGGACATCAGCCGCGAGGACATGGAGCGCTTCGCCCTCGAGAGCCACACTCGCGCGCTGCGCGCCATCGACGAGGGCCGCTTCGAGAACGAGATCATCCCCTTCGGCGACGTCACCAGCGACGAGGGGCCGCGCCGCGGCACGAGCCTCGAGAAGATGGCGAACCTGAAGCCGCTGGAAGAGGGCGGGCGCCTCACGGCCGCCGTCGCGAGCCAGATCTCGGACGGCGCCACCGCCATGCTGGTGGCCTCGGAGCGCGCCGTGAAGGAGCACGGGCTCTCGCCGCGCGCGCGCGTGCATCACATCTCGGTGCGCGCCGACGACCCGATCTACATGTTGACCGCGCCGATCCCGGCGACCCACTACGCCCTCGAGAAGGCCGGCATGAAGCAGGGGGACATCGACCTCGTCGAGATCAACGAGGCCTTCGCCTGCGTGCCCCTGGCCTGGCAGAAGGAGACCGGTTGGGACCTCGAGAAGGTGAACGTGAACGGCGGCGCCATCGCTCTCGGCCACCCGATCGGGGCGACCGGAACGCGGCTCATGGCGACGCTGCTGAACGAGCTCGAGCGCACCGGCGGCCGCTACGGCCTGCAGACCATGTGCGAGGGCGGCGGCCAGGCCAACGTCACCATCATCGAGCGGCTTTAGCGATGGCGGGGATCTGCGACGGCCGCGTGGTGATCGTGACCGGAGCCGCCCGCGGCCTGGGACGCGCTCACGCCCTCGAGTTCGCCCGAGAGGGCGCCAAGGTCGTGGTGAACGACATCGGCGTGGCCCTCGACGGAAGCGGCGGAAGCGCTGGACCGGCCGAGGAGGTCGCCACCGAGATCCGCGACGCCGGGGGCGAGGCGATCACCAATGGCGCCGACGTGGCCGACTTCCGCCAGACGGCCGACCTCGTGAAGCAGACCCTCGAGACCTTCGGGCGCCTCGACGTGGTGGTGAACAACGCCGGGTTCGTGCGCGACCGCATGTTCGTCTCGTGCAGCGAGGAGGAGTGGGACGCCATCCAGCGCGTGCACCTGAAGGGCCACTTCTGTCTCGCGCGCCACGCGGCCGAGCACTGGCGCAACCAGTCGAAGGCCGGCGAGGCGGTCGACGCCCGCATCATCAACACGAGCTCCGGTGCCGGCCTGCGCGGGAGCATCGGGCAGAGCGCCTACTCGGCCGCCAAGGCCGGCATCGCGACGCTCACCCTGGTGCAGGCCGCCGAGATGGGCCGCTACGGCGTCACTTCGAACGCCATCGCGCCCTCGGCGCGCACGCGCATGACCGAGGAGTTCTTCGCCGAGACCATGGCCAAGCCCGAGGAGGGCTTCGACGTGATGGATCCGGCGAACGTCTCGCCCCTGGTCGTGTGGCTGGGGAGCCCGCAATCGAAGGACGTGACGGGCCAGTGCTTCGAGCTTTCGGGCGGCGAGATCTGCGTGAACGACGGCTGGCGCATGGGCCCGAAGATCGACAAGGGCGAACGTTGGGCGCCCGACGAGGTGGGCGCCGCCGTCCACGAGCTGCTCGGCAAGGCCGTCCCCAACGAGAAGGTGCACGGAACCTGATCCCATGGACTTCTCCTTCACCGAGGAGCAGCAGGCCCTGCGCGAGATGGCCCGGAGCTTCCTGCAGGAGCACTCGGGCTCGGAGCAGGTCCGCGCCGCGATGACGAGCCCCACGGGCTTCGACGAGTCGGTGTGGAAGCGCATCGGGAGCGAGCTCGGCTGGTGCGCCGTCGACGTCCCCGAAGCCTACGGCGGCCTCGGGCTCGGGAGCGTCGAGCTGATCGCCCTGCTCGAGCTGTGCGGTGAGGCGCTCCTGTGCGCGCCCTTCCTGTCGACCGTGGCGCTCGGAGGCACGGCCCTGCGCGTCGCCGGGAGCGAGGCCCAGAAGCAGGCGCACCTGCCGGCCCTGGCCGAGGGAGCGTGCCGGATCGCGCTGGCGGCGCCCGAGCCGGGCGAAGCGCCGACGGTCACGTTCCGTCGCGAAGGCGCGGGCTTCGCCCTCGCCGGCGAGTGCCGACACGTGATCGACGGCGTCGGCGCCGACCTGCTGGTCACAGCAGCGCGCGAGGAGGGTGCCAACGACGACGCCATCGGCCTCTTCCTGGTGCCGGGCGAGACGGAGGGCGTCGCGCGCGAGGCACTTCCGACCATGGACACGACCCGGCGCCGCGCGGTACTCCGCTTCGACGGCGTCCGGCTGGGCGAGGACGCGAGCCTCGGCGTCGCTGGCGAGGCGGCTCCCTCGCTCGCCCGCATCCAGGACCTGGGCGCGATCGCCGTGGCCGCCGAGTGCGTCGGCATCGGCCAGCGCTGCCTCGATCTCGCCGTGGCCTACGCCAAGGAGCGCGTGCAGTTCGGCCACACCATCGGGAGCTTCCAGTCGATCAAGCACAAGTGCGCCGACGTGATGGTCGCGGTCGAGTCGGCGCGCTCCGCGCTCTACTATGCCGCGTGCGTGGCGGCCGAAGAAGGAGCGGCGCTTCCCCAGGCGGCGTCCCTGGCGAAGGCCAAGGCCTCCGAGGCCGCCTTCCGGGCGGCGGGCGAGTCTCTGCAGATCCACGGCGGCGTGGGCTTCACCTGGGAGTACGACGTCCACCTCTATCTGAAGCGGGCCCGGGCCAACGAGTCGCTCCTCGGGAGCCCGGACTGGCATCGCGAGCGCGTGGCGGCGCTCTTGATCGACGGCGGCGCGTCTTGAGCGAGGGCCTCGACTTCCGCGGCCAAGCGGTGATCGTGACCGGCGGCGCCAAGGGCGTCGGGCGCGGCATCAGCGAGCGCTTCCTCGAGGCGGGCGCCGAGGTCGTCGTGTGCGGACGCGGCGAGCCGCCGAGCCTGCCCGCGTCGGGCGAGCGCGAGGCCTCCTTCGTCGCGGCGGACGTCCGCGATCCCGAGCAGATCGCGGCGGTGGTCGAGGCCTGCCGACAGCGCCACGGCCGCCTCGACGTGCTGGTCAACAACGCCGGTGGCTCCCCCGCCGCCGAGGCCGCCACCGCCTCGCCGCGCTTCCACGAGAAGATCGTCCAGCTCAACCTGATGGCGCCCTTCCACTTCGCCCAGCAGGCCAACGCCGTGATGCAGGCCCAGGCCGAGGGCGGATCGATCGTGAACATCGGGAGCGTGAGCGCGACCCGGCCTTCGCCAGGCACCGCGGCCTACGGGGCCGCCAAGGCCGGCCTGCTCTCGCTGACCCAGAGCCTCGCCGTCGAGTGGGCGCCGAAGGTCCGCGTGAACGCCATCACCGCCGGCATGATCCGCACCGAGCAGGTGGAGATGCACTACGGCGACGCCGACAGTCAGGCCCGCGTGGCCGGCACGGTCCCGCTCGGCCGCCTGGGCACCCCCCGCGACGTGGCCGACGCCTGCCTCTTCCTCGCCTCCTCGATGTCGGCCTACGTGACCGGCGCGAACCTGATGCTCCACGGCGGCGGGGAAGCGCCGGCCTTCCTGCGCGCGGTGCGAGGCGACTGAAGGCTCAGGGGCAGCTCGTATTCGTCCCGCAGAGGTTGCCGCCGAGATTCACGCCACCCGTGGTCGTGCCGCCGTTGAGGGTGAGGACGTTGCCCCGGAACCCCCATCTGGCCTCCATGCGCAGGCCGAACCCGCCGTTGATCTGCGCGGCGTTCTCCGTCGCGAGGCCCCCCTGGCTGTTCGAGGTGCCGCCGAAGAAGCCGAGGTCGAAGCCGTCTCCGCTGTTGTTGCTCGCCACGTTGTGCGCGACGACGGAGGCCGGCGCCACCTCGAATCCGGTCGTGTTGAAGGTGCTCGTGTTCTCCACCACCACCGAGTCGGCGCCAGCCACGATGCCCGCCTCCCCGTTGTCGGTGGCCCGGCAGCCACGAATGACGCTCCCGGTCAGGGCGACGATCCCGTCGCCCCCGTTGGAGAGGGCCCGCACGTTCTCCACGTGCGACTGGAAACCGACGACGAGGCCGCGGCCGGACATGTTCCGGACCGTGCCGTTGCGGATCTCGATGTTGTTCCGATTCGAGGAGATCCCGTTCCCGCCGGCAGCCGACCCCGTACAAGGCTCGAAGTTGACCGAGGGGAGCCGGCACGAGAGGACGAAACCGCCGAGATCGAGCGCCACATCGTCCACGTTGATCTGGATCACATCGAAGATCGGCCCCACCCCGAGCTCGGAGGTGAACCTCAGATTGGAGGTGAGCCGGTAGCTCCCCGAGGAGGCGATCGTCACGGGGAAGCCCGCCGAATCGCCCGGGAAGCAGCCCGTGTTGACGCAGGCCTGGTTGATCTCACGGACCCCATCGACCCCACCGGCCGGAAGTCCGATGAGCAGGAGCAGGGCGAGCAGGAACGAGATCCGGAGCATGTGGGGGCCCCTCGCGTGCCAGGCGTGGGTTGATTTTGCCACGATCCGGCTCCGAGGACAATTTGTCGGATGGCGAGGGCGAGCCCGCTCGGCCAGCCTCGTCCCATGCGCTTCGACCGGGACGACGTGCAGATCGATACCGACCGGGAGCGGCTCGACCTCGACCTGATCTGCGACTTCCTCGCCACGTCGTACTGGGCGGAGGGCGTCCCGCGCGAGAACCTCGAGCGCGCCTTCGCCCACTCGCTGTGCTTCGGCATGTACCGCGGCGAAGCCCAGATCGGGTTCGCCCGCGTCGTCACCGACACCGCGCGCTTCGCGTGGCTCGCGGACGTGTTCGTGCTCGATTCCGAGCGGGGCCGCGGCCTCGGCAAGTGGCTGATCGAGTGCGTGACCCGCCATCCCGAGCTCGCTCGGGTCGACTCCTGGCTCCTCGGCACCCGCGACGCCCATGGCCTCTACGAGCAGTACGGCTGGATGCGCATCGAGGGGAGCGAGCGGTTCATGGGCCGCCCGGGCGCCGACGCGATCTTGCGCGCTCGGGCCGCCGCTCAGGCGGGATCGGAGGGCGCGAGCTCGGCGGCCGCCGTCACCCAGTCCTCGGTGAAGCGATAGCCGAGGCGCCGAAACGGCAGGCCGTAGGTCTCGGCAACGTGCTGGACCACCTCGGGACAGAAGCAGTAGTCGCGAACCCGGGCCACGTGGGCGCCCTCCTCCTCGAAGCGCCAGACCTCCTCGAGAGCCTCGCCACGACCGTGGTCGCGAAAGGCCAGCACGATCGGCTCGCCGTCCCACTCGCGCACCTCGAGCCGCATCGGATAGGGATCGCGATTGGCCTCGCGATCGGGCAGGTGATGGTAGAAGCAGCCGTGGAGCCAGCCTTCGCGTGCGTGGTGCTCCCGCCCGACGCCCATGCCCGCCGGAAAGGCCTGGGCCTCGGCATCCTCGAGGAGCAGGAGCTTGAGCGCATCCATGTCCCGCGCGCGGAAGGCGGTGACGAAGCGATCGACCAGCTCGCGCGACGCACGCGCCGGACGGGCCTCGCCCTGCGTCCGAGCGAGCCGCTTCCGCCCGCGATGCAGGGCGACCTTCACTGCGCCCTCGCTCGACGAGAGGATCCCGGCGATCTCCGCATGCGAGAGATCGAAGGCGTCCTTCATCACGACCGCGGCCGCCTCTCGGGGCGAGAGCGCGAGCACGCTCTCCGCGGCGTCTCGCAGCCGCGCCTCTTCCTCGGGGTTCCCGGCGCGCGGGTCCATACGCTCCTCCTCGGCGCCGCCCACCGGCTCGGGGCGGGCCCGACGACACTCGTCGATCCACAGGTTGGTCAGGATCCGGAGCAGATAGGCGCGCGGGTTGCGGAGGTTGCCCCGGTGCATCGCCAGGGCGCCGAAGGCCCGCAGCAGCCCGTCCTGGACGAGGTCTTCCGCGTCGAACGCGTTGCCCGTGAGACCGCAGGCGAACCGAAACAGTCCCGGACGCAGGGGAGCGGTCTCCTCGATGAAGGCGCCCCAGGCGTTGGAGAGACCCTCTTCGGGATCTTCGGGATACAGGCTCTCGGGCATGACGCGCTCCTCGGGCTCGTGGGCCGGTCGCTGGATTCGGGTGGATTCGATTCCTCGACGGGCGAGCCCCGGGAAAGGTTACGCCGCCTCGGAGGCGCCCGGGCTACCGTGTCGGCGTGGCTCTGCATCCCGAGTGCTTCGTGTGCCGCAAGCATGCCGGCGAGGTCGAGGTCCCGGGCGGGCCCGTCTATCGCGACGAGCTCGTCCAGGCGGGCCACGGGATCATCGAGGAAGGCCAGGACACCACCTACCTGGGCCTGCTCTTCGTCGAGCCGCGGCGCCACGCCCGGGGCATGGGCGACCTCGACGAGGCCGAGGCCCAGCGGATCGGCAGCGTCTGCGCGCGCATCTGCCGCGCGCTCGAGGAGTCCGAGGGCGCCGAGCGCGTGTACGTCTTCGTGCTCGGCCACGGCGTGGACCATCTCCACCTGTGGCTCTTGCCGCGCTATCCGGGAACCCCCGACGACGTGATCGGGATGTCGATGCTCAAGTGGCCGGGCGCACGCCGAGGAGGGCCGATCGAGATGGAGGCCCTCTGCGCACGCGTCCGCGAGCGGCTCTGAATCGCGGCGCTTGCCTAGGGGCGCGGAGCGAGCAGCGCGGCCAGGGCCGCCGAGAGCGCGCCCTTGGGATCTTCGGGCCGCGAGATCGCCCGCCAGGCCACGTGCTGGTCGGGGCGGACGAGGAGCGCGCCGCCGCGCTCGAGGCCGCAGACCTCGGCCCAGTGGTCGTCGGGCTCGTTGGCATCGGTTCCGATCCGCACGTGGGCGAGCGGCACGCCGGATACGGCAGCCGCCGCCGCGGCCCACTCGGCATCGTCGCCCCAGCTGAGCAAGGTGAAGCCGGCGTAGTCGATCAGGTCGAGGCTCGAGATCCGCTCGCCATCGCGCTCGAGCCAGGCGTGGGGCAGGCGCGCCCCCGGGCGACTCGAGGCCCGGTACTCACGGACCGGGTTCTCGAGGGCGGGAGGCTCGCTTCCGTCCGGCACGAGGGTGCCCTCGGCGTAGGCGAACCCGATCTGCAGGCCCAGCATGTCGAAGTGCTCGGCCTGGTTCTCGATCGCCGTAACGACCGCAGCGCGCGCCGCCGGATCGGCGAGCGTCGCCTCCATGCGGGCCCGAGTGCGTTCCTCGGTGATGCCCAGCGCCTGGGGCACCTGGACCATCTTGAGTGCGTTGCGCAGGCTCTGGTCGGCGTTGTTCTGTGCCACCGGGAGTCGCTCGCGCTCGTAGCTGTCGAGCAGCGCACTCGGTGCCCAGCCGTCGGCCGTGGCGCCGAGCCGCCAGACCAGGTCGTGCACGTCCTGGACGCCGGAGTTCAGGCCGAGCCCGCCGGTCGGCGGGAAGCGGTGGGCGGAGTCGCCCGCCAGGAAGATCCGGCCGCGGCGCATGCCGTCGGCGACCTGCGCGCTCATCGTCCAGTTGCCGCGCTCGACGATGCGCACCGGGACGTCGTCGCGCCCGATGGCGCGCTGCACGAGCGCGAGGCACCGCGCCTCGTCGTAGTCTTCGGGAGACTCGGCGTCGGAGTCGAAGGGGTTCATGTAGACCCACGCCGGGTCGCCCTCGATGTCGTGCGCGACCAGCGCGCCGCCCACCTCGGGGTCGAGGATCCAATAGAGCGCCCCGGGGCGATCGGCGACGAGGGGCCGCAGGTCGGCCTCGAAGTGGATCATCACGAAGCTCTCGAGCTTGGGCGGACCCTGGAGCTCGATGTCCAGCGACTTGCGCACCCGGCTGCCGGCTCCGTCGCACCCGAGCAGCACGTCGCTCCGGATCTCGTACTCGGCTCCGCCCTCGAGGTCGCGCAGCACGGAGGTCACGCCGTCCTCGTCCTGCTCGGCGCGCTGCCACTCCTGGGAGTACCGCACCTCGGCGCTGGGCAGCTTCGCCAACGTGTCGAGCAGGATCGGCTCGAAGCGGTTCTGCGAGAGGTTCCGGAGCGGCGTCGGGGTATCGCGCAGGCAGCCGTCGTCCTGGCGCTCGAAGGGCAGGCGGCCGATCTCCTCGCCCACCAGATCCGTCACGAAGACCGTGAGGCCGCCGTCGGCGGGATCCATCGACCCCTGGGCCAGGGCGTCCATGTCGACGCCCGCCTGACGGCAGATCTCGAAGGTGCGCGCGTTGACGACGTGGGCGGCGGGCTGGCGGATCGGGCCGGGACGCCGGTCGACCACGAGCACCGGGCGCCCCTGCCGGGCCAGCAGGATCGCGCCCATCAATCCGACCGGGCCGGCGCCGACGATGAGGGTGGGGGTCTCGATTCGGTCCATGAGTTCTCTCCCTAGATCAGGCCGGCGTAGCTTCCGCCGTCGAGCTGTAGGTTCTGTCCGGAGATGAAGCCGGCCTGGGCACTGCACAGGAAGGCGCAGGCGTCGCCCAGCTCCTCGGGCCGGCCGAGCCGGCCGGCGGCGATGCTCGCCTTCATCTCGTCGTAGGCCTGCTCGAGGCTCACGCCGCCGATCTTCGCGCGGAGCTCGGCCATTCCGCGCTGCCGGTCGGTGTCGATGCGCTCGGGGAGCAGGTTGTT